>NZ_JBVIFS010000020.1:82217-141056 GCF_055571215.1 Streptomyces sp. NPDC030995
CGTCCCTCCCCCCCCCTCCCCCCCCCCCCCCCCCCCCCCCCCCCCCCCCCCCCCCCCCCCCCCCCCCCTTTTCTTGTTGTGTCCCCGGGCCCATGTCAGGAGCTCGTGAGGATGACGAGTTGCCGGGTCGCTCGGGTCATCGCGACATAGCGGTCTACGGCGCCTGCGACGCCCTCGCCGAACGACTCCGGGTCGATGAGGACGACCAGGTCGAACTCGAGCCCCTTCGACAGGGCCGGGGTCAGCGACCGCACGCGGGACGTCGTACGGAACCTGTCACCGTCGATGGCACCCGTGCCGATGACACAGGCGATCCCCTCGGCGTGTGCCGCGAGCCAGGTGTCGAGGGTCGAGTCCAGGTCCGAGACGGACCCGTGGACGACGGGGACGCCGCTGCTGCGGATCGAGGTCGGCACATTGGCGTCCGGGAGCACGGCTCGGATGACCGGCTCGGCTTGCGCCATGACCTCTTCAGGAGTCCGGTAGTTGATGCTCAGGGAAGCCAGGTCGATCCGGTCGAACCCGACCCGCTCGAGCCGTTCCTGCCACGACTCGGTGAACCCGTGCCTGGTCTGGGCGCGGTCACCGACGATGGTGAAGCTCCGGGACGGGCAGCGGAGCAGCAGCATCTGCCACTCCGCGTCGGTCAGTTCCTGAGCCTCGTCCACGACGATGTGCGCGAACGGGCCGGCGAGCAGGTCCCGGTCGGCGGTGGGCAGTGCGGTCTCGTCGATCAGGCTGTCCTGCAGGTCCTTGCCCCGCAGCATCGTCACCGCACCTTCACCGTCGGCATCGGCCGCGATCACGCTGTCGATGACGCCGGCCATGCGCTCGCGTTCGGCGGCGACGGAGGCGTTGTGCCGACGCGTGCGCAGTGACGCCTCCGGGTCGCCGAGGCGCTGCCGTGCCGCGTCCAGGAGCGGCAGGTCGGACACCGTCCAGGCCTGGGCGTCCTCGCGCTGGAGCTTCTGAACCTCGTCGCGGCTGAGCCAGGGAGCGCACTTGCGCAGGTAGGCGGGGACCGACCAGAGATCTCCGACGAGGTCAGTCGCTTCGAGCATCGGCCACGCGCGGTCCAGGGCCGTGACCAGCTCCCTGTTCTGCCGCAGCGACCTGCGGAACAGGTCGGGCGAGACCTCGTCGTCGTCGTGCTTGTCCAGCAGGATCGTGACCAGTTCCTCCCAGATCTGATCGCGCGCCTCGTTGTGCGGAGTACCCGGATCCGGTGCCTTGAAGGCCACGGCCCAGTCGTCGGCGCTCAGCCAGATGTCGGACCAGTGGGTCTCGACCATCATCCCCTTGGCGGGCGGCTCTTCGTAGATGCCGACGGCCGGCTCGATGGCCTTCACCATGTCCGCGGACGACTTCAGGAGGGCCACGTCCGGGTCGCGCTCGACCGCTGCCCCGGCCCCCTCCGCGACGAGGTCCCGCACGGTGCAGGTCTGCACGCCCTCCTCTCCGAGGCTGGGGAGGACGTCGGCGACGTAGTCCAGGTAGGGCCGGTGCGGACCGACGAACAGCACGCCGCCCCGACGGTGACCGAGGCGAGGATCGGAGTAGAGGAGGTGGGCAGTTCGGTGCAGGGCGACGACGGTCTTGCCCGTACCCGGGCCGCCGTCGACGACGAGAGCGCCGCGCGATCCCGCACGGATGATCGCGTCCTGGTCGGCCTGGATGGTGCCGAGCACGTCTCGCATCCGGGACGAGCGGTTGCTGCCCAGGCTGGCGATGAAGGCGGACTGGTCGTCGAGCGCGGCGTGCCCTTCGAGCCCGTCGGCGGTGAACACCTCGTCCCAGTAGTCGGTGATCCGGCCGCGGGTCCAGCGGTACCGGCGGCGGCTCGCCAGCCCCATCGGGTTGGCGTGGGTCGCTGCGAAGAACGGCTCGGCCGCGGGGGAGCGCCAGTCGAGCAGCAGCCGGCGCCCCGAGCTGTCGGTGAGGCCGAGTCGTCCGATGTACACGGGTTCGGGGTCGTCCGCACCGACGATGCGTCCGAGGCACAGGTCCAAACCGAAGCGGCGCAAGGCGCGCAGACGCCCCGTCAGCCGGTGGATCTCCAGGTCCCGGTCCATCGCCTCCCGGCCGATGCCGCCGGGCGACAGGCGCTCGGCATCGAGGCGGTCGGACACTTCGGCGATCGCCTGCGCAAGACTCTCCGCGATGGCCGCGAAGTGCCGCTCGTCGCCGTCGATCAGTGCCGGGTCGGCCTTGGGGGAGAGGTGTTCGGGAAGGCCGAACGCGCTGGTGGTCAGGGAGTTCATGTCCATCAGCTCCAGTCCGAGGTCGCGCCCGTGAAGTCCGCCGAGGGGCACACCTGCGCCTCGACGCCGAGTGCCCGCAACCGCGGCACGCGTCCCACCACCGGCTCGACGTCACCGCACGACCCGTAAGTCCACACCCACACACGCACTTTGTGAATCTCCCACTTCCGCAGTTTCCGGCCTCGACGAGCGATTCTGCGGTACGACCGGGGCCTTGCCGCAAGCCCCCCAGTGCGCTATAAGTTGAAAGTGGCAAGGGGTGGGTTTTCCCTCTTGCCCTCATCGCCCGCTGTAGACGGGCAAGCCCTTCCCGAGGCGGCAACGCGCCACGTATGGCGGTTCCCTCGTCCTCTCCCGCTCCTCTTCCGCTCCTGTCCACGGCTGGGCCTTCTCGGGCCGAGCCGTGTGTGACGTGGGCCACCTTCCTTTTTGCTGCGCGACGCAGCGATCTCCTCTAGTCTCCTGTGTAGCGCAGTAACTGCGCAACGCAGCGAAAGTGCCTAAAGGAGAACCATGCTCACCGTCGCCGTCACCGGAGCCACCGGAGCCCAGGGCGGAGCCACCGCCCGCAGCCTGCTCACCGCCGGCCACCGGGTGCGCGCCCTCACCCGCCACGTCGACTCGCCCGCCGCCGAAACCCTGCGCGACCTCGGCGCCGAGGTGCACCACGCCGACTTCGACGACCGCCCCTCCCTCGACGCCGCCCTCGCCGGCGCCGACTCCCTCTTCGCCGTCACCACGTTCGAAACCGACACCGCGACCGAGACCCGGCAGGGCAAGGACCTCGTCGACGCCGCGGTGGCCGCAGGCCTCGGGCACGTCGTGTTCACCTCTGCCGCTCACGCCGACCGCGACACCGGCGTCCCGCACTACGAGAGCAAGCGCCTGATCGAACAGCACCTGCGCGCCTCCGGCGTGCCGTGGACGGTGATCGCTCCGGCGGCGTTCATGGACAACTACACCAGCGGCTGGACCCTCGACGGGCTGCGCGACGGCACGTTCGCCTGGCCCATGCCGGTCGGCTGCCCGCTCACCCTCATCCCCGCCGAAGACATCGGCGCGTTCGCCGCACTCGTCCTTCAGCGCCGCGACGAGTTCGCCGGGCAGCGCATCGACATCGCTTCCGACGAGCGAACTCCCGGCGAGATGGCGGACATCCTCGCCGCCGCCATGGGCCGTCCCCTCTCCTACGAGGAGGTGCCGCTCGCTTACGTACGCACCCGGTCCACCGACCTGGCCGCCATGTTCGAGTACTTCACCACCTCAGGCCTCGACATCGACGTCGCCGCACTGCGCCGCGACTACCCCGAAGTCGGCTGGCACGGCTTCGCCGACTGGGCGAACCGCCAGGACTGGCGGGCCATCCTGCCCACCGCCGCCGCGCACCACTGACACCCCACCCCTGGAGAACACCCCCATGAAGCCCATCGGATACTGGCTCAACCGCACCGACCAGGCGCTGACCCGCTCCATGAACGACATGCTCGCGGAGTTCGGCCTCACCCGAATCGCCTGGCAGATCCTCAAGGTCATCCATGACGACGGCGAGGCCACCGACGCCCACATCCTGTCGACCCTCGCCGTCGATGCCGACATGCCCACGCTGACCGAAGCCATGGACGTCGTGCTCGCCGATGGCTGGGCAACCCGTCCCGCGCCGGATCGGCTCGCGCTCACGCCCGGCGGCCGCCGGCGCCTGCCCGATGTCGCCGACCGCGTCGACGCGTTCCGTGCCCTGTCCGCGACCGGGATCTCCCAGGACGAGTACCGCACGGCCGTCCTCGTCCTGGAACGCATGACCCGCAATATCGAAGCGGCGACCGGCTAGTGCTGTGACCGGAAAGGTTCACCGGGTCGCGGCCCCCGGCACGGCACCTCGCCGCGTTGTCGGACCGCGCTGGTACGTCCAGTACGAGCCGCGGCCCTCCGCCTTGCGATGTACCGCACCGGACGCCGCGACCCGGCAAACCTTTCCGGCCACAGCACTAGACGAGTTGGTCCGCAGCGACCTGGAAGGTGCGGCCGCGTACGGTGACGTCCCCGTCTCCGTCTTGGTCCGTCCAGGCAAGGAGGACGCTCTCGGCGCCGTCGCCGAAGGCGGCCGCGGCGCACGTGTGGAAACGGTTTCCCGCCGTCCCCGAGCTGACCTGGACCGGGGGGCCGAGGGAGAGCTGCGAGTCCGAGCACATCATCGCCTTGACCTGGGGGACGGTGGAGAAGGTGACGGCGCTCTTCTCCACCCAGGCGAGCAGGAAGCGTCCGCCCGGCAGAGGCGTGAGGGCCGGCGCCGAGCGGTTGAAGTCCCGGGGGCTGCCTGCGGTGACGCTGGTGATGACCGATCCGTTTCCGGCCGGGCTGAAAACGCTGGCCTGGACGGTGGTCTGCGAGACGCCGAGATCGCTGGGCTGGATCGCCTCGATGTGGGCGACGACGAATCTGCCGTTGTCGAGCAGCGTGATGGCGTTCACGCCTTGGAATCCCCCGACGTTCGGCAGGACTTCACCACCCTGCGGCTGTCCCTCGAAGGTGAAGACCCGGTAGGTGAGCCGTCCGCCGCCGATGGCCGAGGGGTCCACCGTCCAGGCGACGACGAAGTCCCCGTCCTTCAGAACCGTCACCGCCGGCTTCACGTGGAATCCCTCGGTGGTGTTGACGGCGATCTCGGAGCCCTTCTTCGCGCCCTCGGCGTTGAAACGCTGAGCCCGGATGCGCTGGTCCATGCGGGCGCCCGCCCAGACGACGACGCACCCTCCGTCGACCATGCGGGTGACGGACGGCCGCTGCGTCGGGTCGATGTCGCCTGTGTTGACCTGGACGGGCGCCCCGACCGGATTCGCGCCGGAGAACCTCTGCAGGACGAGCCGCGGGTTGGGCGGCGGATTGTTGAAGGGCTGCTCGATCCACGCGGCGAACGAACCGAATCCGGCCGCTTCGAGCGCCGGCCACTGCCGGTTCGTGTTGCCGTCCGGCACCACCGGTGTGTCGATCCGGAATTCCTCACCGATCCTCGTGCCGCTCGTCGACAGTTTCTGAGCTTTGACGCTCGCGTCACTGCCGTCCGACCATACGGCCTGGTACCGCGCGCCGGAGAAGGACTCGACGGACGGCTGAAACTGCCTGCCGGTGTTGGTGGTGTTCACCAGGAAATCGCTCATGGCTGCTCTCCGCTGACGGTTCCGGGGCCAAGTGCGCGAATGTGGGCGCAGACAGGAGCGCCAAGAAGAGCCTGACACTCCTACAGGCCGCGTGCATCCGCAGGACCGCGTCACGCAGGTCGTACAAGCCTTCGGCCGTCAGGTCGTGACCTGCTGGGGAGCGGTACCGGCGACTTCGCGCGTGCCGAGGACGTGCGCCGGCAGCTTGCGCTCGGCCAGCAGCAGGACCGCCGCGCCGGCCAGGACCATCACCGCCAGGACAGTCCACAACCGCCATGGCCCGGCCTCCAGGAGGAACCCGAGCAGGAGCGGCGCGATGGTACGGCAGAGGGACCAGGACAGCTGGTAGACCGACAGGTACCGGCCGCGCAGGTGGTCGGGAGCGGCCTGGACCGACAGGCTCTGCGCGGGCCCGGAGTGGACCAGCTCGCCTGCGGTGTAGAGCACCGCGACGGCCAGGACGGCGACGAAGGCGGTGGAACCGCCGGCGAGCCGGGGCAGGGCGGCGAAGGCGGCGAAGGAGAGCGCGAAGACGACCGCGCCGAGCGCGGCCCCGCGGGTACGCCTGCCGCGCAGGGTCAGGCGGGCGACCGGCACGCCGAGCGCGGCGACGATCGCGGTGTTGACCGCGAACACGGCCCCGGCCAGGACGTCGGGGAGCCCGACGTCGCGGGTGAGGAAGACCGGCAGGGCCATGGCCTGGGCGGTGTAGCCGAAGGCGATGAGGAAATTGGCCGCTGTGATGAGCAGGTAGGGGCGGTCGGCGAGCACTGCCCGGAACCCGTCACGGCCTTCGGCCGGCCTGACTGCGCTGATGCGGGCCGCCGGGACCCGGCCGACCAGGACCGCGGCGACAGCGAAGACCGAGGCCAGGACCGCCGAGACGGCGATGAAGCCGGTACTGCCGTTGAAGGCGAGCATGCCTCCCGCCGCCAGGCTGCCCACTCCCATGCCGGCATTGCGGAGGCTGCGGTTCCAGGCCAGTAGCCGGTCGCGCTCGGTGCCTTCGGCGATATCGCCGATGAGCGCCTGCTGGCTGGGCGAGGAGGCCCACATCCCCACCGCGACGACCAGGGCGACCGCGAGGAACGCGGGATGGGAGTCGGCGAAGGGATACGCGGCGAATCCGGCCACCCGCAGCGCCAGTGCGCCGATGAACACGCGCCGGCCGCCGAACCGGTCGATGAGGACGCCCGTCACGGGCATGAACGCCAGCGCGCACAGCCCGGCGACCGTCAGGCCCGCGCCGACCGAGGTCAGCGAAAGCCCGGTGAGCGAGTGGATGAACAGCATCGTCAAGGGCACGTAGATGCCGTCGCCGACCGAGTCGACGAGGCTGGCGGTGATGAAGCGCCGATGGGTGCGTATGGGGGGCTCAGTCGACGTCGAGCGCACCGCGTCCACGCTTCAGCTCGGCGAAATCGTCCATCCCCGCCAGGGTCCGCACGGCCTGGAACAGCCGGATCGCCTGTTCCGCCCGGGGGACGGAGGTGAGGACCGGGCCGAAGAAGGCCGCGCCGTCCACGGTGACGACGGGCGTGCCGGCCTCCTCGCCGACCGCTTCCTGCCCGGCCAGATGGCTGGCGCGCAAGGCGGCGTCGAACTCGTCGCCGTACGCGGCCTTGGCGAGGGACGGCGGCAGCCCCAGTTCGTCGAGGGCCTGGGTGATGACCGCGTCGTAGTCCTTGTTGCGTTCTCCGTGGATGCGGTTGCCGAGTGCGGTGTAGAGGTCGCGCAGGATCGCGTTGCCGTGCAGGGCTTCGGCGGCCGCGCACACCCGGGCCGGGCCCCAGGCGCGGTCGTTGAACTCGCGGTACCAGGGCTCGAGTTCGCGGTCCTCGTTGAGTACGGACAGGCTCATGATCCGGAAGCGCAGATCGATCGGCTGGAGTCGTTCCACCTCGAGCAGCCACCGGGAGGTGATCCAGGCGTAGGGGCAGGCGGGGTCGAAGAAGCAGTCGACCGTCACCGGGAGCTGGGCAGCAGATTTATCTTCCACGGAAGGCATTCTATCTTCCATGGAAGATAGAATGGAACCCATGGAACCCACGGAGCCAGACGCGATCGCCGCCATCACCGAACAGTGGGCCCACGAGCGCCCCGACCTCGATGCGACACCGATGCTCGTCATCGGCCGGCTCTTCACGCTCACGGACACGCTGGACCGGCGACTGCGCCCGCCGTTCGCCGCGGCGGGTCTGGGCAACGGCGACTTCGACGTGCTCGCCGCGCTCCGCCGTGCCGGATCGCCCTACACCCTCTCCGCGGGCGAACTCAGCCGCACCGTCCTGGTCACCACCGGCGCGGTGACCAAGCGGGTCGACCGGCTCCAAGCCCGCGGCCTGGTCGGCAGGGCCGTCGCCGACACCGACTCGCGCGGACGCCTCATCACCCTCACCGCCGAGGGCCTCGCACTGACCGACGAACTCATCGCCGTCCACCTGGACAACCAGCGCCGACTCCTCGCCGGGCTCGGCGAGGACGAGCGAACACAGCTCGCGCACCTGCTCGGACGACTCGCCTCGACACTGGCCTCAGACGACGACCGGGAGTCCGGCTGAGTGACCCGCAGTACCCCAAGCGGCTGCCTCGGGCTCCGGGTCACTCACCGCGCCAGACCCTCTGGTACGCCTCGCGGTAGCCCCGCGGGTCCCAGGACGTGGCCCCGCCGCTGTTCTCTGCCGTCACCACGTGAACGGGTGCGACGTAGCCGCTGGCGGGGCGGCCGGCGAAGGCGCGGTTGAACTCGTCGATGATCTGCCAGCCCTGCTGGGCCAGCGGTTCGGGGACGGTGGCGGCCTGGAACCCGCGGCTGTTGATGCGCTGGAAGGCGGAGGGATCGCCGTCGCCCGCGCCGATGTTGAAGGGCGGTCCCCCGCCGGGGCGCCCGGCGGCACGCAGCGCCGGAGCCGCGTCGGCGAAGTAGAGGTCGTTGATCGCGACGGAGTGGGTCCACCGGTCCCGGAAGCGGGACACCAGGGAGGAGACCTGCTGCGGGGTGCGCTGGCTCGCGTCCGGGATGGGGATGTTCTCGGTCGCCAGCAGCGTCACCGCGGGGCAGGCCGCGAGCTGCCGTTTGATCAGCTCGGCCTTGTTGCGGGCGAACGGGATGGAGTCGTCGGTGAAGACGACGACCCCGGCGTGGCCGTCGGACCGGGCGATGACCCAGTCCGCGCTGACCCTCGCGACCTCTTCCACCTTCGTGGTGATGTTGGTGAAGAGCCGGGGATTCGTACTGGGTCCGGGGGCGCCGACCGCGTGCCAGCCGATCAGCGGAATGTCCGCCGCCGCTGCCCGGGCCGTCTGCTGCGCCGTGAGCAGGGGATCGAAGCCGCCGATGACGATGCCCGAGGGCTTGAGGGTGACCGCCTGGCTGAGGGCGGCCTGGATGCCCGCCGGGGTGCCCTCCCCGTCGATCACCCGGACCTGCCAGCCGATGGCCGCCGCGGCTTCCCGGACGCCCTTGGCGACTCCGGCGACACCGGGGTTGGTCATGGTCTGGGCAACGTAGACGACGGTCTTGTCGGGAACCGCCACGGGGCCGGTCGTGGGGCCGTTCCAGGAGTCGTCCGTACGCTCGGCCCGCCCGACGGCCTCCTTCGCCTGCGCGAGTACCGCCGGGCAGCCGGCCGTCGAGGGCGAGGCCGCGGCAGGCGGCTGCGACGAGCCGCCTCCGCAGCCCGCGAGGAGGGTGGCGGCGGCCGCCCACAGGGCCGCGGCCGCGAGGACGCTGGTGCGGTTCGGGTACACAGTGCTCCTGACCGGGGGTGCGCTGGAGGTCTACCGGGCGTCGGCTGCGGCCGCCGCCGACGGCCCGGGCGGTTCGGGTGGTTCGTCGGGCGGGTGCCGGTCCGCCGTGGCCCGCGTGCGCAGCCGCCGCCTGGCCGCGTAGCCCGCCAGGCCGACCGCCAGCAGCAGCGTGCCTCCGTTGAACAGCGGGGTGGCCCAGAACTGGGCGCCGAGCTGGCCGATTCCGGCGAGCCCGACGGCGAGCACGCTGACGGCCACGAGGGTGCCGAGCGCGTTGGCGCGGCCGGGCTTGATCGTGGTGGAGCCGAGCAGTGCGCCGACGAAGGCGGGCAGCAGGTAGTCCAGGCCGACACTCGGGTTGCCGACCTGCTGCTGCGCGGCGAGCAGGACCCCTGCGATGCCCACGACCAGGCCCGATCCGGCGAAGGCGTAGACGGAGTACCTGCGGGTGGGGATGCCGATGATGCCGGCGGCGCGGGGGTTGGAGCCGACGACGTACAGGTACCGGCCGAACGGCAGCCGTTCCAGCACCACCCAGAGGACGACGACGGCGGCGAGGACGTAGAAGGCGGGCACCGGCAGACCGAGGAACCGGGCGTCGTAGAGGCCGGTGAAGGAGGCCGGCAGGCCGTCCGGGCCGGGCACGATCCTGCTGCCGTCGGTGAGCCATCCGGTGAGGGCGTACATGATGCTGCCGGTGCCGAGCGTCGCGATGAAGGAGTCGATGTGGGCGAACTCGACGACGACACCGTTCAGGGCGCCGACCAGCGCCCCGCCGAGGACGACGGCGAGACAGGCGAGCGGCCACGGCGTCCCCTCCTCGACGATGAGGTGCATCACCAGGACGTGCGCCAGGCCCAGCCCGTAGCCGATGGACAGGTCGAACTTGCCGGTGGCGATGGGGATCGTCGCACCGAGTGCGAGGAGGGCGGGGATGGACTGGTTGGACAGGATCGAGGACACGTTGTCCCGGGTGGGGAAGGTGTCCGGCAGGGCCACGGAGAAGACCAGGAACAGCAGGGCGGTCAGGGTCAGCAGGCCGTAGTTCCCGATGACGTGCCCGCGCGGGGACCAGGGGGTCACGAGGCCGTCGTGCTTCCGGTGATCGCGGGCATGGCCGAGGCGGCGCGGGTGAGTTCGGCGGACGTGAGGGCGGCGCCCGCCGGCTCGGCCGCCACCGATCCGCGTACGAAGACCAGCGCGCGGTGACAGAGGTCCGCGACCTCCTCGAAGTCCGTGGACACGAGCAGGACCGCCAGGCCCTCGGCGGCCGCCTCGTCGAGCAGCCGGTGGATCGCCGCCTTGGCGCCGACGTCCACGCTCGCGGTCGGCTCTTCGAGGATCAGCAGCCGCAGCCGCGCGCGGAGCGACCGGCCCAGGACGACCTTCTGCTGATGGCCGCCGGACAGGGTGGCGATGGGCACCTCGCTGTCGCGGGGGCGCACCGAGAACCGTTCGATCAGGGCGGCCGCCTCACGCCGCTCGCGCCGGGGACCGAGCCAGCGCCACGCCGGCACGCCGGCCGCCCGGGGGTTGGCCAGGAAGTTCTCCCGGACCGTCAGATCGGGGGCGCAGCCCTCCTCCTGGCGGTTGGCGGCCACGAAGCCGACTCCCCGGCCGAGGGCGGCGGCCACGGTGCGCGGGCGGTACGGCAGGCCGTCGAGCAGTGCCCGTCCGCCGAGCAGCGGCAGCGCGCCGGCGAGGGCGCGGCCCAGGTGCATGTGGCCGGCGCCGGTCAGCCCGACCATGCCGAGGATCTCGCCGGGCGCCAGATCCAGGCTGACGGGCGCGGTGCGCTGCGTCGTCACGGCGTCGAGACGCAGTACGGGAGGACGGCCGGCGGGCACGGCGGCGGCGGGCCCGCGGCCGGCCGGCACGCCGCCCGCGATGTCACGGACCAGGCGAGCGGGACCGTACCCTTCGAGCGGCCCTCCGCTGACCAGGCGGCCGTCGCGCAGGACGGCGAACGTGTCGGCGACCCGGTACACCTCGTCGAGCCGGTGGCTGACGTAGAGAATGCCGTGCCCCCGGTCGCGCAGGGTGTGCAGCACGTCGAAGAGCCGGGCGCAGTCCGCGGCGGGGAGCGTGGCGGTCGGCTCGTCGAGGACGAAGAGCTCCGCCCGGCGCGCGAGGGCGCGGGCGATGGCCACCAGGGAACGCTCGGCGGGCGCGAGGTCCGCGATCCGGGCATCGGCGTCCAGGTGCCCGGCGACGATCCGCAGGGCCTCGGCGCAGCGTTCCCGGGTCCGCCGCCAGGAGATGAGGCCGTGGCGGCGCGGGTAGCCCGTCCCCAGGGCGATGTTCTCGGCGACCGTCATCCACTCGACCAGGCCGAGGTCCTGGTGGATGAACGACATCTTGGCGGAGGCGGCTTCGGACCCGAGCGGGTGCCCGGCCACCGTCACCTCGCCCTCGTCGGCCTGGTGGACCCCGGCGAGCACCTTGATGAGCGTGGACTTCCCGGCGCCGTTGGGGCCGAGGAGGGCGAGCACGCTGCCGCGGTGGAGGTCGAGGTCGACCGCGTCCAGCGCGACGGTGCCGCCGAACCGCTTGCCGAGACCGCGTATGCGCACGAGCGGGTCCCCGCCGGAGCGCCCGGGCGGGCGGCTCGTCGAGGTGTCGGAAGGGTCATGGGCGTCATGCACGGACGTCTCCGGGGCCGACCTCGGATCCCCCTCTGGGGAGGGTGGGACAGGCAGGATGCTACTGGCAGTCAAGGGGTAAACCCGGCTCATACGGTTGTTATGCCGCGTCCAGGGCGCATTCGGCCCAGATGACCTTGCCGCGGTGGGTGTAACGGGTGCCCCAGGACTGGGCCAGCTGCGCGACGAGGAACAGGCCCCGGCCGCCCTCGTCCGTGGTGGCGGCCCGCCGCATGTGCGGGGCGGTGCTGCTGCCGTCGGAGACCTCGCAGATCAGGGCGCGGTCGTGGATCAGGCGTACCTGGATCGGCTCGGTGCCGTAGCGGACGGCGTTGGTGACCAGCTCGCTCAGCAGCAGCTCGGCGGCGAACGAGAGCTCCTCCAGCCCCCATTGGGCCAGCTGCCGGGTGGCGGCGGCGCGGATGTCGGAGACCCGCGCGGGATCGGCGGACAGGTCCCATGCGGCGATCCGGTCGGCGGGCAGGGTGTGGGTGCGGGCGACGAGGAGGGCGATGTCATCGGCGGGGTGCTCGGGCGCCATGGCGTCCATGACGGCCTGGCAGGTGTCCTCGGGGCTGCGGTCCGCGTGGGCCAGGGCGCGCTGCAGCTGGTCGAGGGCGACGTCGATGTCGCGGTGGCGGTCCTCGACGAGCCCGTCGGTGTAGAGGATGAGCGTGCTGTCCTGGGGGAGCTCGATCTCGGCCGTCTCGAAGGGCAGGCCGCCCAGGCCCAGCGGGGGCCCGGCGGGCAGGTCCGGGAAGCTCACGCTGCCGTCGGGTCCGACCAGGGCGGGCGGCAGGTGGCCGGCCCGGGCCATGGTGCACCGGCGCGAGGTGGGGTCGTAGATGGCGTACAGGCAGGTGGCGCCGACGAAACCGGTGCTGCCCGTGGCAGGGTCGTCGCCCTCCTCCCGGTCCAGGCGCACCAGGAGGTTGTCCAGGTGGGTGAGGAGCTCGTCGGGGGCGAGTTCCAGCTCGGCGAAGTTGCGTGCGGCGGTCCGCAGCCGCCCCATGGTGGCGGCGGCGTGCAGGCCGTGGCCCACCACGTCGCCCACCAGGAGGGCGACCCGGGCGCCGGACAGCGGGATGACGTCGAACCAGTCGCCGCCGACTCCGGCTTCGGCGGGCAGGTAGCGGTGGGCGACCTCGACGGCGCCCTGCTCGGGCAGGCCGCGCGGGAGCAGGCTGCGCTGGAGGGTCAGGGCGAGGGTGTGCTCCCGGGTGTAGCGGCGGGCGTTGTCGATGCACAGGGCGGCGCGGGCCGCGAGTTCCTGGGCCAGGCGGGCGTCGTCGTCGCCGAAGGGGGCCGGGTCCTGCGCGCGGTAGAAGGCGGCGATGCCGAGCAGGACGCCGCGGGCGAGCAGCGGGACGACGATGAGGGAGTGCACGCCGTGCGCCATGATTCGCCGGGCGTGCCGGGCGTGCGCGGGGTTCGCGGTGATCCAGCCGGCCGCGGGGTCGAACTCGGCCTCCAGGACCGCCTGTCCTTCGACCAGCGCACGCATGTGGGGGGATCCGGGTTGGAGTTCCACGTGCTGTCCGACTGGGAAGAAGGGGCTGTCGGCGCGGAGGCCGTGGCGCACGGCGCGGTGCAGTTCGGCCTCGGGATGGGCGGACTCGTCGCCCCGCAGTACAGCCTCGGGCAGGTCCACGGTGACGTAGTCGGCCAGGCGCGGGACCGCGATCTCGGCGAGCTCCCACGCGGTGCGGCTCACGTCCAGGGTGGTGCCGACGCGGCTGCTGGCCTCGGCCAGCAGCTCCAGCCGGCGCCGTGCCTCCACGGCGTACTTCCCGACCTCCGGCTCGCCGACCAGCACCAGGCCCCGGACCGTGCCGGGGCGGGGGGCCGCGCTGTCGGCCGGCGCTCCGGCGGGCAGCGGCGCGGCGGCCGGTGTTCCAGGCGGTGGCGGTGCGGCGGCCGGTGCTCCGGCCGGCGGCGGTCCCGAGCGGGGCGAGAGGGGGAGGTGGTGGACCGGCGGGGTGCCGCCGCTGAGTACGGCCTCGACGACGATGCCCGCCACGCCGGAGCCGCTCGTGACCGGGTGACTCAGCAGAGTGGCCTCACGGCCGTGCGGAAGGACCACGTCCAAGGCGCCCGGCCGGGCCGAGGAGATCAGCTCGGTCGCCTTCTCCTTGAGGATTGTCTGGTCGTGCGGGTCCAGCTGGAGGTCGGCCAGTTCGTCCAGCCGGTCCAGTCCGGCCGGGCCGGCCGGCACGGCGGGCCCGAGGTGGAGCCCGTCCCCGGCGGCCCCGGCCGTGTGCGCGCGCCGTTCGGCATCGAGGTACGTGCGCAGCAGCCCGCGCTCGCGCGCCGAGCTCTGCTCCATCAGCCGCCGCTCGATGGTCGCGGCCGCCCGGCCGAGCAGCAGGGGGAGGGCCGGGCGCTCGTAGGCGTGCGGGTACCCGAAGCAGAGCACGCCCACGATGTGCCCGCTGAGCTGGTCGCGGATGGGGACGGCGCAGCAGGCGTTGCGCTGGGCGCGTTCGGCGAAGTGCTCCGCGCCGTAGACCTGGATGGGGCCCCGTTCGGCCAGCGCGAGGCCGATGCCGTTGGTCCCGGCGAAGCGCTCGGCGAAGACGAAGCCGGGGACGGTCTGGATGGGGGCCAGGGTGTGGGCCAGGGAGGCATCGCCGAACCGGCGTTGCAGCACCATGCCGTTCGCGTCGGCGACCGAGATGTTCATCTGGCTGCCGGAGAACCGGGACTGCAGCTGGTCGAGGACGGGCCGCGCCGCCCGTACGAGCCGGCTGTCCGGATCGAAGTCGTCCCGGTACGGCAGCTCGCTCTGGTCCGGTGACAGTCCCAGCAGCCGGCAGCGCTGCCACGAGTTCAGGATCGGACCGCGCACCCCGGTCTCGACCGACTCGCCCACCAGGAACCGCTCACGGGAGCGTGCGGGGCCGATCTGCTCTCCCGTGACCCCCATCTGCATCACTTCCCCTGGCCCGCGGGCCCTCGGCCGTACCGGGATGATCGCTCTGGTCCGTGCGTGCGTGCGGTGCCGTGCGATGAATGTTGAATCAGCGCCTTTCGAGTATATTCCTGGCTATTTGTCGCTTCACAGGAGAGCGACCGGATTGACCGGCGATCCCGTTCCGCCGGGGACGTTGAGGGGCGTCACGACGATCATGAACTCGTAGCGTCCCGCCGTCGCGCACGCGGCGGACAGCGCCTCCAGGTCCAGGTTGTCCAGCAGGGGCACCCCCATGGCCGCGACGGCGAGGGCGTGGACGGGGGAGTGGAGGCCCTCGACCGGGGAGGGCCGTACGTCGCTGTCCCCGTCCGCGCCGAGCAGGCTGATCGCGCGCTCGGCCAGCAGCGGCAGCGCGTCCACGTGGAAGCCCGCGCTGGCGGCGTCCACGTCCCACGGGCCCAGCTCGCGGCGGCGCCGGAACCGGCCGGAGCGCAGGAGCACCGCGCACCCGTCGTCGATCCCGACGCCCAGCGCCCGCTCGGCGGCGAGGACGTCACGGGCGCGGACCGCCTGCCCGGGCTCCAGCCAGTCGGTCCCCAGAACGGCGGGCAGGTCGAGGAGCACGCCCTTGGTGACCAGCGGGCCCAGCGCCGCCACCGAGCCGAAGCGGGCGCCGCCGGCGCCGATGACCTCGCGTGCCCGGTGCCCCTCGTAGAGCTGCCCCCGGTAGGCGATGTGTGACAGCGCGTCGAGATGGCTGACGCCCTTGCCGTGGTAGTCGACGGCGAGGAAGTCCTTGTGGGTGGTCGGCTCCGGGGGCTCCACATCGCCGAGGTCGGACATGTAGTGCAGGGCGGGCTTGGTGTTGTCGGGGCCCGGCCGGGTGTTCCACGGCAGCCCCAGCGGCACCGTCGTCCCGTCCCGGACCAGGGCGGCTGCCCGGCGCACATGGTCCGGGGTGACCCGGTTCCAGGCGCCCCGGTCGGCCGGGGCCCAGCGGCCCCACGTACGGACCGAGGCGAAGAGGGCGTCGAATTCCCGGCGGGAGACCCGGGGAACCTCCGCGGGGTCGGTGCTCATGGGCGGGCGGCGCTCCAGACGGCTCAGGGGCGGCGGGGGCGGCCCGCCGTTTTCCGCATGCATACCCGGTCCGGCCGGCGGCCGGACGCTTCTGGGGGGCGATGCGCCGATGAGTGGCGGCCGTACGCCCGGGCGATGCAGGCTGGACTCATGAGAGCGCCCGTGCGCTCGCCCCCGGGACCGGGAGCCGGCGGCCACCACCACCAGGTCCTCTTCGCCCTCGCGGAGTGCGTGCCCTTCGCGATCGCCCTGCTGGTACTCCTCGTCGAGCTCACGCCTGCCCACGTCGTGTACACCGGCCCCCTGCTGGTCGCCACACCCGCGCTGGCGGCCGTGACGATGGGGCCGAAGGGCACCCTCGCGGCGGCCGGGGTGGCCGTCGCGGTCAGCGTGACCACCGCCACGCACAACCACGCCTGGGGCGGACAGCAGGTCTACACGAACTTCCTCGCCCTGTTCCTGGTGTCGGTGGCCAGCTTCATGACGAGCCGCGCCGTCCGCACGCGCCGGGAGAACGAGCTCAACCAGGTGCGCCGGATCGCTGCGGCGGCCCAGGAGGTCCTGCTGCGGCCCGTGCCGGACCGGCTGGGCCCCGTACGGGCGGCCAGCATGTACCTGGCGGCCGAGACGGGCGCGCAGATCGGCGGCGACCTGTACGACGCGGTCCAGACCCGGTACGGGGTCCGCATGATCGTCGGGGACGTCCGGGGCAAGGGACTGCCCGCCGTACGGGCCGCCGCGGTCGTGCTCGGCGCGTTCCGGGAGTCCGTGCACTACGAGGACGACCTGGTGGAGGTCATCAACCACTGCGGAGCGGCCCTGCGGCGGGACGCCGCCATCGCGGGCGCGGGCGTCGGCGCGGGCCTGGCCGGCACCGAGGACGCCCTCTTGGAGGGCTTCGTCACCGCGCTCGTGGCCCAGATCCCGGACGGCCCCGACGTCGAGGTGATCAACCGGGGCCATCCCCCGCCGCTGCTGATGCGCGACGGCACGGTCCGGGCCCTGATGCCCAGCTCCCCGCTGCCGCCGCTCGGTCTCGAGGAATTCATCACCGGCCCGCCCGGGCGGACGGACACCTATCCGTTCGCGCCGGGGGACCGGCTGCTGCTGCACACCGACGGGGTCATCGAGGCCCGCGACGGCGACAACGCGTTCTTCGACCTGCCCGCGGCCATGACGGCGATGCGCGGCCACACCCGGCACGCGTTCCTGGAAGGTCTGCGCCAGGCACTGCTCCGCCACACGCAGGACGCCCTGGCGGACGACGTGGCGGTCATCATCGTCGACCGGATCGAAGGCGAGGAGCCGGGCGGCCTGACGTGAAAACGCGGCCCGACGTGGTCTCCGCGGCCCGACGTGCTCTCCGCAGCCGTCAGCTCCCGCTGACCGGGTACGGGATGAAAGTGCTGCTGTTCTCGTCCACGGCGAGGGTCCGGCCGAGCGGCGGGACGGCCCGCTGCGGGCAGTCGAGGCGCTCACAGAGGCGGCAGCCCATCCCGATGGGCGTGGCCGCCGCCGCGTTGTCGAGGTCGAGGCCGTCGGAGTAGACCAGGCGCGCGGCGTGGCGGATCTCGCAGCCGAGGCCGATCGCGAACGTCTTGCCGGGCTCGCCCCAGCCGCCGCGGTGGCGGGTGACGGCGCGGGCGGTCCAGAGGTGGCGCTGTCCGTCGGGCATGGCGGCGACCTGGACGTGGATGCGGCCGGGCGCGGCGAAGGCCTCGTACACGTTCCACAGCGGGCAGGTGCCGCCGGCGCGGGAGAAGTGGAATCCGGTCGCGGACTGCCGCTTGGACATGTTGCCGGCCCGGTCGACCCGGACGAAGGAGAACGGCACCCCGCGCAGCCTGGGCCGTTGCAGGGTGCTGAGGCGGTGGCAGACGGTCTCGTAGCCGAGGCCGAAGTGGTCCGTGAGTCGCTCGATGTCGTAGCGGAATTCCTCGGCGGCCGTGTGGAAGGCCCGGTACGGGAGGATCAGCGCGGCCGCGAAGTAGTTCGCGATGCCGATGCGGGCCAGGGCGTGGGCCGGGGAGGCCGGGGCGAAGTCCTCGGCGGCCAGCCGGTCCAGGTCGGCCCCGTACTCCAGCAGGGCGAGCTGGGTGGCCATCCGGAACGCCTGCTGCCCCGGGCGGAGCCGGCCGGAGAGGTGCAGGACCCGTGCGCGCGCGTCGAAGTGGTGCAGCCGGTCGGAGCCGGCCGCCAGCCTGACCCCGTGGCGGTCCGCGAGGCGTGCGCAGAGCACACGGACGACGTCCCCGGGCCGGATGCCGATCTCCTGGGCCAGGCCCTCCGCGGCGAGGTCGGTGTCGTGGAGGTAGTTCTGCCGTCGGTAGAAGAACTCGCGGATCTCCTCGTGCGGCGAGCGCGGCGCCGCGGGCCCGCCGTCGCGGCCGTCCGGCGTCTGCGCCAGCCGCTCGGCGAGGAGTTGGCCGCGCCGGCCCAGATCCAGCAGGACGGAGGCGACGGCGGGCATCCGCGTGGCGAGTTCGGCCAGGTCGGAGGGGGAGACACGGGCCTCGGCGACCTCCGCGGCGAGCGCCTCGCGCAGGTCGGCCACGAGCCGGCCGGTGTCGCGCTCCGAGAAGAAGCCGGGGTCGACGCCGAAGGCCTCCGTCAGCCGCAACAGCACCGGGACGGTGAGCGGACGCGAGTCGTGCTCCATCTGGTTGAGGTAGCTCGGCGAGATGCCGAGGACCCGGGCCAGCTCCGCCTGGCTCATCCGGCGTTCCTCACGCAGCCGCCGAAGCCGCGCCCCCGCGTACGTCTTGCTCACCGGACTCCTCCGCCCCTAGGTCGGGTTCAGCGTACGCGCGACATCACCGATGCCGACCTTTGCAACCTTGGCAAAAACGCCCGGGAAGATTCGCAGAACTTGGCATACGTCCCTTCTTGAGGGCACTGCGTGCCACTGCCAGAGTCTGTCCTGCGGCCCGCCGGACCCCGGCGGCCGAGGCGCACAGTCGGGGCACGATGCACGCCCTGACGTCGGAGATCCCGGCGGTTCGCACGCGGTTGCCCTGCACCGTTGCTCAGTTCCGCCCACGGGTGGGCCCGGCGGCCGCAACCCCTTGCTCAGGCACACAGTGCCAATGCCTTGTCCTGCTGACGAGAGCATTGGCAGACCAAGCGACTCACGGAAACGGTGACGGTCATGGCAGAGGCGAACACGACGACGGCAGCGGCCCAGCAGTTGAAGCAGCGCTGGGCGTCCGACCCGCGTTGGGCCGGGATCGAGCGGACGTACAGCGCCGAGGACGTGGTCCGGCTGTCCGGCAGCGTCCGCGAGGAGCACACCCTGGCCCGGCGCGGCGCCGAGCGGCTGTGGCGTCAGCTCCACGAGCAGGACTACATCCACGCCCTGGGCGCGCTGACCGGCGGCCAGGCGGTCCAGCAGGTGAGGGCCGGCCTCCAGGCGATCTACCTCTCGGGCTGGCAGGTCGCGGCCGACGCCAATCAGGCGGGCCACACCTACCCGGACCAGAGCCTGTATCCGGTCAACTCCGTTCCCCAGGTGGTCCGTCGGATCAACAACGCGCTGCTGCGCGCCGACCAGATCGCCACCGCCGAGGGTGGCTCGACGGGCTCGACGGGCTCGACCGACGGAGGGACGGACTGGCTGGCGCCGATCGTCGCCGACGCCGAGGCCGGTTTCGGCGGCCCGCTCAACGCCTTCGAACTGACCAAGGCGATGATCGCTGCGGGCGCGGCCGGCATCCACTACGAGGACCAGCTGGCCTCCGAGAAGAAGTGCGGCCACCTCGGCGGCAAGGTCCTCGTCCCCACCTCCCAGCACATCCGCACCCTCAACGCGGCCCGCCTCGCCGCCGACATCGCCGACACCCCGACCCTGGTCATCGCCCGTACGGACGCCCTCGCCGCCAACCTGATCACGAGTGACGTCGACGAGCGCGACGCCCAGTTCGTCACGGGTGAGCGCACCGCGGAAGGCTTCTACCGGGTGCAGAACGGCATGGCGCCGGTCATCGCCCGCGGTCTCGCCTACGCCCCGTACGCCGACCTCATCTGGGTCGAGACCGGCACCCCGGACCTGGCGCAGGCTCGCGAGTTCGCCGAGGCGATCCACGCGCAGTACCCGGACCAGATGCTCGCCTACAACTGCTCCCCCTCCTTCAACTGGAAGGCGGCGCTGGACGACGACCAGATCGCCAAGTTCCAGCGGGAGCTGGGCGCGATGGGCTACCGCTTCCAGTTCATCACCCTGGCGGGCTTCCACTCCCTCAACCACGGCATGTTCGACCTGGCCCGCGGCTACGCCGAACACGGCATGACCGCCTACGTCGACCTCCAGGAGCGCGAATTCGCGGCCCAGGAGCACGGGTTCACCGCCGTGAAGCACCAGCGCGAGGTCGGCACCGGGTACTTCGACCTGGTCTCCACCGCCGTCAACCCGGCCTCCTCCACCACCGCGCTCGCCGGCTCCACCGAGGAAGAGCAGTTCCACTAACCCGTCCTCGAACGGCCCCGCCGACCGGATTCCGGGTGGGTGCCCGCCGGCCGTCCCCGTCGGGCACCCACCGCCCCGCTGAGGAGAACCGCATGTCCCTGAAGCCCCTGACCAGCAGTGTCCGGGTTCTCGGCGCACCGGGTGAGCGCCATGAGGAGATCCTGACCCCCCAGGCCCTGGAGTTCATCGGCCGACTCGACGCGGCCTTCGCCGGCCGCCGTCGGGAGATCCTCAAGGAGCGGCACCGCCGCTCCGGCCACCTGGCCGACGGCAAGCCGCTCGCCTTCCCGCTCGCCACCCGTGCCGTGCGCGACGACCCCGACTGGCGGGTCGCTCCCCCCGGTCCCGGACTCACCGACCGCAGGGTGGAGATCACCGGGCCCCCCGAGCGCCGCATGACCGTCAACGCCCTCAACTCCGGTGCCCGCGTCTGGATGGCGGACTTCGAGGACGCCACAGCGCCCACCTGGGACAATGTCATCGGCGGCCAGCTGAACCTGCTCGACGCCATCGAGCGGCGCATCGACTTCACCACCCCCGAGGGCAAGGAGTACCGCCTCGGCGCGCAGGTCGCGACCATCATGGTCCGGCCACGTGGCTGGCACCTGACCGAGGAACACCTGGAGATCGACGGGCGCCCCGTGTCCGCCTCCCTCGTCGACTTCGGGCTGTACTTCTTCCACTGCGCGAGGCGGCAGATCGACGCCGGGCACGGCCCGTACTTCTACCTCCCCAAGCTGGAGAACAGCTACGAGGCCCGCCTGTGGAACGACGTGTTCCTCCTCGCCCAGGAGCTGCTCGGCATCCCGCGCGGCACCGTCCGCGCCACCGTCCTCATCGAGACGATCACCGCCGCGTTCGAGATGGAGGAGATCCTCCACGAACTGCGCGAGCACAGCGCGGGGTTGAACGCCGGCCGCTGGGACTACCTCTTCAGCCTGATCAAGACCTTCGGCCACCGCACGGACTTCCATCTTCCGGACCGGGCCAAGGTCACGATGACCGCACCGTTCATGCGCGCCTACACCGAACTCCTCGTCCGCACCTGCCACAAGCGCGGCGCCCACGCCATCGGCGGCATGGCCGCCCACGTCCCCAGCCGGGACACCGGGGCCAACGCCGCCGCCCTCGCCGAGATCCGCCTCGACAAGGAACGCGAGGCCGAGGACGGCTTCGACGGCTCCTGGGTCGCCCACCCCGGGCTGGTTCCCGTCTGCCGCGAGGTCTTCGACGGCGTCCTGGGCGAGCGGCCCCACCAGCTGGAGCGCACGCGCGAGGACGTCCACGTGGAACCGGCCGACCTGCTGTCCGTCCGGCGGATCGCCGCACCCCCGACCGCGGAGGGCCTGCGCGTCAACGTCGCCGTCGCACTGCGCTACTTCGACGCCTGGCTGCGCGGCAGCGGCGCCGTCGCCCTGTACGGGCTGATGGAGGACGCCGCGACCGCCGAGATCGCCCGCGTCCAGATCTGGCAGTGGCTCCGCCACGGCAGTGTGGACCGGGCCACCGTCACCCGCCTGCTGGACGCCGAGTGCGCGGCGTTGGCCGAGGAGGACCCGGGCGCCCTGGCCGCGGAGGCCCGCGAGGTGTTCGAACGTACCGCCCTGGCCACGCACTTGCCCGCCTTCTTCACCCCGGACGCCTACTCCCGGCACCTCGTCCGCCGCACCGTCGCCGCCGCGCAGGTGCGGTCATGAGCGGCCCCCTGCAGCCCGGCCCCCTGCTGCCCGGCGCCATCCGGCGGGTGGGCGTCGTCGGCGGAGGCCAGATGGGCGCGGGCATCGCCGAGGTCTGTGCCCGGGCCGGCCTGGACACGGTCGTCGCCGAGGCCGACGCGACCGCCGCCCGTGCGGCCCGTGAGCGCGTCGCGACGTCACTGGAGCGCGCGGTGCAGCGCGGCAAGCTCGACCGGCTCTCGGCCGAGGACGCACTGGCCCGGCTGCTGTTCACCGGCGACCTGGACTACCTCGCCGACCGGCAGCTCGTCATCGAAGCGGTGACCGAGAACCCCGAGGCCAAGACCGAGGTCTTCACCGCACTCGACAAGATCGTCGAGGACCCGGGGGCGATCCTAGCCACGAACACCTCCGCCATCCCCGTCATGCGTCTGGGCATGGCAACCCGCCGCGCCGACAGGGTCATCGGCCTCCACTTCTTCAACCCCGTTCCCGTCCTCCCCCTGGTGGAGGTGGTGACCTCCCTGCACACCTCGGCGGACACCGCCACCGCCGTCGAGACCTTCGTCCACGACACCCTGGGCAAGACCGCGATCCGCTCCCAGGACCGGTCCGGCTTCGTCGTCAACGCCCTCCTGATCCCCTACCTCCTCTCGGCCGTCCGGATGGCCGAATCCGGCTTCGCCACCGCGGCCGACATCGACGCGGGCATGGAGCTGGGCTGCGCCCATCCCATGGGCCCGCTCAAGCTGGCCGACCTCATCGGGCTCGACACCGTCGCCGCCATCGCGCAATCCCTCTACGACGAGTTCAAGGAACCGCTGTACGCCCCGCCACCGCTGCTCCGGCGGATGGTCCAGGCGGGGCTGCTCGGCCGGAAGGCCGGCCGCGGGTTCCACACGTACGGCCGGGGCTGAGGGGCTCCGGCGAGCCGCAGGGCATGAGGGGCCCGTAGCGGTGTGAGCGAGGCGCGCAGTGGCCTGGTGAGCCACTCCGCGCCTTGCTGCCTTGGGCGTTCACCGTCCGCGTGTCCCAGATCACCGTCCGGGATGTGAGCCGTGCTACCCGTCCGGCGCGACGCGGGCCTAGGGTGGCCGGTGCAGCTGGTTCGCCCCGTCCGCCAGGCGGGATGCGTCGTAAGAGGGAACCCGGTGGGAATCCGGGACTGCCCCGCAGCGGTGAGCGGGAACGACCGCCGTCATGAGCACTGGGACCGGAACCGGTCCTGGGAAGCGACGGCCAGTAGGTGCCCGCCGGGAAACCGGCAGGCGTGCCCGCGAGTCCGAAGACCTGCCCGTTGCCCGTACGCGACCGATCGCGCACGGATCCCGGTGACCTCGTGGGCGGGTCCGGGGGAGTACATGCGAGGCGGACATCCGCGCGTTCCTGTCGGGGCGCGTTCACGGTCCGCCCGCTTGGTCACCCCTTCGCGCCTCCGGCCGGTCACCGGCCATGGAGACACGCTCGCGAAGGAGAGTCCCGTGACCAGCAATTCCGCACCCGCACCTGCTCCCGCACCCGCTGCCACACCCGAACCCGCGGCCGCACGCGCCACCGTCCACGGCTACCCCCGGCAAGGCGGGAACCGGGAACTGAAGAAGGCCGTCGAGGGCTTCTGGAAGGGCCGCGTCACCGCCGACGCCCTCCGGGAGACCGCGGCGGACCTGCGCCGCTCGAACTGGAGTCAGCTCGCCGACGCCGGCATCCACGAGGTGCCCAGCGGCGACTTCTCGTACTACGACCACGTCCTCGACACCAGCGTCATGCTCGGCGCCGTCCCGGAGCGCCACCGCGCCGCGGTGGACGCCGATCCGCTCGACGGCTACTTCGCCATGGCGCGCGGCACCCAGGACGTGGCCCCGCTGGAGATGACCAAGTGGTTCGACACCAACTACCACTACCTCGTCCCCGAGCTCGGCCCCGACACCCGGTTCACGGCGCATCCCGCCAAGCAGGTCGCCGAGCTGCGCGAAGCGCTCGCCCTGGGGCACACCGCCCGCCCCGTGCTGGTCGGACCGGTCACCTACCTGCTCCTCGCCAAGCCCGCACCCGGTGTCGCCGCGGACTTCGTGCCGCTCACCCTGCTCGACCGGCTGCTGCCCGTCTACGCCGAGGTACTGGCCGAGCTCCGCGCCGCCGGAGCCGACTGGGTCCAGCTCGACGAGCCCGCCCTCGTCCAGGACCGCACCCCGGCCGAACTGAACGCCGCCGCCCGCGCCTACCGCGAACTGGGCGCCCTCACCGACCGGCCCAAGCTCCTGATCGCGTCCTACTTCGACCGGCTCGGCGAGGCCCTGCCCGTCCTGGCCAAGGCCCCGGTCGACGGACTCGCCCTCGACTTCACCGACCGCGCCGCCGCCAACCTCGCCGACCTCGCCGCCATCGGGGGCCTGCCCGGCAAGCGCCTGGTCGCCGGCGTCGTGAACGGCCGCAACATCTGGATCAACGACCACGAGAAGTCCCTGGCCACCCTGGCCACCCTCCTCGGCCTCGCGGACCGGGTCGACGTCGCCGCCTCCTGCTCGCTCCTGCACGTCCCGCTGGACGCCGCCGCCGAGCGCGACATCGACCCGCAGGTCCGCCGCTGGCTCGCCTTCGCCCGTCAGAAGACCGCCGAGATCACCACCCTCGCCCGCGGCCTGTCCCAGGGCACCGACACCATCGCCGCCGAACTCGCCGCCAACCGCGCGGACCTCGCCTCCCGCGCCAACTCCGCCCTCACGCACGACCCGGCGGTCCGGGCCAGGACCGCGGCGATCACCGACGCCGACGGCCGCCGCTCGCAGCACTACACCGAGCGGTCCGCCGCCCAGCGCGCCCACCTCGGTCTTCCGGTGCTCCCCACCACGACCATCGGCTCCTTCCCGCAGACCACGGACCTTCGGACCGCCCGCGCCGACCTGCGCGCGGGACGCATCGCCACGGCCGCCTACGAGGAGCGCATCGAGGCGGAGATCCGCGAGGTCCTCGCCTTCCAGGAGAAGACCGGCATCGACGTCCTCGTGCACGGCGAGCCCGAACGCAACGACATGGTCCAGTACTTCGCCGAGCAGCTCACCGGATACCTGGCCACCCAGCACGGCTGGGTCCAGTCCTACGGCACCCGCTACGTACGCCCGCCGGTCCTGGCCGGGGACATCTCGCGGCCCGATCCGATGACGGTGCGCTGGACGACGTACGCCCAGTCGCAGACGCCCAAGCCGGTCAAGGGCATGCTCACCGGCCCCGTCACCATGCTCGCCTGGTCCTTCGTCCGCGATGACCAGCCGCTCGCCGACACCGCCCGCCAGGTCGCCCTGGCGCTCCGGGACGAGGTGACCGACCTGGAGGCGGCCGGCACCTCCGTCATCCAGGTCGACGAGCCCGCCCTGCGCGAAACGCTGCCGCTCCGTGCCGCGGACCACGCCGACTACCTGGCCTGGGCCACCGAATCCTTCCGCCTCACCACCAGCGGCGTGCGCCCGGACACCCAGATCCACACCCACATGTGCTACGCCGAGTTCGGCGACATCGTCGAAGCCATCGAGAACCTCGACGCCGACGTCATCAGCCTGGAGGCGGCCCGCTCGCACATGCAGGTCGCCGACGAGCTCGCCGGCGCCGGCTACCCGCGCGAGGTCGGCCCCGGCGTCTGGGACATCCACTCTCCGCGCGTCCCCTCGGCCGGGGAAGCGGCGGCCCTGCTCCGCAAGGGACTTGAGGCGATCCCCGCCGAGCGGCTCTGGGTCAACCCCGACTGCGGCCTGAAGACCCGCGGCTGGGCCGAGACGAGGGCCTCCCTGGAGCACCTCGTCGCAGCGGCCCGCCAGGTGCGCTCGGAAGTCTCGCAGGGCGCCTGACGCCCGTTCGGGCCGGAACGACTCCGTACCCCCCGTTCCGGCCCGAACGGATCACGCGCCGGAACGCCCGGTCATGGGCCGACGGGGAGCAGGATCCCGCCCGTGAGGTGGAGGAGTTCGCCCGCGGTGGTCGGGAAGACGGTGCGGGGAGTTCCCGCGGCCGCCCAGAGCCGGGGGTAGTCGGTCAGGGCCTCGTCGACCACCGTGGGCAGCGGCCGGGGGTGGCCGGCGGGAGCCACGCCCCCGATCGCCTGACCGGTGGCCCCGCGTACCTGTTCCGGGGTGGCGCGCCGGAGCTTGCCGCGTCCCCACCGGGCGGCAAGCGCCGTGGCGTCCACCTTGTGCCGGCCGCTGGTCAGGACCAGGACGGGCTCGTCGTCGGAGATGAACACGAGGCTGTTGGCGATCGCGCCCACATCGCATCCCAGGGCCGCGGCGGCCTCGGCGGCCGTGCGCGTCGACTCCGTGAGCTCGCGCACCTCGCCCGTGATGCCGGCCGCGGCGAGGGCGCGGGCCACCTCCATGCTGCGAACGGGCAGGGACGTGCCTTCCTGGGGCGTCATGTGACTCCTTCGTGCAAAGTGGCACCTGCATGCGTTCCATAGACGGAACGTTCTGTTTGTGGAACGATAGATCCACTCGGGGCGTGGGAGCAACCGACCCCCGGCGAGGAGAAGGAACACCATGGATCTGGCCGCCCGCGTCGGCTTGCGTGTGCGGGAGTTGCGCGAAGCGCAGGGGGTGTCGCTGTCGGAACTGGCTCGCAGATCCAGCATCGGCAAGGGGACGCTCTCCGAACTCGAGGGCGGTCGGCGCAACCCCACACTGGAAACGCTCTACGCCCTGACGACGGCGCTCAAGGTGCCCCTGAGCGCCGCGCTGCTCGATCTCGCGTCTCCCGCCACGATCTCCGGTGACGCTGTCGACGCCGTCCTCATCGAGCGGTTCGAGGCCGGCGACTCGGTCTCGGAGACCTACCGGGTGCGCATCCGCGCCGGCACGAGCCAGGAGTCCGCCGCTCACACCGCCGGCACGATCGAGCACCTCATCGTCCTCGCCGGGACCGCACGCGCCGGCGCGCTCTCCGCGCCCGCCCTGATCGGCCCCGGCATGCACGGAAGTTGGCCCGCCGACGTCCCGCACCTGTACCAGGCACCCTCCGGAGACGTCGAGGCGCTCCTGATCGTGCGCTACCCACAGTGACATTCAAACCGGCTCCGGCGAACCGATCTCGGATCGTGGGATGCGGGTTGCCCCAGGCGAGAAGCGCTGGCAACAATCGGCCCGGTGAGTGAGATGGATCAGAAGTTACGCAGAGCAACGTCGGCCACCGCTGTCCTGGCGGGTCTGATCGCGGTGCTGGTGGGAGTCACCAGTTCCGCCGCGATCGTCTTCACCGCCGCCCGAGCGGCAGGTGCGGGGCCGCGGGAGCTCACCTCGTGGATGCTGGCCCTCGGGGTCGGCATGGGGGTCACCTGCATAGGCCTGTCCCTGCGGTACAAGGCCCCTGTCGTCACCGCCTGGTCCACTCCCGGGGCCGCGCTGCTGGTGTCCGGACTCGACGGGGTGACGATGGCTCAGGCCGTCGGCGCCTTCCTCGTCTCCGCCGCGCTGATCGTGCTCAGCGGGCTGACGGGCTGGTTCGAGCGCGTGATGGGACGGATCCCCGTGCCGCTCGCGGCGGGTCTGCTCGCCGGGGTGCTCGTACAGTTCGGCACCGGACTCTTCGCCAGCATGGACGGCCATTTCGCCGTCGTGTTCTCCATCTTCGCGGTCTATCTCCTGGGCCGGCGGCTGATGCCCCGCTACGCGATCATCGCGGCGCTCGCCGCGGGCGTCGCGGTCGCGGCCGCACAGGGATCGCTACAGCCGGGCAGGATCAGCTTCGCCTTCGCCGAACCGGTCTTCACCGCCCCCGCGTTCTCCTGGCAGGTGATCATCAGCGTCGCGCTGCCGCTGTTCGTCGTGACGATGGCCTCGCAGAACCTGCCGGGCGTCGCGGTCCTGCGCGGCGACGGCTACGACCGGGTGCCGGTGTCGCCGCTGATCACCTGGACGGGCTCCACCAATCTGCTGCTCGCGCCGTTCGGATGCTTCGGACTGAACCTCGCGGCCATCACGGCGGCCATCTGCACGGGCCGTGAAGCACACGAGGACCCGGACCGCCGCTATCTGGCCGGTGTCTGGGCGGGAGTGTTCTACCTGGCCGTGGGCATCTTCGGCGGAACGGTGGGCTCGCTGCTCACCGCGCTGCCCACCGCCCTCATCCTCGGCATCGCCGGGCTCGGACTGCTGGGCACCATCGGGAACTCGCTGACCTCCGCACTCTCGGACGAGAGTTCGCGGGAGGCCGCGGTCGTCACGTTCCTGGCGACCGCGTCCGGGGTGACGCTGCTCGGCGTGGGTTCCGCGTTCTGGGGACTGCTGGCCGGGGCGCTGACCGTCGCGGTGACGCGCGGACGCCGCACACCGCGCAGGGCCGGAGCGCATCGCCGGAGCCGGCTGCCCGCGCCGTCCGGCACCAGGTCGGACGACGCGCCCGAGTCTCCCGCCGCGCCACCCGCTCCCTCCGCCTTCGCCCACGCGCAAGCATCAACTCCCAGTCCCACACGCTGAGATGGCCTTCGAAAGGCTGGACCGGACCGAGCAACGCACTTGTAAGGTGAATTGACATGCGCGACGTACACGGCATTCGCCTCCTCCTTATCTGCCGCGCCGAGGGCCTCTAGGGCTCGACCTCCTCGGCGCGGAGTCCGGCCATGCGCCACACAGTCGGCCCGCAGCCGCGACGATTCACAGAGGACATCTCCGAATGAACTCCACACCCTCCGTTCAGCGTGCCCCCGCCTTCCCGGCCCAGGCGCCCTCCGGAATGCCGTTCGAGCGGTACCAGCCCTTCCGGGCCATCGACCTGCCCGACCGCACCTGGCCCGGCAAGACCATCACCAAGGCGCCCCAGTGGTGCGCGGTCGACCTGCGCGACGGCAACCAGGCACTGATCGACCCGATGGGCGCGGACCGCAAGCTGCGCATGTTCGAACTGCTCGTCTCGATGGGCTACAAGGAGATCGAGGTCGGCTTCCCTTCGGCGAGCCAGACCGACTTCGACTTCATCCGGCAGCTCATCGAAGAGGACCGGATCCCCGATGACGTCGCCATCCAGGTCCTGGTACCCACCCGCGCGCACCTCATCGAGCGCACCTTCGAGGCGGTACGCGGCGCCAAGCACGCCATCATCCACCTCTACAACTCCACCTCGACCCTCCAGCGTCGTGTCGTCTTCGGCATGGACCGCGACGAGGTCACCGGGCTGGCCCTGAGCGGGGCGCAGCTGTGCGCCGATCTCGCCGGGCGGATGACGGACACCGGGATCGGCTTCCAGTACTCCCCGGAGTCGTACACCGGCACCGAGCTGGAGTACGCCGCCGAGATCTGCAACGCGGTCATCGGCGTGTGGCAGCCGACGACGGACCGCAAGGTCATCGTCAACCTGCCGGCCACCGTCGAGATGGCCACGCCCAACGTCTACGCCGATTCCATCGAGTGGATGCACCGCAATCTGGACCGGCGGGACGCGGTCGTCCTGTCCGTGCACCCGCACAACGACCGCGGCACGGCCGTGGCCGCCGCAGAGCTGGGCTACCTGGCCGGTGCCGACCGCATCGAGGGCTGCCTGTTCGGCAACGGGGAGCGGACCGGAAACGTCTGCCTGGTCACCCTGGGCCTGAACCTCTTCAGCCAGGGCATCGACCCGATGATCGACTTCTCCGACATCGACGAGATCCGCCGCACGGTCGAGTTCTGCAACCAGCTTCCCGTGCACCCGCGCCATCCGTACGGCGGCGACATGGTCTACACGGCCTTCTCCGGATCGCACCAGGACGCCATCAAGAAGGGCCTGGAGGCGCTGGAGCGCTCGGCCGCCGCCGCGGGTACCCCGGTGGAGGCCTTCGACTGGGCGGTGCCGTACCTGCCGATCGACCCCAAGGACGTGGGCCGCAGCTACGAGGCCGTCATCCGGGTCAACTCCCAGTCCGGCAAGGGCGGCATCGCCCACGTCATGAAGACCGAGCACAAGCTGAACCTGCCGCGCGGTCTGCAGATCGAGTTCTCGCAGGCCGTCCAGAACCGTACGGACGACCAGGGCGGCGAGGTCTCGCCCGCGCAGATGTGGGAGGCCTTCGTCGAGGAGTACCTGCCCGTCGACTCCCCGGAGGCGGGCGCCGTCGGCCAGGGAGGCGAGGTCGCACCGTGGGGCCGGATGTCCCTGCTGTCCCACCAGTCGGCCACCGTCATCGACGAGAAGAACTCCTTCTCGGTGGAGGTGCTGCTCGACGGGGAGAAGAAGACCCTGGACGGAGTCGGCAACGGCCCCATCGACGCCTTCGTCTCGGCACTCGGCGAACTGGGCATCGACGTACGGGTCGGGGACTTCCAGGAGCACGCGATGTCCACGGGCGGTGACGCCCGCGCCGCCGCGTACGTCGAGGCCTCGGTCGAAGGCCGCACCTTCTGGGGCGTGGGCCTCGACTCCAGCATCGTCACGGCCTCCCTGAAGGCGGTCGTCTCAGCGGTCAACCGGGGCTTTCGCGACCGGGCCTGACCCTGTGCGGGGGCCTGCACGTCCGCGGCTCTGACCTGCGGACATCACCCCGTCCTTGCGGAATGCGGGGCCGTCCCGTCGGGACGGCCCCGTGCCATGACCGCCTCGTGGAGGCGGCGGAATGTACGGAGGAGGACAGATGGAACTGCGTGTGCTCACCGAGCCGCAGCGGGGGGCCGACTATCCGACCCTGCTGCGCGTTGCCCGGACCGCCGAGGAGCTCGGCTTCGACGGGTTCTTCCGCTCGGACCACTATGTGAAGGTGGCTCCCGGCGACGCCCTGCCCGGTCCCACCGACGCCTGGATCACCCTGGCCGGACTCGCCCGTGAGACGAGCCGGATCACCCTGGGCACCATGATGACGGCGAGCACCTTCCGGCTGCCCGGAGTCCTCGCCGTGCAAGTCGCGCAGGTGGACCAGATGTCGGGCGGGCGGATCGAACTCGGTCTGGGAGCAGGCTGGTTCGAGCGCGAGCACCTGGCGTACGGCATTCCGTTCCCGGCCGCGCGCTTCGGCCGGCTGGAGGAGCAGCTCGAGATCCTCACCGGCATGTGGGGCACGCCCGTGGGCAAGACCTTCAACCACGAGGGCCGGCACTACCGGCTGGTGGACTGCCCGGCGCTGCCCAAGCCGGTGCGCGGGCGGGTGCCCGTACTGATCGGCGGCCGCGGAGCCGTACGTACCCCGGCCCTGGCCGCCCGGTTCGCCGACGAGTTCAACGTGCCCTTCGCCACGCCGGACGACACCCGCGGCCAGTTCGAGCGCGTGCGCGAAGCGGCCGAGGAGGCCGGCCGCGACCCGGACGGGCTGGTCTACTCGGCCGCGCTCACCGTGTGCGTCGGTCGTGACGACGCCGAGGTCACGCGGCGGGCCGGCGCGATCGGCCGCGACCCGCAGGAGCTGCGGGCGACGGGACTCGCGGGTACCCCCGACGAGGTGATCAGGACGCTGGAGCGGTACCGGGCGGCCGGTGCGTCGAGGATCTACCTCCAGCTCCTCGACCTGTCCGATCTCGGTCAGCTGGAGCTGATCGCCGACCGGGTGGCCGCCCGACTGCCGTGACCCGGCAGGGGTCTCAGCCCTTCGCACGGGACTTGGGGAGGCCGACCGCGATGGCCACCGCGGCGGCCATGACCAGCGCGGCGTCCACGCCGACACCCAGCCGGGTACCGCCCAGGAGGGCCGTCTCGACGGCGTCGCCGGCGCGCTCCAGGGCACCGGCCCGGTCGGCCGCGAACGCGCTCAGCACCGGGATGCCGATGGTGATTCCGATCTGCTGCGCGCTGGTGACGAGTCCGGTGGCCAGCCCTTGTTCGTGGTCGGTCACGCCGGCCGTGGCGTTGATGCCGTACGAGACCACCGCGGACATGTGGCCGACGGACGCGAGGAGCAGTGCGGTGACGGCCAGGGGGACACCGCCGTGACCGGGCAGGAACACCAGGGCCGCCGTACCCGCCGACTGCACCGCGAGGCCCGCGACCAGCGTGGTCCTGGCTCCCAGGGAGGCGACGATCCGGGAGGCCGCCATGCCGGTGAGAGCGAGGACGACACCCTGCCCGCCGAAGACGAGGCTGGTCTCGAAGCCCGAAAGACCGAGCACCTGCTGGAGGTAGAGCGTGAGCAGGAAGATCACCGAGCTCATCATCGAGAAGGTGGCCAGCCCGCCGAGATTGCCGAAGGCCACGCTGGGGCGGCGCAGCATCTGGAGCGAGATCAGCGGTTCGGCGGCCCGGAACTCCACGGCCACGAACGCCACCAGCAGCAGGACGCCCAGGAGCAGGGTGACGATCACCTCGACCTCACCGAAGCCCTGTTCGGCCGCGGTGGACAGGGCGTAGATGATGCTCAGCAGACCGCCGGTGACGGTGACGGCGCCGGGAACGTCCAGCTTCGGCCGCCGGGCGGGCCGGCTCTCGGCGAGCAGCGCGGGGGCGGCGATCACGAGCAGCGCGCCGGCGCCCGCCAGCAGGGACATGGTGGACCGCCAGCCCAGCCGGTCGGTCATCACACCGCCCAGGAGCATGCCGACCGTGAAGCCCAGCGACAGGACCGTGCCGTTGACGGCCAGTGCCCTGTTGCGTTGCGGGCCCTCCGGGAAGGTCGTGGTCAGCAGGGACATGCCCGTCGGTACCACGGCGGCGGCGCCGAAACCCTGCAAGGCGCGGGCGACGAGGAACAGGGCCGGATTCCAGGCGGCCGCGGCGAGTACGGAGGCCAGGGTGAAGAGGGCGAGGCCCGCGATGAACAGCCGGCGGCGGCCGAACAGGTCGGAGACGCGGCCGAAGAGCAGGAGGAATCCCCCCGACGGCAGGGCGAAGGCGGTGACGGCCCACTGGAGGTCGGCCTGTCCCATGCCGAGGTCGTCGCCGAGCACGGGAAGTGCCACGTTCAGGATGGAGAAGTCCAGCGCGATGATGAACTGCGCCGCGCACAGAAGCAGGAGCGTCAGTGTCGCTCGGGCGCTCAGTCGGTCGTGGTCGCCGGGGGCGGCGGTGTCCCGGTCCGCTGTCCCTGCTTCGGTCGGAGTGCTTGTCATGATCACAGAGTCCACTGGCCCGGAGACGGGCGGAAGAGGCTGCTTGTGCTGGTGGTGCCACCACCAGCCACACCGACACCGCCGACGCGCGGCGGTGGCAACGAGGGGATCCCGTACGTGACTTCGACTGTCCGGTCGGCCGTGCACCGGCCCGAGCTCAGTGACTTCCTGCGCAATCGGCGGGGCCGGATCACACCCGCGGAGGCAGGGCTGCCGTCGAGCGGCCGCCGGCGCACTCCCGGCTTGCGCCGCGAGGAGGTGGCGGTGCTCGCGGGAGTGGGTCCGTCCTGGTACCAGTGGCTCGAGCAGGGGCGGGACATCGCCGTGTCGCCGCAGGTGCTGGACTCGGTGGCGCGCGTACTGCGGCTGGACGACACCGAGCGGCGCCACCTCTACGCCCTGGCGGGGGTGAACCCGCCACCGCCCGCCGCGGCGCCGGGAGCCGCGTACTGCGAAGGGCTGCAAAGGCTCATCGAGGCGTGGGAACCCCGTCCGGCCACCATGCTCGACCGCTATTGGAACCACGTCGCGTGGAACGAGTCGGCGCGGCTCGCGCTCGGGCTGCCGGGCGCGGACCGCAATTGTCTGGTGGGCTTCTTCCGCCACCAGAGGTTCCGGCCGGGTGGCGACCGGGCCCGGTCCTGGAAACAGGTCGCGCCGGCGGTGGTCGCCGCCTTCCGGGCCTCGGCCGCGGAGCGGCCCGACGACGAGGGCTTCCGCGACGTCATCGAGGAACTGCTGCTGACCAGCTCCGAGTTCGCCGAGCTGTGGGCCCGCCAGGACGTCCAGGAATTCGGAGTGATCGTCAACGAGGTCGACCATCCGGAGGTGGGCGCACTCAGCTTCGAGAGCAGCCAACTGCGGCTGCCCGCCCGGCCGGACCTCACCGTGATGCTGTACAACCCGCTGGCCGGAACGGACACTTCCGAGAAACTCGCGTGGCTTCTTTCGGAACGCGCGGGGTGAGCATGGTCACAGTGATTCACCTGAACCGCCCGGCATTCCCGTACGTGTTCGCGCGGCCACCCGCATACCGTCCACTCCTTGGACAATCAGACTGTCCGTCAGAACCGCTTTGACCTGCAAGAATCCGATAATCCGAGCTTTCGGTGCGGAGACTTCTTGATCTCGTCAGCCGGAGATGGGATTGTAAATGCATGCACCACGGACGCGCCTGTCCTTGAGTAACCGAACTCGTTCAGGCCGCTTTTTCAGAGGCCCACCCTCAGCCTCTTCTTCACTGAGTGCGGCACCCCGCACCCGATGTCGTGACTCGCAGTTCAACGGGGGAGTGTGATGCAGGACTTAGATATGTTCACGCCGGGGCCGACCCATGTTCCGCTGGCTATCAGAATGGCGTCGATCGCGCGGCTGACGCACCATCGGACCGCCGATTTCAAAAAACTCTTCGAACGTATTCACGGCGGACTGCAGAATCTCTTCCGCACCAGCGGCCAGATTCTCATGCTTCCCGCCTCCGGCACCGGCGCGATGGAAGCCGTCGTCGCCAATGTCGTGGCAGCCGGTGACACCGTTCTGGTCCTCGCCGCGGGCAAGTACGGCCGCCGCTGGGCGGAGCTCTGCCGCACCTATCAGGCCGACGTGCGGCTGCACGAGGTGCCCGACGGTGAGACCTTCGACCTTCGCGCCGTGGAGCGCGAGCTGGCGGAGCTGGGGCCGCGCCACCTGTTCTTCACGCACTGCGAGACCTCGACCGGCGCCGTGCACGATGTGCAACGCCTCGCGGAACTGGGCCGGCGGTACGGCGCCACGGTCGTGGCGGACACCATGACGTCGATCGGTGTCGAACCCTTCCACATGGACGAGTGGGGCGTGGACTTCGCCCTCACCGCCTCGCACAAGGGCCTGATGAGCCCGCCGGGCGCCGCCTTCGTCGCCGTCGGTGAACGAGGCTGGGACGTGGTACGTCCGTCCCAGGGGTACTCGTACTGGAACTTCCACCTGCTGCGCGCCGCCGCTCTGGAGAGCACCGTCCCCAACACCCCGCCGAACGCGACACTGTTCGCCGTCGCGGCCGGGCTCGATCGGATCGAGGCCGAAGGGCTGGAGAACGTCTGGGAGCGGCACGCGCACAGCGCCGCCGTATGCCGGGCCGGCCTCGCGGCCCTGGGCCTGCCGATGCTGCCGCAGGGCAGGGCCTCGCATTCGCTCACCGCCGCGGTACTGCCCGCGGACGGCCGCGCCGACGGCTTGGTGGAGGCATTGCACGAGCGCTTCGGCATCCGTGTCGCCGGAGGCCAGGGCAGCCTCAAGGGCAAGATCATCAGAATCGGCCACATCGGCTCGGTCTCCCCGCTCGACCTTCTGCCGGTCCTCACGGCTCTGGAGCTCCTCCTCCTGGAACGCGGTGTCGTGCGGGAACCCGGCCGTGCGTCGGCCGCCATGGCGGACGTCCTGTGGAGACAGCAAGGGCTGCGCACCGCCTGACGTCAGCCGGTCTCCGGCCGTCGCGAGCGCCCCTTCACCGCACTCATCAGCGCTCCCTTCCCCTCCCTTCCCCTCCCTTCCCTTCCTTCCTTTCTCCTTCCCCTTCCCTCGCGCCAGTGCCCCGGCCGCCGCCGCACCACGTGCCGGCCGCGCTCGGCCGCGCCTCGTTCCCCCCGCCCGCAGGCCCGTGCCTGCCCGCGGTTCATCCCTGCCTGCCCGGCCGCGGTCAACGGTGCCCGCGATCCTCGCCATGCCCTGAGGCGAGCGCACCCGGGGGGCAGTCAGACGCGCCCGACGGCGCAGCGCCGGCCGTAACTGCCTGCCTGCCGCGTCACCCCGACCACACCCCTTTGGAGAACCTGTGCTGAGCACCGAGACGCGCCGCTTCGTCGGCGCGTACACCACCCTTCTCACCCCCTTCGACCCCTCCGGCGCCCTCGACGAGGAGGCCCTGCGCCGCCTGGTCGACTTCCAGATCGACAATGGCGTCACGCGGCTGTGTCCCAACGGTGTGACCGGTGAGGCGGCGGCCCTCACCGACGAGGAGAAGCTGCGCATCACCCGGATCTGCGTCGAGCAGGCGGCCGGACGCGCGATGGTCATCCCCGACATCGGCACGGAGAACCTGACCCGCACCCTGGAGCTGGCGAAGGAGGCCGAGAAGCTGGGGGCCGACGCCGTACTCGCCTTCACCCCCTACCTGGACCCGCCCACCGAGCGCGGTCTGGTGGCGTACTTCCGCAAGGTCGCCGACTCCGTTCAGATCCCGCTGATGATGCACAACCTGCCGGGCCGTACGACCGTCGACATCTCGCCGAACCAGGTGGCCGAGCTGTCGAGCCACCCGAACATCATCGGAATGAAGGAGGGCAACCAGGACATCGTGCGACTGCGCCGGGTGCTTCACCTGGTGCGCGACGCCGATTTCGTGGTGCTCGCCGGAAATGACTTCACGGCGCTGCCCACCCTGCTCCTCGGCGGGCACGGGCACATCTCCGTGGCGGCCAACGTCATGCCCCGCCAGAGCCGCTCGATCGTCGAGGCGGCACTCGCGGGCGACTTCGCCACCGCGCGCGACCTGTACCTCAAGTTCGCCGAGTTCTACCGCGGCATCTACTTCGCGACGAACCCGATCGCCCTCAAGAAGGCCTTCTCCCTCGCCCACTTCGAGGTCGGCGACCCGCGTCTGCCGCTCACCCCGCTGCCCGAGGACCGCATCGGCGAGCTCGAAACGATCATGAAGGACTGCGAGCTCCTCTGAGCAGGCGCACATCGCCGCCGCAGTCAGCCGAACCCTGGAAGGAAGAACAAGATGAACCCGTTGCTCGATGTGGCCGCCATGACCGAGGGCGTGTACGGCGGCGACGTCGTACGGTCGCTGCTCTACGCCGCCGCCGACAACCCGGGCAGCCGTGTCGTGCGCGTGGCCGTGGCCAGCGCGGAGCCCGGCAAGGGCGGCCAGGTCCACCACCACCCCAAGACCGACGAGACGTACTTCATCATCGCCGGCAATGCCGAACTGGAGTTCGACGGTGAGCTGTACCAGCTCGCCCCGACCTCCTGCGTCCGCATCCCGCGCGGCACGAAGCACCGGATCTCCAACACCGGTACGGAGACGCTGCGCTACCTCGCCTTCCACATCGGCGACGCCGACTTCGGCGGCGCGGTCGAGCACGTCAAGGCGGGCTGACCCTCGTGGACCTCGTGATCGCCGGAGCGGGAAAGGCGGGATCGCTCCACTACCGGGCCTACTCGCACCTCGCCCGCTCCGGCCGCCTGGACCGCGCCCGCATCCAGTTCGTCGACCCGACCCGCAAGGCCGGGCCCGAGCTGGCCGCGCTGCTGCGGCGCGACCGGGTGGCCGAGAAGGTGGTGGCCGGACGGGAGGAACTGACGCCCACGGCACCGGAGTCGACCATCGTCGACCTCTGCCTGCCGAGCCGTACGCTGGCCCCGGCACTGCTGGAGTGGTGGCGTGCCGGCTACCGCAAGTTCGTGATCGAGAAGCCCTTCACGGTCCCGCCGGAACTCGTCGACGACGTCCGCCGCGTCCTGGAGACCTCGCAGGCCGTCCTGGTGCGCAACTACCTGCACTCACAGGTGCACGGCGCGGTCCGGGGGCTGATCGACCTGTACGACCTCGACCCGGTCCTGTGCGTCACCAACTTCTCCAAGGACCGCCGTGCGGACAACCTGCGCGGACGAGGCGCCTCCGGCACGGCGTCGCCGACGGTCTTCGAGGTCGAGATGCCGCACCAGCTCTACATCGGCACCGACCTGCTCGGAGAACCCGAACAGGTCGAGTACGCCGAGGACCTCGACCCGATGACCGCGCCCGACGGGACCCCGTTGCGGCTCGGCGAAGGCGTCATCGTGGGCCGAGCGGCTCGCGGTGCGGCCTTCGTGCACTACTCCAACCTGCACTATCCGACCATCGTGCGGAGCCTCGACCTCTTCAGCCGGGGAGGCCTGTCGATCCACGCCACCTACGCCCCGATCTGCGAGGAGCTGGCCGACATCAAGGCCGGCGTGATGCTGTGCCGGGGCTCCACGGTCATCAGCAAGAGGCTCTTCACCTCCGACGACAACATGCTGGGGATGGTCTCGCACGCCTTCACCAGACTGTCCTCGGCCGCCCCGGCTCCGGTCGACCTGGACGAGGTACTGCGCAACTCGGCCCTCATCCGGTCGGCCGTCGACGAACCGGCCGGCCTGCGGCCGACCCTCGGCTCGGCCCGCGGCGACGTCCTCCAGGGATGGGTCGCCGACTCCTTCAAGCTGGGACTCGAAGCGGGCGTCGGGCAGGCGTTCCTGGCCTTCCTGGAACAGCGACAGCGGGCCCGGCTCGCCGGCGTGCTGCCCGCACTCGACCCGGCCTTCCACACCGGAACCCCGGCCCCCACCGCGATCCGGCCCCCGGCCGCCGCGAGGGAAGGGCTGACACGAGAGGTACTCGTCCGATGACGATCAAGGTCCATGGACTGCTCCACGTGGCGATGGTGACCGAGGACATCGACCGGCTCACCGACTTCTACGTCGGCCTCGTCGGCGCGGAGGTCGCCAAGCGGCTGGAGCTGACCACCCCCCGGTTCGCCGAGGGAGTCGGCGTGCCCGGCGCCACGGCGACCACCGTCCACCTGCGCATCCCCGGAGCGCAGACCGTCCTGGAGCTCACCCAGTACGACCGCCACGTGCGCCCCGAGGACCCGCGGGCGCCGTCGAACACGACCGGCCTGCGCCACCTCGCCCTGGCCGTCGCCGACATCGCCGCCGCCGAGGCCGAACTGCGCGAGCGGCGGCTCGAGGTGGTCGGCGGCCCCGTCGAGGTGGACGCTCCGGCAGCCGCCCGCGGCGTGAAGTTCCTCTACTTCCGCGACCCCGACGGCAACCTCGTCGAGCTGATCGAGCCGCCCGCGGCGCGCGACGCCTGACCGGGGCCCGCACCCGCGCCCGCACTCGCACCCGCACTCGCACCCGCGCCCGTTGCCGTACCCATCGCGTCCCATCCCGACTGACGAGAAGGAACACCCCAGCATGTGGATCGCCCCCGTCCAGCGCACCGAGACCGACGGCCGCCTGGAGCTCTCCGTCGAGGTGTCCCACCAGGACGGCGCCGCGACCGACCGCCTCTGGTACCGCGTCGACCTGCGCCACGCCCCCTACCTGACCGACCTCATGGACCCCTTCCTGCTGGCCACGCTGTTCGTGGCCATGCGCAAGGGCGAGAACCTGCACGTCGAGGGCCCGGTGTCGCAGACGCTCCTGGAGAACCTCGAGGAGTTCCAGGCGGCCTGGGTGCAGTGGCGCCCCGAGCGCTACACGGCCGTCGAGCTCTCCGCCGACCGAGAGATCCCGGACCGCGCCGGCCCCGACACCCGCAGCGCCCTGCAGACCTTCTCCGGCGGCGTGGACAGCGCCTTCACGACGATCCGCCACGTCAAGAAGGCGGCCGGCCGCGGCTCGCTCGACCTGACCGGCGCCGTCATGGTCCACGGCTACGACATCCCGCTGGAGGAGCGTGACGCCTACGACGCGCTGTACGCCCGCAGCGTGCCGCTGCTGGACGGTGTCGGCGTCGAACTGCTGCCGGTGACCACGAATTTCCGCAAGCTGTGGCACAGCGACCTCAGCCACTGGGAGGACGCCTTCGCCACCGGCATGACCTCCGTACTGACCCTGTTCAGCGGCAGGTTCGAGCACGGAGTCATCGCCAGCTCGGAACCCTACGGCTCGCTCGTACTGCCCTGGGGCTCCAACCCCATGACCGACTGGATGCTGTCCGGCGGCCGGATGCGCATGCATCACGACGCGACCGGCATCGAGCGCAGCGACAAGGTCGCCGGCCTCGCCAGGCTGTGGCCCGAGGGCGCCGACAACCTGCGCGTGTGCTGGCAGGGCGAGCAGAAGGACCGCAACTGCTGCCAGTGCGAGAAGTGCATCCGCACCATCCTCAACTTCAAGGTCAGCGACAGCCCCCTGCCGCCGTCCTTCCCGCACGACGTGACGCCCGAGCAGATCCGCAGCCTGCGCGGCCTCGCCGAGGCGCACATCAACCCGCTGCGCCAGATCCTCGCCACGGCCCGCCGCCGCGAGATCACCGCCGAGTGGGTCGCGGCCCTGGCCGACTGCATCGCCGCCAATGAGGACGAGCTCGCCCGGGGCATCAGCTACGAGGGCGGCTTCCCCCTGCTGGCCGCGGCCCGGGCCGAGCGGTGAGCCAGGCCCAGTACGCGGTCGTCGCCCGTTTCGACCTGAAGCCGGAGGGGGTCGAGGCCTTCGACGCCCTCGCCCAGTGGCGGATCGCGCAGGCCGCCGCCAACGAACCGGGACTGGTCGGCTACGCGGTGCACCGCATCGACGGCGAGCCGCTGACCCGCGTCTTCTACGAGATCTACCGCGACGAGGCCGCGTTCAAGGAGCACCGGGCCACGGAGCAGACCGCCGAGTTCGGCCGACGCCACGTGCCCTTCGTCCAGGGCCCGCCGCGCATCGAGTTCCTCAACGTGCTCTGGAGCGCGAACGGGCTGGCTCCCAGCCCCTGACCGCAACCGCCCGCCGGCCCCCGCACACCTTCGGAGAGAAGCCATGACCGCCCGCACCACCGTCTACCAGCCGCACCACACGGCCTTCAGCGTGGCCGACCTCGACGCGTCCAAGGCCTTCTACGGCTACTTCGGCTTCTCCCTCATCCTCGAGTGGACCAAGCAGGACAAGTCGCTGACCATCACGCACCTCCAGCAGGAGGGCAGCGGCTACGTGCTGGAGCTCTTCCACTACGCCGCCAACGCGGCCGCCCCGCGCCCGTCCTTCACCGTCGGCAACAACCTGCCGGAGGTCGGGGTGAAGCACCTCGGCTTCAGCGTGCCCGACCTGGCGGCGGCCCGTGAGGAGCTGATCGCCGCCGGCATCGGGGAGGTCACGGAGATCGCCACGGGCCGCACCCTCGTCGACTACTTCTTCGTCATCGACCCGGACGGAATGTACCTGGAGTTCGTCAACGACTCCCGCGGCCTGCACCCGAGCGCGCCGCTGCTGCTCTCGGACGCTCAGAAGTAACGAAAGGAACTCCCGACATGGCCGTCTCCTCCTTCATGGTGCCGCTCGGCACCCCCGCCCCCGACTTCTCACTGCCCGCTCTCGACGGGACCACCGTGAGCCTCGCCGACCACGCCGGGGCGCCCGCCCTGCTCGTGGCCTTCGTCTCCAACCACTGCCCGTTCGTGAAGCACCTGGAGAAGGCGCTGGGCGCCTTCGCCGAGGAGTTCCCGCAGCTCGCGGTCGTCGCCGTATGCAGCAACGACACCTCCGTCGCCCCCGACGACGGGCCGCAGGGGCTGCGCGACCAGGTCGCCCGTACCGGCTGGACCTTCTCGTACCTGATCGACGCCGGCCAGTCGGTGGCGCGGGCCTACCGTGCGGCCTGCACGCCGGACTTCTTCCTGTACGGGCCCGACGGGACCCTCGTCTACCGCGGGTCGTTCGACGACTCGACCCCTGGCAACGGCCGGCCGGTGACGGGGGAGCGGCTGCGCGCCGCCGTCACCGAGACGCTGGCCGGGCGGCCCGTTCCCGAACCGCACCACCCCAGCATGGGCTGTTCCGTGAAGTGGGCACCCGGAAACGAGCCGTCCTGACCATGAAGCCGAAGATTTCCGTGCTCGGCACCGGCTACCTCGGTGCCACCCACGCCGCAGGGCTCGCCGAGATGGGCTTCGAGGTCATCGGCCTGGACGTGGACGCCGACAAGATCGCGACGCTGGCCCGCGGCGAAGTTCCCTTCCACGAGCCCGGCCTCGGCGCCCTCATGCGGAACCACACCGCCTCGGGCCGGCTGCGCTTCACCACGGACTACGCGGAGGCCGCGGCCTTCGCCGACATCCACTTCCTGGCCGTCGGAACCCCGCAGTCCGCCGATGACGGGGCGGCCGACCTGCGGTACGTGGACGCGGCGATCGATGCGCTCGCCCCGCACCTGACCCGGCCCTGCCTGGTCGTGGGCAAGTCCACGGTCCCGGTCGGCACGGCCGCCCGCCTCGTGGACCGGCTGGTGTCCCTCGCGCCGGCCGGGGGCACCGTCGACCTCGCCTGGAACCCCGAGTTCCTGCGCGAGGGGCACGCGGTGGCCGACACGCTCCGCCCGGACCGCATCGTCGTGGGCGTGCGCTCCGACGTCGCGGAGAAGCTGCTGCGGGAGGTGTACGCCGGCATCGTGGAGCGGGGTACGCCGTTCCTCGTCACCGACCTCGCCACGGCGGAACTGGTGAAGACGGCCGCCAACTCCTTCCTCGCCACGAAGATCTCCTTCATCAACGCGATGGCGGAGCTGTGCGAGGCCACGGGGGCCGACGTCACCACCCTGGCCCGGGCCATCGGTCATGACGCCCGGATCGGGAACCGCTTCCTGAACGCCGGCGTCGGCTTCGGCGGCGGCTGCCTGCCCAAGGACGTCCGGGCCTTCCGGGCCCGCGCCCGTCAACTGGGGGGCGAGGGGGCGGCCGCCCTGCTGTCCGAGGTGGACGCCATCAACCTACGGGCCCGGGGCAGGGTGCTGGACATGGCCCGCGACACCCTGGGCGGCGAGCTGGCCGGCCGGCGGATCGCCGTACTGGGCGCCGCCTTCAAGCCGGACACGGACGACGTGCGCGACTCGCCCGCCCTCGAAGTCGCCGCGCAGGCGGCACGAGCGGGGGCCGAGGTGCGCGTGTACGACCCGATGGCGGCCGGGGCGGGCGCCGCGGCCCGTCCCGAGCTGGACTTCGCGCCTTCGCTGGAGGCCGCCGTCACCGGCGCCGACCTGGTGATGCTGCTCACCGAGTGGGAGGAGTTCCGGGTCGCCGATCCGCGCCGGCTCGCCGCGTTGGTGCGTACACCGCGGCTGGTCGACGGCCGCAACGCGCTGGACCACCAGGCGTGGGCGGCGGCGGGCTGGAGCGTGCGGGCACCCGGGCGGGTGCCGCTGGCCGGCCAGATCCCGTTCGACGCACCCGAAGCCGCCTGATGGCCGCCTCGATCGCCGACCGGATGAACGGCCTGGCGCCCACGCTCCGCCACCGGGTCATCGTCGGCACGGTCGGACTCGCCCTGTTCTTCGACATGTTCGAGATCTTCATGTCGGGCGTGCTGGGCGCCGTGCTCACCAGCCGGTTCGACCTCACCCGCACCCAGACCTCGGCGGTGCTGGCGTCCGTCTTCGTCGGGATGTTCATCGGCGTGCTGGTCACGGGACGGCTCGCGGACCGGTACGGACGGCGCCGGGTCATGCTGAGCGCCATCGCCGTCTACACGGTCTTCTCGGCGGTGGGCGCGGTCAGCCCGGACGTGTCGATGGTCATCGGCGCCCGGTTCCTGGCCGGGCTCGGCATCGGCCCGGTGCTGCCGCTCGCCGACTCCTATCTCAGTGACCTGCTCCCGGCCCGCCACCGGGGCAGATACACCGCCTGGGCCTACACCATCGGGTTCATGGGGGTGCCCGCCGTGGGGCTGCTGGCACGCTGGGTGGTACCGCTCAGTCCGCTGGGCCTCGACGGGTGGCGCTGGCTCTTCCTCATCGGATCGGCCGGCGGGCTCGTCGTCCTGGCCCTGCGCCGCACTCTGGTGGAGTCGCCACGCTGGCTCGCCTCGGTCGGCCGGATCGACGAAGCCGAGGCGACGCTCAAGGAGTTGGGCGACACCTCCGGCCCCGTGGCGGGTCCTGTGGCCGCGCCCGCCGGCGACCTGCGGGCGCCGACCACACGCGAGGCCTTACGGGCCCTGATGCAAAGCCCCGTGTACCGGCGCCGGGTGGGCATGATGACGGTCTTCCACCTCATGCAGGCCTTCGGCGGATACGGGTTCGGCACGATGGCCCCCCTGGTGCTCTCCGCCAAGGGCTACTCCATCGTCCACTCGCTGCTGTTCAGTGCGGTGACGTTCCTCGGTTACCCGCTCGGCTCGCTGCTCTCGCTGCCGCTCATCGAGCGGGTGGAGCGCAAGTACCTCATCGTGGGTGCCGCGCTGTCGATGGCCGCTTCCGGGCTGCTGTTCGGCAGCGCGGACAGCGAGTTCACCATCGTGCTGGCCGGTCTGTGCTACACGGCCGTCAGCAACGTCTTCTCCAACTCCTACCACGTCTACCAGGCCGAGATCTTCCCGACCGCGTTGCGCGTCACCGCGGTGAGCTGGACGTACTCCCTGTCCCGGATCACCACGGCCGCGATGCCGTTCCTCCTCGTGCCGGTGCTGGACGACTTCGGATCAGGGGTGCTCTTCGCCCTCGTCGCCGTGACGCTCGGCATCATCGCGCTCGACATCGGGCTGCTGGGCCCGGCGACGACCGGTCGGGCCCTGGAAGAGGTCAACGAATCCCTCGCCGGGTCGCGCCCGGACGCCGGCGCCGCGCGGAACACGCCGGAATCCGAGGACCGTGAACGGCCGATTCCGGTGAAATGAAGGCCGCCCGGCAAATAGGGCTCGAATTCTGTTGACGCGACCAAAAGACACGTGATGAACTCGGGGATACCGGGAGGGCCCGCCCCCCCGAAGATTCCCTGCAGGCTCCCTTCCAAGTGCAGCGCTCCGCGCGCACCTATGAGCCTTTTATTTCCCGTGCGTTGAGCAACCGTGCGAATTCCCGCCGCTCACGAACGTTCCCGTACGACTCCTCGTAGGAAAGCCGAGACATGAGCCAGATCAGCGAGACCAAGAAATTCTCCCTCAGTGCAGAAGAGCTGGAGAAGTTCCACCGCAATGGATACATAGGCCCCTTCGACCTCTATGAGAAGGAGGAGATGGAGGCGAACCTCCAGGCCCTCCGTCCGAAGCTGCTGAGCACGAAGAAGGCCATTTACGGCGGCGGCAAGGCCGTCTCCGGGAACACCAACCTGGCGAACTACGACCGGCACCTGGACGTCGGCTTCCTCGCCGACCACATCACGCGGCCCGAGATCGTCGACCGGGTCTCCAGCATCCTCGGCCCGGACACCCTGTGCTGGCGCTCCGAGTTCTTCCCGAAGTACCCGGGCGACGAGGGCACCGACTGGCACCAGGCCGACAACTTCTCCAACGTCGCCGGGTCCAAGCACCCGCAGATCGTCTGGCCCGAGGACGCGGACTTCGGCGGGACCATCACCGTCTGGACGGCGTTCACCGACGCCAGCATCGAGAACGGCTGCCTCCAGTTCATCCCGGGCTCGCACAAGACGATGAACTACGACGAGACCAAGACCATGGACTACAACCCGGACGCCATCAACAACACGGAGAAGAACGGCATCCGCCGCGGCTTCTTCGGCCATGACTACCGCCAGCTCCAGAAGGACCCCGACTGGAGCCCGGACGAGTCGAAGGCCGTCTCCCAGGTCATGCGCCAGGGCCAGTTCATCGTCTTCTGGTCGACGCTGATGCACGCCTCGCACCCGCACAGCGGTCTCACCGACCAGATGCGGCTGGGCTTCGCCGGCCGCTACCTGCCGACCTCGGTGAAGGTCTACCCGTACTCCACCGAGCTGGAGGAGTTCGGCGGACAGGCCAGCCTCGCCCAGTTCGGCAACGTCCTGACCTCGGGCCAGGACACTTACGGCCACAACCGTTTCGTGGACAGCACGGTCAACGGCCACCCGTTCCGCACCAACTGACAACAGAAAGGACGATCACGGTGTCGAACAACGCCCAGAGCACGCGGACCGCGACCCAGGAAGAGCTGGAGCAGTGGGTCGTCACCACCTGCCGGGACCTCGGTCTCACAGTGGAGAACGCCGATGACGACTTCTTCGAGGCCGGCGGCAACTCGCTGACCGCGATCCGCCTGATCTCCCAGGCGGACGAGACCTTCGGCGAGGACGTCCTGTCCCCGGACGACCTCTTCGCCCGCAGCGCTGTCCGGGACATCGCCGCGTCGATCCTCCAGAACACCCAGGAGTGAGCGGGCCGGCCGTGCGGCCCGACAGCGACAGGTGGGCGCCGGTGCTCCGGCCCGCGGTGGGCACCCGCCGCATCCGGCTGATCTGCTTCCCGTACGCGGGAGGCGGCCCCGACCTCTTCAGGAGCTGGGCGGGCGGCCTGGACGACGGGGTGGAACTGGTCGCTGTCAGGCTGCCCGGCCGGGGTCCCCGGCTGCGCGAGGCGATGTACGGGGACTGGGAGACCCTGCTCGCGGACACCTTCACCGCACTCCGCTCGGGCGGCCTCCTCAGTGCCCCGCACGCCTTCTACGGACACAGCTTCGGAGGCCGGATCGCCTACGAGATGGCCCACTTGGCCGCTCGGACCGACCCGGGAGCCACCCGGAGACTGTTCGTGTCCGGCAGCCGCAGCCCCAACTCACCGCAGGCCCGCCCCTATCTGCACGAGCTGCCGCCGGAGGCCTACCTCGACGCGGTCCGCGCCATGGGCGGCACACCCGCCGAGATCCTGGACGACAAGGCCATGATGCGCCTGTTCCTGCCGACCATGCGGGCCGACATGCGGCTGGCGGAGCTGTGGGACGACCGCCACGGCGCACCCGGTGTGGACGTGCCCATCACCGCACTCTACGGACGCGACGACCCCGTCGACGGACACGCCGGCATGCGCGACTGGAAGCGCTACACCAGCCGCGACTGCGAACTGGTGGAGATGCCCGGAGGGCACTTCTTCCTGGACACGCACCGGGACCGACTGCTGGAAACGATCAACGCGAGGCTGGGGGGACCCTCATGACCACACCGCACCGCCCGACGGCCGCCGCCCTGGCGGCCCACCGGGCCCTCAACCAGGGCACCACCACCCCGTATCCCGAACGCGCGGTCAAGGAGCTGTTCGAGGCCCAGGCCGCCCGCCGCCCCACCGCCACCGCACTCGTCCACCCCGGGGGCCGCCTTGCCTACCGGGAGCTGGACGGACTCGCCAACGACCTCGCCGCGCGGATGGAGGACGCGGGTGTCCGCCCCGGCGACACCGTCACCGTCCTCATCGGCCGCTCGGCAGAGCTGATCATCGCCCTGCTGGCCGCGGCCAAGTGCGGAGCCGCCTACCTTCCCGCCGACGCGTCCTGGCCGGACGACCGGCTGAGCACCCTGCTGGCGCGCACCGGCGGCACCCATGTCCTGACCCGCGCCGCCGACACCGGTGCCGTCAGCGCCCGGCTGCCCGGCCGGACCGTCGTCCCGGTGGAACTGGACCTCCTGACGGAGCGGCAGGAGTCGCCGTCGTACCAGGGGTCCCCCGACGACATCGCCTACATCAATTTCACCTCCGGCTCCACGGGCACCCCCAAGGGCGTCCCCGTACGCAACCGGGGCATCGTCCGCCTCGTCCACGACGCCCGCTACGCGCGGCTGGACGAGGACGCCGTCCTGCTCCAGCTCGCACCCGCCTCCTTCGACGCGGCGACCTTCGAGATCTGGGGCGCCCTGCTGGGCGGCGGCACCTGCGTGCTGTACCCGGACTCCTTCATCCGGCTCGGCCGGCTGCGCCGCGTCCTGACCGAACACCGGGTGAGCGTGCTCTTCCTCACCACCGCCCTCTTCAACACCATCGTCGACGAGGCCCCGGACACCCTCGGCACCGTCACCACGATCCTGACCGGCGGCGAGGCGCACTCCCTGACCCACATGGCCACCGCCCTGCGCACCTACGGGGCCGACCGCGTCGTCAGCGTCTACGGCCCCACCGAGTGCACCACCTTCGCCACCTACCACCCGGTGCGCACGCTCCACCCGGACGAGTCCAGCCTCCCCATCGGCCGGCCCATCCAGAACACCCGCGCCTACGTGGTCCACGACGGCAGGCTGTGCGAACCGGGGGAGACCGGTGAGGTCCTGCTCGCCGGCCCCGGTCTCTCCCCGGGGTACCTGGGGCTGCCGGAGACCAACGCGCGCCAGTTCGTCGAGGCCGACATCGACGGAGTCCGCGAACGCCTCTACCGCACCGGCGACCGCGCCCGCCTCTCGGAGCGGGGCCACCTGGTCTTCCAGGGCCGGCTCGACGACCAGGTCAAGGTCAACGGCTTCCGCATCGAACTGGGCGAGATCGCCTACCACTTGGACGCGCACCCCGCCGTACGTCAGAGCTTCGTCACCACCCGGCCGAACGCGCAGGGCGGACAGGAGCTCATCGCCTTCGCGGTACCCGATACGGCGGACCGCGACCCCGAGGAGATCCGCGCGCATCTGCGCGGCATCCTGCCCGCCTACATGGTGCCGCCCGTCATCCGGCTCCGCGGCGAACTACCCCTGACCGGCACGGGCAAGGTGGACCGGCGGGCCCTGCTCGCCACTCACGACGCCCCGTCGATCCCCGCAGGAGCGTCGTCATGAGTACCTCCCTCACCGGCCGGCAGCTCGCCGAGCGGGAACTGGCCCTGGAATTCCCCTTCTTCGGCCCCGACCACGACGCGTTCCGCGCCCGGGTACGGGAGCGGCTCGCGATGAGCGTGCTGCCCCGGGCCGAGGCCTGGGAGGAACGGGGCGCCATCGCGGCCGACGCCTGGAAGGAGCTCGGCGCGGCCGGACTCCTGGACGTCGGCCACACGGGCGAGGACTTCCTGCGCAGTGCAGTGCTGCTGGAGGAGCTCGGCGCGACCGGCTACGCCGGCATCAGGGCCTCCATCGGCGTTCACGCGTACATGGCGCTCTCCTACGTCCTGTTGTTCGGCACCCCCGAGCAGCAGGCGGCGCACGTGCCCGCAGCCCACCGCGGCGAGCGCGTCACCGCCCTGGCCATCAGCGAGCCCGAGGCGGGATCGGACCTGCGGGACTTGCGGACCTGCGCGGCGCCCCGCGGCTCGGATGCCACCGCGGGCTTCGTGCTCGACGGGCACAAGAGCTACGTCGCCAACGGCACCGGCGCCGGCCTGCTCGTCGTACTGGCCCGCACGCGCCGGCCCACCCCGGACTCCGGGGCGCAGCGGGGGCTGACGGGAGCGAGCATGCTGCTCGTCGACGCGGTCAGCCCGGGGATCACCCGGCGCCCGCAGCCGATGGTGGGCTGGCGCGCCGCCGACATCGCCGAGATCACCTTCGAGGGGGTCGAGGTCCCGGCCGACGCCCTGCTCGGCCGGCGCGACCGCGCCCTGATGCAGCTGATGCGCGCCCTGGACTTCGAGCGGCTGGTGGCGGGACTGCTGGCGGTCGGCGGCGTACGGCACACCCTGAGTGTGCTCGACGGCCATGTCCGCGCCCGCCGCGTCAAGGGCGTACCCCTGGCCTCGCACCAGTCCGTACGGCACCGACTCGGCGAGCTGTACGGGGAGTTCGACATGGTACGCCGGTACGCCCACCACGCGGCCTGGCTGCATTCGAAGGGCCGTCTCGACACCCGTACGGCGTCGGTGCTGAAGCTGCGCTCCACTGAACTGGCCCTGTCCGCGGCTCAGGTGTGCGCGCAGTACCACGGGGCGCAGGGGTACCTGGAAGGGTCCGCCGTGGCGAGGCTGCAGCGCGACGCGACGGCCGGCACGATCGCGGCAGGAGCCAGCGAGCTGATGCGCGACATGATCTTCGAGGCGAGCTGAGATGGCCCGGGAAAGCACCGCGCCCGCGGCTCCCGAGGCCGCCCCGTCCCCTGCGTCCGCCCCGTCCCCCGCGTCCTGCGCGCCGACGTCGGAGCCGTCGTTCGGGACCGGCGCCCCGGGGCCGAAGTCCCGCCGGGGCGTGGCCGTCGCCCTCGCGGTGACCGCCGTCCTACCGGCCGCCGCCATCGTCGCCGCCGTCGCGGGCCTGCCCGGTTCCGACGCGGCCGCGGGCAACGGCAGCGGGCCGAAACTCGGCGCCACCGGCCACTTCTTCCTCGCGGTCGTCGTGGTCCTGGCCGCCGCCCACCTCGGCGGAGCGCTCGCCCGCCGGCTCGGCCAGCCCCGCGTGATCGGCGAGATCCTCGCCGGCCTCGCCCTGGGGCCGTCACTGCTCGGCCATCTGGCGCCCGGAACCATGGCCTGGCTGTTCCCGGCCGGCAGCCGCGGCCCCATGGAGGGGCTGGCCCAACTGGGGCTCATCCTCTTCATGTTCGGGGTGGGCCAAGAGCTCGCCGGGATGCGTCTGCGCGGCGCCGCGACGCGGGCCCTGCTGGTCAGCCAGGCCTCGGTGCTGGTGCCCTTCGCGCTCGGCGCGGTCGTCGCCGTACCGCTCGCCGAGCGGTACGCGGGGCCGAACGGCGGCGGCGTGGCCTTCGTCCTGTTCATCGGCTGCGCCCTGAGCATCACCGCCTTCCCCGTCCTCGCCCGGATCCTCGCCGACCTCGGGATCTCCCGTACCGAACCGGGACGGCTCAGCCTCTTCGCGGCGGCCGTCGGCGACGGCGCCGGCTGGCTGGTCCTCGCGGCGATCCTGGCCGTGGCCCACGGCTCCGACCCCACCGTGCTGCTGGTCAACGGCCTGGTCGCCGTCGCCATGGCCGCGGTGTTCCTCGGCCCCGTCAAACGGCTGCTCTCCCACTGGGCCGCACGCGACCGCGGAGGCGCCGCGACCGGGGTGCTCCTCGTCTGCGGCGTCACGGCAGCGGCGACGCTCACGGCCGCCATCGGTGTGCACCAGCTGATCGGCGCCCTGCTGGTCGGCCTGGCCTGGCCGGCCCGCGGGGCGGCCGTCGCGGAGCGGCTGACGGGCACGGCCAAGACCGTCCTGCTGCCGTTCTTCTTCTTCGGCTTCGGGCTGACGGCCGACCTGAGCGCACTGCACTGGGACGGCGCGACGGTCCTGGTCTTCCTCGGGCTGCTCGCCCTGGCCACCGTCGGGAAGATCGCCGGGCCCGGGCTGTGCGCCCGGCTCACCGGAATGCGACGGCGGCCGGCGCTCGTCCTCGGAGTCCTGCTCAACGCCCGTGGCCTGACGGAACTCATCGTCATCCAGATCGGCTACGACGCGGGGATCATCGATGCCCGGATGCTCGCCATCCTCACCCTCGTCGCGCTCGGCACCACCGTGATGACCAGCCCCCTGCTGCGCCTGCTCAAAGCGACCGGACCCGGCCGCCGTGAGGGCCACGAACAGGCCCTCGCCGAACCGCCGCCCGGGGAACCAGCGCTCCGCGGCTGAGCCGCGACCGGCGGTCCGCCGCCCCCTTCTTTCTTGCCCGACGTGCCGGCATCCCGGCATCGCACATCACCGTTCCAGGAGTAGTAGTGAGATACGTCTTCGCCTCCGCCCTAGGACAGGTCTCGGACGGCCTGCTGGCCAGTTACGCGACCCTGCCGGCCGACACCTACCTGCGGCACGACCGCTGCTTCCGCTTCCGTGCCTTCGGTGAGGCCAGGGTCAAGGGCGAGACCTTCCTGTGGGGCGACGACTCCGCCTCCTTCTTCCAGAGCGAGGGGATCAACGGCTACGCCGGCGGTGTGGAGCGGCGGTTCGCGCCCCTGCCCGACGCCGCCCGTGCCTTCGCCGAGGCGTTGGTGAACTCCCCGGCCGCCCGCGCGCTGGTCGCGGACGAGGAGTTCCGTATCGGGTGCCACCAGATCCGCATCACCGCCGACGACGAGCACACCGGCCTGCCCGCCCCGGAGGGCTTCCACCAGGACGGCTACGACCTGATCGCGGTGACCTGCGTCGCCACCGAGAACGTCAGCGGCGGCATCTCCCTCGTCCGGGACAAGGACAGGGGGGAAGTCGTCGTCGAACGCACCATGGTCCCGGGCGAGGTGCTGTTCCTCGCCGACCGGGAGGTCGTGCACTACGTCAGCCCGATCACCCCGAAGATCCCCGGGCAGCCCGCCCACCGCGACGTCGTCGTCATCACCTTCAGCCTCGCGGGAGAGCACTGATGCCCGGCACCACCCCCGTTTCCGCCTCCGCCCCGACCGGCCGGATCGCCACCTACACCATCCAGGAATGGCTCTTCGACCACGCCCAGGGCCGCTACGACCTGGACCTGGCCGAGAGCGGCGTGCAGTTCCAGCACGTACGCGACCTCCCCCTGGACGGCGCGTGGGAGCTGGACTACAGCCTCGACCGCGGGACCCCCGAACTGCGAGCGCAGGTCGCCGCCCTGTACGGCGCTCCCGGCCTGTCCGGCCAAGCCGACCGGGCCGGCCGGGACGTGATGATCGCGCACGGTGCCCAGGAAGCCCTGTACCTCCTGTACCGGTCGCTGCTCTCGCCGGGTGACCACGTGGTGGCGACGGCCCCCGGCTGGCAGCAGGCCTGGGAGGTGCCCGCGCACATCGGCTGCGAGGTCAGCGTCCTCGACTGGCGTCCCGGCACGGCTTTCGACACGGAGGCGCTGGCCCGCGCGATCCGCCCCGAGACGCGGATCCTCATCCTCAACAGCCCCGGCAACCCCTCCGGCCGCTCGCTGGGAGAGCAGGAGTGGGAGGGCGTGCTCCGGGTGGCTCGGGACCACGGCCTCTGGGTGGTCAACGACGAGGAGTACCTCCTCGACTTCTCCGACTCGATCGTCCACCGCTACGAGCGGTCCGTCTCCGTCTCCGGCCTCTCCAAGGTCTACGGGCTGCCCGCCCTGCGCATCGGCTGGGCCGTGGCCCCCTCCGAGCTCATCGAGCGGATGGTCAACTACAAGCGCTACACCACGGTGTCCAACTCCCTCGCGTGGGAACGGGCGGCCACCCTGGTGCTCGCCGACCGGGAGCGGCACCTGTCCCGCTACCACGGGCTCGTGGAGCCGGGCCTGGCCCAGCTGCGGGAGTTCGCCGATGCGCACCGGGACGTGGTGGAGCTGGTCGAGCCGCACGGCACCCCCTTCGCCTGGTTCCACCTCGGCTCCCCGGTCACCTCGGCCGAGTTCGCCGAACGACTGCTGGAGCGCCGGCGGATGCTGGTCATGCCCGCAGAGGTCTTCGGCGCCCGGCAAGGCCTGCGGATCAGCTTCGCCCGCCCGCACGAGGTGCTCAAGGAGGGCCTGGGCCGGCTGTCGGCCGAGCTCGGAGACCTCGGGTGAACGAGCACGCCTCCCGCTCGCGACCCGTGGGCGAGACGACGACGGCCCCCCGCGACGCGGCCCCTGCGGCCCCGTCGCGGGGAGGCCCGGCGCCCCGGGGCACCGCGCTGCGCGCCGACCTGGCGGCCGCCGCCCGGTACACCGTGCCGGTGGCGATGGGCTACCTCCCGCTCGGAGCCGCCTTCGGGCTGCTCCTGGTGAGCCACGGCCTGCCCTGGTACTGGGCGCCCACCACCGCGCTGGTGGTGTTCGCCGGATCGCTCGAGTTCCTCGCCGTCAGCATGATCACGTCGGGCCTCGGCCTCGCGGCCGTCGCGTTGACCACCCTCCTGGTCAACTTCCGGCACGTCTTCTACGGGCTGTCGTTCCCGCTGCACCTGCTGACCGGCCGGGCGCAGCGGGCGTACGGCGTCTTCGCGCTCACCGACGAGACGTACTCGCTGCTCACCAGCTCGCCCGAGGCGGGCTCCAACGGCCGCCGGATCACCCTGATCCAGCTCCTCAGCCACGGCTACTGGGTGCTCGGCAGCCTGGCCGGGGCGCTCGCCTCCACGGCTCTGCCCGACAAGGTCGAAGGCGTCGAGTTCGCGCTCACCGCACTGTTCGTCGTCCTCGCCTGGGACCACGCGCGCAAGCGGGCGAACGGCCGTCCCGTGGCCTACGGCCTGCTGGCCGCCGCCGTCGCCTGGCTGCTGGGAGGCGACCAGTTCCTCACCGTCGCCGTCGTCGTCTTCCTGGCGATGCTGGCCCTCGACTTCTCGCTGAGGAGGCGCTCCCGTGCCTGAGACCACGTACATCCTCGGCGCCGTCCTCGTGATGTCCGCAGTGACCTACGCCCTGCGCGCGGCCCCGTTCGTCCTGCTCAGGAACGCCGCGCAGGCGCCGCTGCTCGGCTACCTCAGTACCGCGCTGCCGCCCGGGATCATGGTCATCCTCGTCGTCTACACCGTGCGCGGCGTCGACTTCGGCCACGCCCCGTACGGCCTGCCGGCCCTCGTGGCCATCGTCGTCTGCGCCGGGCTCTACCAGTGGCGCGGCAGCCCCCTCCTCGCGATCGTGCTCGGCACCGGCACCTACATGGCGCTGACCCACCTGATGGCCTAGGACCCGGCGGGCACCCCACACAAGCGAAAGGAAGCACCGAAGGACATGCCCACAGACGTGGACTTCCCCCTCCCCTTCACCGCGCTGCGATCGACACCCGACGCGGTCGAGCAGGCTCAGCGCAGGGGCGTGGACTGGGCCGTCGGGCACGGCCTGCTCCAGCCCACGGACGCCGCCATCGGCTATTTCCTGGCCATGCGGCTGGCCGATGTGGCTACAGGATTCTGCCCCAAGGCGGGCGGGCCCGACCTGGACGTGATGACCGACGTCATCACCTGGACCGCGGTCTGCGACGACTTCTTCGACGGCCCGGCCGGCGACGACCCCGCCTTCGCCGCAGACGTCGTCCGGGCGCTCCTCGCGACGACGGCGCCCTACGGAGAGGCGGGAGCGCACCCGGCCGCGGCCTCGCTGCCCGTCCCCGCCGGCGCCGAGGGCCTGGCCGGTGCCACAGCCGACCTGTGGAAGCGACTGCAGGCGCCCATGACCGAGCAGTGGCGCGAGCGCGCCGCCCGCAACTGGGCCCGCTTCCTGCGCTCCTTCCTCGCCGAGGCCGACGCCCGCCGCTCCCGCACCGTCCCCGCCCTGGACGGCTACCTGGCCCTGCGCCGGGAGACCATGGCGATGTACGTGTACCTCGACGCCACCGAACGCACCGGCCGCTACGAGGTCCCGGAGCGGGTGCTCGCCGACCCGACGGTGCGCCGGCTGGCGGAGCTGGAAATCGACATCCTCGCGCACTGCAACGACGTCCACTCCGTCGAACACGAGGAGGCGCGCGGGGACACGTACAACCTCGTCCTCGTCCTCGAGGCCGCGAGCGGGCGCAGCCGGGCGCAGGTGATCGAGGAGATACGCCGCAGGGTCGGTGGGCTCGCGGAGCGGTTCCAGCGCCTCGCCGCGGGGATACCCGCCCTCTGCGACCGCCTGTCCTGCGACCCGTACGAGCGCCTGAGCACCGAACGCCACCTCAGGGCCATGACCCGCCAGCTGCGGGTGACCTACGACTGGTCCCTCGCCACCAAGCGCTACGCCGACCAGGCCCGTACCGGCCGTCGGCCCGAATACCTCGCCCACAGCGCCGCCGCCCCGCTCGGCGCCCTGCTGTCGGACCGGACCGGAGAGGCACGATGACCATGGCCGACACCCTTGCCCCCAGCCCCGTCCCCGCCCGCAGGGTGCCGGGCGGCGTCCCGCTCCTCGGCCACGCGCTGAGACTGGCCCGGCGGCCACTGGAGTTCGTGGAGGAACTGCGCGACCAGGGACCGGTCGTCGTCTTCCGGATCGGCACCCGGCCCGCCTACATGGTCAGTACCGGGGAACTGCTGAAGGACATCCTGATCACCCACCAGAGCAAGTTCGAAAAGGGCGGCACCCTCTTCGACCAGGCCACGAAGCTGCTCGGGAACGGTCTGGCGGCGTCCAACGGCGAACTGCACCTGCGCCAGCGCCGGTTGTCGCAGCCCGCCTTCCACCACGGCCGGATGGCCATCTACGCCCGCGCGGCGATCGACTCGGTCGAGGCCGTATCCGCGTCCTGGCGGGACGGCCAGGTGCTCGACGTGGGCCGCGAACTCAACGGCATGACCATGGACATCCTCGCCCGGACGCTCTTCTCCAGCCTCACTCCCGAGGCGGCCGCCGAGATCCGGCGCACCCTGCCCGCACTGGTCGCGGGCGTCGGACGGCGGGCCTTCCTGCCGGTCGACTTCATCCACCGGCTCCCGCTCCCCGTCAACCGGCGGGAGGCGGCCGACCTGCGGCGCCTGTACGAGGTGGTGGACGGCATCATCGCGGACTACCGGGCCGGCGACCTGGACCAGGACGACCTCCTCTCGATGCTCATGCTGGCCCGCGACGAACACACCGGCGAGGGGATGACCACCCAGCAGATCCACGACGAGATCCGCTCGATGATGGTCGCCGGGACGGAGACCTCGGCCACGCTGCTGCTCTGGGCCTTCCAGGTACTCTCCACCCGACCGGACGTCGAGCGCCGGGTCCACGCCGAGCTGGACGAGGTACTGGAGGGACGCCCGGTGACCTACGCCGACCTGCCCCGGCTGGAGTACATGGGCCGGGTCATCCAGGAACTCCTGCGGATGTACCCGACCGGCTGGATCCTCACCCGCCGCGCCACCGCCGACGTGAACCTGGGCGGGTACCGCATCCCCGAGGGCGCGGACGTGTTCTTCAGCCCGTACGCCCTCCACCGCGACCCGGAGCTCTTCCCCGAGCCCGACCGGTTCGACCCGGACCGGTGGCTCCCCGAGCGCGCCGGGTCCATCCCCCGCCACGCGTACCTGCCGTTCGGGGCGGGCGTACGCAAGTGCATCGGCGAGTCGCTCGCCTATGCCGAGATCACGATCGCCTTCGCCGCCCTGGCCGGGCAGTGGCGGCTGCGGTCCGCCACCGACGCCCCGACGCGTGCCGTGGCGCGTTCCACCCTGCGGCCGAAGGAGTCCCGCATGCGCCTGGAGGCCCGCCGTCCGGAGAGGACGGCGCCATGACGACGGCTCCGGCGCAGCCCGTTTCGCCGCCGGTCGGCGCCGCGGCCGCTCCGACCGTCCCGGCCGCCCTGTCCACCCTGTTGGTGGAGGTGGAGGACGGCCTGCGCGCCTTCCTCTCGGAGCAGGGCCACCGCAGGCCGGGCGGGCACCTCAGGGGCGCCGGACCGGCCCAGGCCGTCGCGGAGCTCGTCGGCGCCGGCGGCAAGCGACTGCGGCCCCGGTTCCTGCTCAGCGGCTACCTCGCCGCGGGCGGTGAGCCGGGCGGCGCGCCGGTCCGGGCCGCCATGGCACTGGAGCTGCTGCACGCCGCGGCTCTCATCCACGACGACGTGATGGACGACGCGGACCGCCGCCGTTCGAAGCCGACCGTCCACGCGCGGCACGCGGACATCCACCGCTCGAACGGCTGGTTCGGCGAGTCCCGCCGCTACGGCGAATCGGTGGCGGTCCTCGCCGGGGACCTCGCCTGGGCTTACGCCGACCACCTGATGGCAGGGCTGCCCGCGGCGGTGGCCGCGGAATGGTTCGAGCTCAAGGCCGAACTCATCGAGGGCCAGGCCCTGGATGTCGCCGCGGCGGCCGAGCTGATCCCGGATCCCGAACTGGCCCGGTACATAGCGGTGGTGAAGTCCGGCCGGTACACCATCCACCGCCCGCTGGTGCTCGGCGCCCTGCTGGCCGGACGCACCGACCTCACCGGGGCCTTCGAACAGTACGGTGAGGCACTGGGGGAGGCCTTCCAGCTGCGCGACGACCTCATCGACGCCTTCGGGGACGGCCGCGCGAGCGGCAAGCCGGCGGGCCTGGACTTCGGGCACGGCAAGATGACGCTGCTGCTGTCCCTGGCCATGAAGTCGGACCCCGGGATCCGCGCCCTGGTCGAACGCGGCGAGACCACCCTGCTGCGCGACCGCCTCTCCGGCAGCGCCGTCCACGCCGACGTCGAGGCACACATCGCCCACCTCCTCGCCCGGGCCCACGCCGCCCTCACCGCGGCGGACCTGCCCCCGCAGTGGCGGGCCCAACTCCGCGCCACCGCGCAGGCGGTGGCGTACCGGAACAGCTGACTATGATTCGAACATGCCAACACGGACAGAGGTCCCGGTCGGGAGCGTCCCCCCTGGTGGCCGTGCCGCGACTGCTCGCGACCGGGTGATCGCCGGGCTGTCTCTGTGGTGGATTGCTTCTCCCCTCGCGGTGGTCGCTTCGGGGGTCACCGCCGGCGCGACGCGGCCGGCCTGGTGGGATCTGGTCGCCAGGGTGCTCCTCTGGGTGAGCCTCGGCGGTGTGGTGGTCGCGCCCGCCGCCGGACTCGTGGTCGCGCGCGTCGCACGACGTCAGCGGGCGCGCCGGCGCTTCGCGATCATGGGCGCGGTATCCCTCACGGTGATCGTCCTCTTCCTGATGTTCATGCAGTTCGCCGCGGAGTGCCCGGACGGCTATCACTGCTGATCCGGACCGGAAGTTGACACCCTCGACGCTCGCGAATTACCTTCACCATTACTTGATGACATAAATCATCTATTTCCTTAAGCATCCTCGCCACCTGGGGCAGCGCCGTCAGGGGAAGGGCACGACATGACCCCCGCCCAGCACGGAGCGGCCGTCGCGGCCGAGGCCGCCGGATTCGCCGCCACGGTCTCGGCGGCCGACCTCTCCACCCCGGTGCCGACCTGCCCCGGCTGGACCCTCGCCGACCTCACGCAGCACGTCGGCAGCGTGCACCGCTGGTTCAGCGAGCTGCTGCGCCAACGCATCCAGCAACCGCCGGCCAGCCGTGAGGTGGACCTGCGCCTGCCCGAGCACCCCGGCGGCTTCCCGGACTGGCTGGCCGCGGGCGCGGCGGAGGCCGCCGAGGTGTTCGCCGCCACCGACCCGGACGCGCCGATGTGGGCCTGGGGGGTCGACCAGCACGCCCGGTTCTGGGTCCGGCGCATGCTCTTCGAGACCCTCGTCCACCGGGTCGACGCCCAGCTCACGCTCGGGCTCTCGCCGCACGTCGACCGCGCACTCGCGGTCGACGGGATCGACGAGTTCCTCACCAACCTGCCGTTCGCATCCCCCTTCGCGCCGCTCACCGCCCAACTGCGCGCCCCTGACCGGACCATTCGCTTCAGCTGCACGGACGGCGACGGCGACGGTGACGGTAGCGGAAGCGGAAGCGGCGACTGGCTGATCGGCTTGCGCCCCGACGGCTTCGCCCTGGTGTCCGACCGCGCCGAGCCGCACGCGGCGGACGCCACGGTCCAGGGAACGGCCGCGGACCTCCTGCTGCTCCTCTACGGCCGCCTGGACCGCCGGAGCGACGCCTTCCACCTGCTCGGCGACGCGGAGCTGCTCGACCACTGGTTCGCCCACTCGGCCTTCTAGGCGGACACCCCTAGTGACCTGAGTCAGAGATTCGGTGGCAGTAGGCGGCGACTTTGTCGAGGATCTCGTCGGCTGTCTTCGTCCAGACGAAGGGCCGGGGTTGCTCGTTCCAATGGGCGAGCCAGGACCTGATGTCGCGTTC
>NZ_JBVIFS010000021.1:0-34011 GCF_055571215.1 Streptomyces sp. NPDC030995
CCCCGGCACGGCACCTCGCCGCGTTGTCGGACCGCGCTGGTACGTCCAGTACGAGCCGCGGTCCTCCGCCTTGCGATGTACCGCACCGGACGCCGTGCCCCGGCAAACCTTTCCGGTCACAGCACTAGAGGCTGCCCCGCGGATCCGCCCCGAACCGACCTCCGCCGCCCCCTCCTCTCCGGCGGCGGATCGGAGTAGGGTCCGGCGGCATGGAAGAGTTGCGCGTGGCCGCGATCGCCAGCCTGGCCCCGCTCGAGGACCTGGACGCCGACCCCTTCGCCGTGGACACCCGCAGCCAGCACGCCATGTGCGCGCGCTGGGCCGCCGACCGGGGGTACGTCGTGACGAGGCAGCTGCTCGTCTACGGGCTGCGCGCCGACCACTGCGGGCTCTGGTCCGACATCGACGCCGGGCAGGTCGATCTCTTCGTCGCCGCCAACCACCGGGTGCTGGCCCGCGCACTGCGCTCCGTCGAGGAGTTCACCGCCGAGTGCGAGCGGCGCGGCGTACGGCTGGAGACCGCCGGGGGCGTCGAGCCCCGGTACACCTCCGCGATGAAGGCCGAGGTGCACCGCCGGCTGTCCATGCCGACCGCCGGCTACGACGGCACCTGACCAGCCCCCCCCGCGCACCTCCGTGCGCCGTCCTCGTGGCCCGACCGCTCGATCCGGGCTGTGCGAGCCTGGATGGCGGGGCGGGCCCATGGAAGGTGGCGCAGTGCGGCGGGGACGGTGGCGGAGCGCGGGCAGCGCGCTGGTGCGGGTGATCCTCGTGTGGGCGGTGTCCACCCTCACGATGCTCGCCCTGGCCGGGATCCTGCCGGACTTCAGCCTCCAGTCCGACGCGGGCGACGGCAAAGGCGACAGCATCACGCAGATCGGGCTGACCGCCGCCTGGGGCGCCGGGGCCTTCGGCCTGCTCAGCGCGCTGGTCTGGCCCGTGCTCGTACGGGCCCTGCTGCTGGTGCCCGCCCTGGTGCTCGGACTGCTCGTCTTCTTCCTGAACGGCTCGCTCCTGCTGATCGCGCTCAGCCTGATCCCGACCGGGCGGGGCGCGGCGGCCCCCGAGACCGCGGTGGTCGTGGCCGCCGTGATGTCGGCCGTGGCCTCGGCGACCTCCACCGCGCTCGCGGTCCGCGACGACGACGCGTACCGGCGCCGCCTCTACCGGCTCGCCGACCGGCGCCGCCGCAGGCAGCGCGGGGCGGGCACGCCCGGTTCCGGCGAGGGCGCGCCCGGGCTGGTCTTCCTCCAGCTCGACGGGGTCGGGTACGAGGTGCTGCGCCACGCGTGCGGCAGCGGGCTGATGCCGACCGTCGCCGGCTGGCTGGACCGCAGCCACCGCGTCACGTCCTGGCGTACGGACTGGTCGAGCCAGACCGGCGCCAGCCAGCTCGGCATCCTGCACGGCTCCAACTTCGACGTGCCCGCCTTCCGCTGGTACGAGAAGGACACCGGCGAGGTGATGGTCTGCAACCGGCCCACCAGCGCCGCCGAGCTCCAGCGGCGCGCCGCCCTGCGCACCGGTGACGCCGGACTGCTCACGCTCGACGGGGCCAGCCGGGGCAACCTGTTCAGCGGGGGCGCCGACCAACTGGCGCTCGTCCTCTCGGTCTCGGCCCGGCGGGGCCGGGCGAACCGGTCCCGCGCGGGCTACTTCGCATACTTTTCCGACCCGGCCAACGCCGTTCGCACGGCCCTGTCCTTCACCGCCGACGCGGTCCGGGAGATAGGCCAGTCACTGCGGGCGCGGATCCGCGGGGACCGGCCGCGGGTGGCGCGCGGCGGGCTGTACCCGCTGATCCGGGCGTTCGCGACCGTCGTCGAACGGGACGTGGTCGTGGCCGCGGTGATCGGCGACATGCTCGCCGGGCGCGCCGCGGTCTACGCCGACCTGGTCGCCTACGACGAGGTCGCGCACCACTCGGGCCCGCGCGGCCGGGACACCGACCAGGTGCTGGAGCGCCTCGACCGGAGCCTCGCGCTGATCGCCCGGGTCGCCGAGCACGCGCCGCGGGAGTACCGGATCGTGCTGCTCTCCGACCACGGCCAGAGCCCGGGGGAGACCTTCCTCGGCCGGTACGGGCTCACCCTGAAGGACCTGGTCCGGGCGGGCTGCGGGCTGCCGGTCTCCCGCCGAGCCGGACGCACCCACAGCGGCGCCGAGGCCCGGGCCGCCGTCCTCGCGGCCCTGCACCGGCCGGTGGAGGAGGGCGAGGAGGCCCACCCGGGGCCGGGCTCCGACCCCGTGGTGCTCGCCTCCGGCAACCTCGGGCTGATCTCCTTCCCGGACGTGCCGGGCCGGGCCTCGCGCGAGCGGATCGAGCGCGCGCACCCCGCCCTGCTGGCGACCCTGGCCAACCACCCGGGCGTGGGCTTCCTGCTGGTGGACGGGGTGGTGCTGGGCCCGGGCGGGGCGGTGGCCCGCCTGGACGTCCCCGGCGAGGCGGAGGAACTGCTGGCGCCCTTCGGTCCCGGCGCGGCCGAGGCCGTCCGCCGGACCGACGGCTTCCCGCACGTGGCCGACATAATGGTGAACTCGGCCTACGACCCGGAGACGGGCGCGGTGCACGCCTTCGAGGAGCAGATCGGCTCGCACGGCGGCATGGGCGGGGAGCAGGGGCATCCGTTCCTGATGTGGCCCGCGGAGCTGTCGGAGCCGGAGGCCGAACTGGTCGGCGCGGAGGCGGTGCACGGGGTACTGCGCCGCTGGCTGAGCGAGGCGTACGGGCCCCAGGTGCCGGTGGGCGTGCGGCCGGATCCGGAGCCGTCCGCGCGACGGGGCCCGAGGCCGGGCGCCGGGACGGTGGAGGATCCCCGGCCGGACGGGGTCACCGGCGGAATACTTCCCTCCACAGGGGTGTCCGCGCCGGACGAAATCCGCTGATTTTGCGCCGCTCGCACGGTGGTCGACCATGTGTCGACCTGCCCAGCATGTGAGACAACCCGAGGCGCACCACCGATGACCAGCACCGCAGCCCCGCCCACCGAGACTCCCAGGACCGCGGAGCCCCGACCGCAGGGCGGCCGCTTCGGGCTGCCCGTCGCGACCTGCCTGGTCATGGGCAACATCATCGGCGGTGGAATCTTCCTCCTCCCCGCCTCGGTGGCCCCCTTCGGCACCATCAGCCTCGTGGCCTTCGCCGTGCTCACCGCCGGCGCGATCGCCCTCGCCCTCGTCTTCGGCCGCCTCGCCCAACGGCACCCGCAGACCGGCGGCCCGTACGTCTACGCCCGCGCCGCCTTCGGCGACTTCGCCGGCTTCCTCGCCGCCTGGAGCTACTGGATCACCACCTGGGTCTCCAATGCGGCGCTCGCCGTCGCGGCCGTCGGCTACCTCACCGTGCTCTTCCCGGCCATCGGCGGGCACACGTGGTCCATGTGCCTGGCCGCCCTCGCCGTGCAGTGGCTCCCGGCGCTCGCCAACCTGGCCGGCACCCGGTACGTCGGGGCCGTCCAACTGGTTTCCACCGTCCTGAAGTTCGCCCCGCTGCTGCTCGTCGCCGTGGGCGGGCTCTGCTTCTTCGACCCGGCCAACCTCGGCCCCTTCCAGGCCACCGACCAGAGCGCGGTCGGAGCGGTCTCCGCCTCGGCCGCGATCCTGCTCTTCAGCTACCTCGGCGTCGAGTCCGCGGCCGTCAGCGCGGGCGAGGTCCGCGACCCGGCCCGCAACGTCGGCCGGGCTACGATCCTGGGCACCGCGGGCGCCGCCACCGTGTACCTGCTCGGCACCCTCGCCGTCTTCGGCCTGGTCCCGCACCAGAAGCTGGTCTCCTCGCAGGCCCCCTTCTCCGACGCCGTCAACGTCATGTTTTCCTCGGATGGAGGGGCCGGCGGTACCTGGGGCGGCACGCTCGTCGCCTGCGCCGCCGTGATCTCGATGGTCGGCGCGCTCAACGGCTGGACCCTGCTCAGTGCGCAGACCCCGTACGCCGCGGCCAAGGACGGGCTCTTCCCGAAGGTCTTCGCGGCGAAGCGGCGCGGCGTCCCGGTGGCCGGCGTGGTCGTCACCGTGGTTCTGGCCTCGGCGCTGACCGTCTACAACTCGGCGTTCCCCGGTGCGGGGGCCGGCTCGCAGGGACTCTTCGAGATCCTGGTCCTGGTCACCACCTTCACGGCGACCGTCCCGTACCTGCTCTCCACCGCCGCGCAGATCTACTTCCTCGCCTCGGGCCGCTCCGAGCGGGTCGACCGCGGCCGCCTGGCGCGCGACGCCACCCTCGCCTGCCTGGCCTTCGCCTTCTCGATGTGGCTGGTCGCCGGCTCCGGCTACGCGGCCGTCTACCAGGGCGTGCTCTTCCTCTTCGCGGGCGTCCTCGGATACGCCGTGATGGCCGGGAAGAGGCACCGCGCGGCCGTTCCACCTGCGGGGTAGCGTGGAATGAGAGGACAGCCAGGGGGGCTCTAAGGGGTCGCCATGTCCGCGATCAGAAACACCATCGACATCGACCGCAGGCCCGAGGACGTCTACTCCTACATCACGGACCCCACGCACCTGCCGGAGTGGCAGGACAGCGCGGTCTCCGCCGTTCCCATGGGCGATCTCCCCGTCCACGTCGGTTCGCGGGTCGTCGTCACCCGGCAGATCGGCAAGCGGAGGGTCCCCACGACCATGGAGTTCACGGAGCTCGACCCGCCGAGGAGCTGGCACATCCACGGCGTCGACGGGCCGGTCCGCCCCGAGGTGCAGGGCACCATCGAACCCCTCGACGGCGGGACCCGTTCACGCGTCACCCTCTCCGTCGACTTCGAGGGCCACGGCATGGGCAGGGCGCTGGTCCCCCTCGCGGTCAAGCCCATGGTCCGCAAGGAGATGCCGCGGAGCGAGGAGAAGCTGAAGCACCTGCTGGAGGCCTGACCGCCCGCCGGAAAACCGGATGCCGCGGGTCGTGCGGTGCGCCCACACTGGGCTGCACCACACGACCCGATCATGAGGACCACCACCCGTGCAGGCAGCCGTCACCGTCACCCCCGCCCAGATCCCCGAACTGCTCCTCGGCCTCGCCACGGTGCGGCCCGTGTTCCTCTGGGGGGCTCCCGGTATCGGCAAGTCCTCGCTCGTACGGAAGTTCGCCGACTCGCTCGGCCTGGAATGCGTCAGCCTCCTCGGCACGCAGCTCGCCCCCGAGGACCTGATCGGCGTCCCGCAGATCCGTGACGGCCGGTCCGTCTTCTGCCCGCCGGAGGCCATCGCCCGCGACGAGCCGTACTGCCTCTTCCTCGACGAGCTCAACGCGGCGAGCCCGGACGTCCAGAAGGCCTTCTACTCGCTGATCCTCGACCGCCGGATCGGCTCCTACGAGCTGCCCGCGGGCTCCATCGTGATCGGCGCGGGCAACCGCGCCACGGACAACGCGCTGGCCCGGCCCATCGCCTCGGCCCTCGTGAACCGCCTCACCCACGTGCACCTGACGGCCTCCGCGCAGGACTGGCTGGTCTGGGCCGGCGAGCACGGCATCCACCCCTGGATCACCGACTACCTCACCGACCGCCCCGACCACCTCTGGTCGCAGCCGCCCAAGACCGAGGAGCCCTTCTCCACGCCGCGCTCCTGGCACATGCTCTCCGACGCCCTCCACTCCTTCGGGGCCGGAACGGGAACCGGAACCGGAAGCGGAAGCGGCAGTGGACTGGACGAGCAGACCCTGAAGGTGATCGCGCACGGCACGCTCACCCCCGCGCACGCCGTCTCCTTCTGCGGCTACGCCAAGATCGTCCGCCACTCCTTCGGGATCGAGGCGATCATGAAGGGGGACGCGCACTGGCCGCGCCGCCCGGAGGACCGGGACCTGCTGTACTACCTGGCCGACGCCTTCCGGGGACGTCTGGTCAAGGAACTGCCCGCCGACAAGACCCATGTCTCGCCCGTCCTGCGCGAGACCGCGTACCGGGCCCAATCGCTGCTCGTGCAGCTCGCCGAAATATCCGTCGAGGTCGCCCAGACCGTCATCGCCGACGACGCCGACGGTCTGCCGGTCCTGCCCGGCTGGTTCCTGATCGAGGCCGCCCGCGACATGCCCCGCCTCGTCGCGGCCCGCCGGTGAGCGGGTCGCGCTCCCGCGCGGGGAACCGGCCTGCCCTGGCTGCGCCTGCCCTGACTGCGCCTGGCGGGACCGTGTCCGGCGGGATCGCCGTATGAGCCGCAGCGCGCGTGGCAAGAACGCCAAGCCCGATCTCGCCGCCCAGGCCTTCGCCGAGGGGCTCGCCCTGGTCAAGCAGAACCCGGCGCTCGCCGCGCTCAACGCCAAGATCTGCCGCGAAACCGGATGCGCGGCCACCCCCGCAGGGGGACTGGTCGCGGTCACGTCCAACGGCACCCTCCACGTCCACCCCACCAAGCGGGCCGACCCCCGGGAATGGGCCTGGGCGATCGCCCACGCCCTGCTCCACCTCGGCTTCGGCCACGTCCCGGCCGCCAAGGAGGACGACCGCCCCCAGCCCGACCGCTTCGACCTCGCCGCCCGCTGCGCCGTCGTCAACCGCTTCCTGCTGACCTTCCCCGTCGGCCGCGCCCCGGACCACCTCCCGGCCGAGTACCCCGGCGGGGACGAGGAACTGCTCGCCGCCCGCTGGCGCCGCGACGGCATCCCGCCCGCCTACGAGAACTGCGGCACCGCCGGGAACCACCCCGACCAGGTCCTGGTCGGCTGGCGGACCCTGACCAGCGCCGTCCCCGACTGGGAGACCGCCTTCGCGCACGCCCTCACCCGGGCCGTCTCCGCCACCATGGCCGCGGCCGGCGGCCACGAGGGCCGCACACCGCGCCCGTGGGACCGCGCGCTCAACTGGTTCGTCTCCTCGTACCCGCTGCTCGGCGGCCTCGCCGCCGGACTGAAGATCGTCGCCGACGCCGAGCTGGCCCGCGCCCAGAACATCTCCATCGCCGCCGTCAGCGCCACCGCCGGGGAGATCTACATCAACCCGCTGCGCACCTTCGACGACGAGGAGTGGCGGTTCATCCTGGCGCACGAGATGCTGCACGCCGCCCTGCGCCACGGCGAGCGCCGCGGCGCCCGCGACCCGTACCTGCACAACGTCGCCGCCGACTACGTCGTCAACGGCTGGCTGGTGGAGATGCGGATCGGCAGCATGCCGGAGGGCCTGCTGTACGACCCGTCGCTCCAGGGGCTCTCGGCCGAGGAGGTCTACGACCGGATCGCCACCGACCTGCGCCGCGTGCGGCGGCTCGCGACCCTGCGCGGGAAGGGCGCCGGGGACATCCTGGGCGAGCCGCTCGCGCACGGCGCGCAGCGCCCGTACACGGACCTCGACGAGTTCTACCGGCGCGGCCTGGTCCAGGGCTTCGACCTGCACGAGGCGGGGGAGCGCGGCCTGCTGCCCGCCGGGCTGATCCAGGAGATCCGGGCCCTGGCCCACCCGCCCGTGCCGTGGGACGCGGCGCTCGCCCGCTGGTTCGACGAGTACGTGCCGCGGCCGGTGGCCGTACGGTCCTACGCGCGCCCGGCCCGCCGACAGGCCTCCACCCCGGACATCCCGCGCGCGGGCCGGTACTTCCCGCCCGAGGAGGTGGCCCGCTGCACCTTCGGCGTGGTCCTCGACACCTCGGGCTCGATGAACGCCGCCCTGCTCGGCAAGGCGCTGGGCGCGATCGCCTCGTACGCGGAAGCCCGCGACGTACCGGCGGCACGCGTCATCTTCTGCGACGCGGCGCCGTACGACGCGGGCTATCTGCCCCCGACCGAAATCGCGGGCCGGGTGAAGATCCGGGGCCGCGGCGGCACCGTCCTGCAAACGGGCATCGACCTGCTGCACCGGGCGGAGGACTTCCCGCCCGACGCCCCGGCCCTGGTGATCACGGACGGCTGGTGCGACACCCTGCGGATCCGGCGCGAACACGCCTACCTGGTTCCGCAGGGCGCCTCCCTGCCGTTCACGCCACGAGGGCCGGTCTTTCGACTGGCTTAGTCGAGGTAGTCGCGCAGCACCTGCGAACGCGACGGGTGGCGCAGCTTCGACATGGTCTTGGACTCGATCTGGCGGATGCGCTCACGGGTGACCCCGTACACGCGGCCGATCTCGTCCAGGGTCTTCGGCTGGCCGTCGTTGAGGCCGTAGCGCATGGAGACCACGCCCGCCTCGCGCTCCGAGAGCGTGCCCAGGATCGACTGGAGCTGCTCCTGGAGGAAGGTGAAGGAGACCGCGTCCGCGGGCACGACCGCCTCGGAGTCCTCGATGAGGTCACCGAACTCGCTGTCGCCCTCCTCACCCAGGGGGGTGTGCAGGGAGATCGGCTCGCGGCCGTACTTCTGGACCTCGATGACCTTCTCGGGGGTCATGTCGAGTTCCTTGCCCAGCTCCTCCGGGGTGGGCTCGCGGCCCAGGTCCTGGAGCATCTGGCGCTGCACGCGGGCGAGCTTGTTGATGATCTCGACCATGTGCACCGGGATGCGGATGGTGCGCGACTGGTCGGCCATGGCACGCGTGATCGCCTGGCGGATCCACCAGGTCGCGTACGTGGAGAACTTGAAGCCCTTGGTGTAGTCGAACTTCTCCACGGCGCGGATCAGGCCGACGTTGCCCTCCTGGATCAGGTCCAGGAAGAGCATGCCGCGGCCGGTGTAGCGCTTGGCGAGGGAGACCACGAGGCGGAGGTTGGCCTCCAGCAGGTGGTTCTTCGCGCGGCGGCCGTCCTCGACCAGGATCTCCAGCTCGCGCTTGAAGGCGGGCTTGTGGTCCTCCTCCTCTTCGAGCTTGTACTCGGAGAACAGGCCCGCCTCGATGCGCTTGGCGAGCTCCACCTCCTGCTCGGCGTTGAGGAGCGGAACCTTGCCGATGAGCTTGAGGTAGTCCTTGACGGGGTCGGCGGTGGCGCCGGCCACCATGACCGTCTGCGCCGGGGCGTCGTCCTCGTCGTCGTCGGACAGGACGAAGCCCTGGGTGCCGCCGGCCTTGGGGGCCTCTTCCTCGGCCTCGTCGACGAGGTCCTCGGCTGCCCAGTCCTCGCCCTCGGCCGCGGGGGTCTCACCCTCGTCGGCGTCCTTGGCGCTGGTCTTCTTCGCCGCGGCGGTCTTCTTCACCGCGGTCTTCTTGGCGGCGGTCTTCTTGACCGTGCGCTTCTTCGGCTCGGCGGCGGCCTCCGCCGACGCCTCGTCCTCGATGGCGGCGGCCGGCGAAGCGGATATCGCCGTGGCCGTGGCCGTGGCGGCCGAGGTCTTGCGCGCGCCGATGGGGCGCGGCGCGGCGGGGGCCTTCTTGGCCACGGTGCGGGCCGGGGCGGCGGCAGCCTTGCGGGGCTTCTTGGCGGCAGCCTTGGTGGCGGGGGCCGCGCTGACGTGAAGGGCGACACCCTCCTCGTCCAGGACCTGGTTCAGGCTGCGCAGGACCCGCTTCCACTGGTCCACCGGGATGCGGCCGGCCTCGAAGGCCTGGCGCACGTCGTCACCGTTGATGTGACCCTGCTCGCGGCCGCGCTCGACGAGCGCGACGAGGGCCTCCGATTCGGCGATCTCCGGAGGGAACGTACGGGACGGGCTGAGCGACACAAGGAGCCTCTCGTTGCGAACAGATAAGGGGTGAGCGGGACATCATCGCGCGAACTTGGGAAACAGACCCGAGGGGGGTCTCTATTCCGGGCCGCGCGAGGACGCCTGTCGGTTCATCGCATGCCCGAGTCGATTCGTTACGCGCTGAATTGAGTGACCTGCGCCACGCTGTGGCCACGCAACCCGATCCGGCCCGGATCCGTCCGCCCTCGCCGTCAGCCCGTTTTGCGGGCTTCGATGAGGAAGCGGGCGGTGTGCGCGACGAACGGGCCTTCGCGTTCGATCCGTTCGTGCAGCTCCCGCAATCGATCCCGGTACTGCCCGACCGTGAAGCCGGGCACCATCCAGATCACCTTCCTGAGAAAGTAGATCACGGCTCCGATGTCATGGAACTCCGTCCGCAGTCGCTCGGAGCGCAGATCGACGACTTCGAGGCCCGCCCCGGTGGCAGCGGCGACCGCGTCGTCGGGGTGCCGGCCGCGCCGGACCTCCTCCGGCTGCGGGCCGAGGAAATACTCTACGATCTCGAAGACGCTCGCCGGACCCACCTGCTGCGAGAGGTAGGTGCCGCCCGGAGTCAGCACCCGCGCGATCTCCTCCCACCAGATGGTCACCGGATGCCGGCTGGCGACCAGCTCGAAGGCCTCGTCGCCGAAGGGCAGCGGCGGCTCGTCGGAGTCCGCGACCACCACCGCGCCCAGCGGGTGCAGCAGCCGGGTCGCCTTCTCGATGTTGGGCGGCCAGGACTCGGTGGCCGCCATCAGCGGCGGCAGCGGCCCGGAACCGGCGAGGACCTCGCCGCCACCGGTCTGGATGTCCAGCGCGGACCGGACCCGGGCCAGGCGCTCCGCCAGCAGCCGCTGGTAGCCCCACGAGGGACGCTGCTCGGTGGCCCGGCCGTCGAGCCAGGAGAAGTCCCAGCCGTCCACGGAGACGGACTCGGCCTCGGCGACAAGATGGTCGAAAGTACGCGTCATGCATTGATCGTCCCAGGTCGGGCACCGGTCAACCACCGGATTGGTCGACTACAGTGGTCGGCGGGCCGTGACTGGCGTTCGGGTGGATCACCACCGGGGAGCGGCCCGGCGTACTCCGGTACGTCGATTGCCGCGCGCCTGGGCGAACCGCGAACCGCGATCCGCAGCGACGTTCAGGAGACCCCGTGACGACTGCCCAGACTGCCACTGCCTCTGCCCAGCTGATGGACGGCACCGCCCTCGCCCGCCGCATCTCGGAGCAGACCGCCGCCTACGCGGCGAAGATCACCGAGCGCACCGGCACCGCGCCCTGCCTCGCGACCGTGCTGGTCGGCGAGGACCCCGCCTCCGTGACCTACGTCCGGATGAAGCAGAACCGCTGCGCCAAGGCCGGGATCACCTCCCGCCACGTGGAGCTGCCGGCCGAGACCACCACCGAGGAACTGGTGGCCACGCTCACCGCGCTCTCCGAGGACCCGGAGATCAGCGGCATCCTGCTCCAGCACCCCGTCCCGCACCACATCGACGAGCGCGCCGCCTTCGAGGCCATCGCCCCCGGCAAGGACGTCGACGGGGTCACCATGCACTCCTTCGCCGCCATGGGCTTCGGGCTGCCGGGCTTCGTCTCCTGCACCCCCGGCGGCATCATGCGCCTGCTCGCCGCCTACGACGTGGACCTCACCGGCAAGCACGCCGTGGTCGTCGGCCGCAGCGCGATCCTGGGCAAGCCGGCCGGGATGCTGCTGCTGGAGCAGAACGCCACCGTCACCTACTGCCACTCCCGTACCGTCGACCTCCCCTCGATCGTGCGCCAGGCCGACGTGCTGGTGGCGGCCGTGGGCAAGGCCGAGTTCATCCGGGGCGAGGACATCAAGCCGGGCGCGGTGGTCCTGGACGCCGGCTACAACGAGGGCAACGTCGGCGACGTCCACTTCGAGTCGGCCGCCGCCCGCGCCTCGCTGATCACCCCGGTACCGGGCGGCGTCGGCCCGATGACCATCGCCGTCCTGCTGGAGCAGACCGTCCAGGCGGCCGCCGCGCAGGCCGGGCTGGAGCTGTCCGACCTGGTCTGAGCCGACCGGGTCCGAGCCGACCGGGTCCGAGCCGACCTGGTCTGAGCCGACCGGGTCCGAGCCGACCTGGTCTGAGCCGGCCTGGCCTGAGCCGGCCTGGCCTGAGCCGACCTGATCCGCATCGACCGACGCAGCACGAACGCCCCGGACCCCACGGTCAGGGGCGTTCGTGCTGCGTCGTCCGTCACAGGGCCCGGCTGACGGGGTTGGCCGGGCCGACCCCGTCGCCCTCCTGGTCCAGCCCGGCGATCCTGCGTTCGGCGGCGGTGAGCGGCGGCGCCTTGAGGGCGCCCTCGCCGGACGCGCGTAGCACGTGCCAGATCACCGACGGGCGCAGCCAGTGGGCGGGCGAGGTGCTCATGGTGAGGACCTTGAACAGGGCGGCGGTGAGCGCCTCCTCGGTGGTGGCGCCCGTCATCAGGCGGTTGACGTAGGCGTTGAGCAGTCCGGCGCCGGCCCGCGGCTTCATGCCGGTGGCCCCGGGATAGAGGATGTCCTGCGAGGTGGCGAGGTCCCAGGCGATGGCCACCTGCGGGGCGATCGCGCGCTGTGCCTCGCGGCCGATCGCGGGGTGGGCGAGCCCCTTGGCCCGGAGCAGGTGGCGGACGGCCAGCAGCCCCTTGGCCGCGACCGTCATGCCCTGCCCGTACAGCGGGTTGAAGGTGGCCACCGAGTCGCCGACCGCGAAGAACCCGTCGGGCAGGTCGGCCTTCTCGAAGTAGACCCGCCGGTTGGCGGTGCCCTGGGTGACGGCGACGTCCGTGAGGGGCTTCTTCCCCTCCAGCAGCTCGCCGACGATCGGATCCCGGACGCCCTTGGCGAAGGGAATGAACCGGTCGGGGTCGCCGGTCGGCTGGCCGCCGCGGGTGCCGGACAGGGTGGCCTGCCACTGGCCGTTCTCGATCGGCACGATGGTGGCCGTCTGCCCGGGAACGGGCACGCGCGGGTCGGACTGCACGTTGATGATGGGGAAGCCCGACTCGTGGGCGCCGGCCGGGGCCTCGAAGATCCTGGTCGCGTAGACGAGCCCGGAGTCGACCTCGGCCTGCCGGATACCGCTCACCCCCAGCTCCTGGAGCCAGGTCCGGGCCCGGGAACCGCGCCCGCTCGCGTCGACCACGAGGTCGGCGGTCACCAGCCTGCCCTGTTCGTCCGGGGTGTCGACGCGGACGCCTATGACCCGGGCCGCGGTGCCCTCCAGGCCCCGGACCCGGCTCCGCTGGAGGGTGGAGACCCCCTTCAGGGCGGTCACCCGGGCGCGGACCACCGAGTCGAGGAGGTCGCGGCTGCACGAGATGTTGAACTGCTTCTCCCCGCAGCGCGGGATCCAGCCCTGGGCGGTCTTGGTGACCAGGTCCGTGGGCAGGCTGCGGCGGATGGCTCCGGCGGCCGTCCAGTCCTCGGTGATGCCGGGCAGTATCTGCTCGATGGCGCGTGCCCCGCCGGACCACAGGAGGTGGGTGTGCCGGGCCTGCGGGAGTCCACGCCGCGGCGCCGGGCCCTCGGGCAGCGGGTCCGCGTCGATGATCGTGACCGTCGTGTGCTCGGCGAGGACGGCGGCCGCGAGGAGGCCGGCCAGGCTGCCGCCGATGACGACGGCGTGGCGGGGCGGTGAAGACTGGGTCATCGTGTGGTGCTCTCTGTCAGGGCCGTGCAAAGGCATCGGCGGAGGAAGTGCGTCGGCGGGGAGGTGCTGGTCACGTGCGGTGACTCATGGAGCGTTCCCCTCCCCGGTCTCCGCCGGACGGCCCAGCTGGCCCTCCCGCGCGAGCAGGTCGTCCAGGTGGTCGGCGAGCGACTTCCAGCCCCGCGGGGAGAGCCGGCCGGCCCGCGTGACGATGCTCCGTACGTCGTGCGAGCGCATCACGGCCAGCATCGGGTTCTCCTGTTCCCGCTCCGCGGACTCCAGTTCGCGGGCGATCCCGGTGAGGGTGGTGGCCAGGGCCTCGGTGTCGTCGGCCAGCAGGAAGCCGCCTTCGACGCCGTAGAAGCGCTGGATCCCGGCGGCCGCGGCGAGGTTCGGCAGGCCCTCGCCCTGGGCGAGGCGGGTCAGCGACTGCCCGGACGCGTCGAAGGACTTGGCGATGGCGGCGAGGGAATGGGGCTGCCCGTCCTCCCGCGGGCGGGTGCGGCGCAGGTGCTCGAACCGCTGGCGCACCTGTTCCCTCAGCGGGAGGCGGGGCGGTCTGCCGTCGAGGGTGAGCCGGATGGCCTGCGGGGTGATGCCGGTGAGGTACGAGAGGTGCTCCAGGTCGTCCGCGCCCTGAGCGCCGGCCGCGCCCGCCGCGCCCGCCGCGCCCGCCGCGCCCTCCGCGCCCTCCGCACCGTCCTTGCCGTCCGAGGCGAGGGCGAGGGCCCGTGCCACCGCGCTCTGGTGGTCGGCGAGGAGGAAGCCGGCGTATACGCCGAAGAACCGCTGTACGCCCGCCGCGTGGCCCAGCCGCGGCAGTCCGGCGCCGGCGTTGAGGGGGCCGAGAGAGGCGCCAGGTGCGTCGAAGTCGGAGGCGATGGCGGCCAGCGGCCACTCCCGGCCGTGTTTGTCGCGGCGGGTGGCGCGCAAGCGCAGGAAGCGTTCGTGCACGCGCCGCTCCAGCGGCACTTCGGCAGCGCGGCCCGCCACCACCGCGGGTATGCGGGCGGGTTCCACTCCGGACAGGTGGCTCAGCCGCTCCGGCGCCAGTACGTCGGCCGGGTCCTGGCCGCGCCGCTCGGACAGCTCCTCCACGCGCCGCCAGATCGCGGCGAGGTCGGGTCGGGCGGCGGCTCGCACCGGCGGATTCTCCAGATTCTCCATAAGTCGACAAGACGTTCGAGTGGGCTGGGCTGCGTGAAGCGTAACCGCCCGCCCTCTGCCGAACCAGCGGAAACCCAACGTTTCCTGCCGTTCACCTCAAAGAACGTTGGCATGACCCCGGAGGTAATCGACCCCGCCGCAGCCGCCCGGCAAGGTGGGGGCATCGGGTTCCGGGGGCGCGCACTCGGCTCCGGAACCCGGGTCCCACCAGCGCATTCGACCCTCGACGGAGGCTGATCCGCCATGTCCGCAACCCTGCTCGGCACCCTCGCCCGCACCTCGGCGCCGCAGACCATGCTGCGCCGGTTCCTCGCCCTCGACTCCGTGGTCACCACCGGGAACGGGCTCGCGTACGTCGCCTTCTCGGCCCCGTTGGGGCGGCTGCTCGGGGTCGGCCAGGACGTGCTGCTGGAACTGGGCCTCTTCCTGACCGTGTTCGGCGCCGGGGTCGGCTGGCTCGCCTCGCGCCGCCGGCCGCCGGCCCTCCCCGTGAAGTTCGTCATCGAGGCGAACTACCTCTGGGCGGCGCTCAGTCTGGTGTCCCTGCTGGTCTGGTTCGCGCCCACCACCGCCGGCCTGCTGTGGATTCCGATGCAGGCCGTCACCGTGGCCTCGTTCGCCCTGCTCCAGCAGCTCGCCCTGCGCTCAGTCGCCGAGTGAGCGCAGGTACTTCACCGTCGCCGGGTCGGCCGGGAGGAAGGTCTCGATGGCCAGCTCGGCGACGGTCACGTCCATGGGCGTGTTGAAGGTCGCGATCGACGACACGAAGGACAGCACGTGGCCGTCGTGCTCGATGAGGAGCGGAAGCGCGATGTACGCAGCGGGCTCGTCCGGTTCGCCGTCGCCCGGGCGCTCGGCGACCGGGTAGGCGGAGACCTCCTCGTACAGCACGCGCAGCGGCTCGGACCGGGCCAGCGCGATCTGCCGCTCCATCTGGGCCAGCAGGTGCCCCCGCCACTCCCGCAGGTTGAGGATCTTCGGCGCCAGGCCCTCGGGGTGCAGGGTGAGCCGCATGGCGTTCAGCGGCGGAACCAGCAGGTGCTCCGGCAGCCCGTCCAGCAGCATCGCGATGCCCGTGTTGGCGGCGACGACGTCGTACGTGGCGTCCACCACCAGCGCCGGGTAGGGCTCGTACCCGGTCAGCAGCCGCTGGATGCCCTCGCGCAGCGTCTCCATCGACGGGTCGTCCAGGGCCGTCTGCGCGTAGTGCGGGGCGTAACCCGCCGCCAGGAGCAGGGCGTTGCGCTCCCGTACCGGTACGTCGAGACGGTCGGCGAGCCGCAGCACCATCTCCTCGCTCGGCCGGGACCGCCCGGTCTCGATGAAGCTGATGTGCCGGGACGAGGAGTCGGCGCGGCCCGCCAGTTCCAGCTGGCTGATACCGCGCCGCTCCCGCCACGTGCGGAGCAGGGAGCCGACCGTGGGCGTCGTGGTGGTCATGCTCACGACGGTAGCCGAGCGTGTCCCACCGGGTCAGCCCAGGTCGAAGACGTTCCGCAGGCCGAGACGGTAGCGCCACGCGTCGTGCCGCTTGACGGACTCCAGCTCCGGCGCCCGGTACATCGGCCGGACCGCGCACCGCGCCAGGCCGGAACCGTCCCGGTCCAGCAGGGAGTTGACTGCGGCACGGGCCGAGGCGTTCGCGCCCTCCATCGTCGCCAGGTCGATGTCCACCGACACGTAGTCCCCGCTGAGGAAGAAGTTCGGGATGCGGGTGCCCGCACTGGGCCGGTTGTGGAAGGTGCCGACCGGGTGGATCAGCAACTCGTCCTGATTGGTGGGGTGCGGGGTCCCCAGGCCGTCCACGCCCGGGTCGAGGAACCAGGAATGCAGCTTGGAGTCGCTCAGCAGGGTCTTCCCGGTGTCGTTCAGGGAGGCCTTCAGCTGCGCCCACACCTCGCGCGCCACCTCTTCGCGCGTGCACTGCTTGGCCGTCTTCCCGTAGAGGATCCCGGGCTTGTCCCACTCCGAGATGTCCACCGACAGGCAGTCGACCGCCGTGCCGTCCCCGTAGTCGGCGGGGAAGTTCCGGGACGGCCAGTGCTCGGCCTGCTGGATCGCCGTCAACGACCAAGGGGAGTCGATGCAGTTGAGGTGGCCGTGCACCAGCGGGGCCCGCTCGGTCAGATAGAACTGGATGCCGGTCATCCAGTCGGTCTCCAGCTTGTCGCAGCGCCCCAGCATCGGATCGGCCGCGCGCAGCCCCGCGCTCCAGGTCCGGCGGGCGTGCTCCACGGGCAGCGCGCTCACGTAGTGGTCGGCGACGACGGTCTGCCGGGCGCCGTCCGGGCCATCGACGGCCACCCCGCTCACGCGGCCGCTCCCGTACTGCACCTCCCGTACGGTCCACCCGATCCTGAACTCCACGCCGAGGGACCGCAGATGGGCCTCCCACGGGTCGATCCAGGCCTCGTTGGTCGGCAGGTTGAGGATCCGGTCCGGCGGGCCGTCCGCCCCGCGTCCCAGCAGGTTGAAGACGAAGGCCTCGCCGAGGGTGCCGACCGTACGGGTGGAGGCCTCCTCGGCCTTGGTCGCCACGATGTTGCGGGTGATGCCGACGGCGAGGATGCGCTGGTACTCGTTCGACATCTGCTCCGCGCGCACGAAGTCCCACCAAGGGGTCCGCTCCCAGACCTCGCCCCGCCGCTCGTCGCAGCTGGTGAGGAAGACCAGCACGCGGTCGACGAAGTACGCCGTCTCGTGCAGCGGAAGCCGGACCAGTGACTGCAGGATGCCGGTGAGGGCCCGCCGCAGCTCGTCGGGCGTGAGCTCGGCGGGGGAGTGGTCGGGCCAGGGGATGGGCCCGCGCAGGTCCTCGCGCCCGGCCGCCCGCGCGAACATCATCTCGCGCGGGGCGACGAGGTTGTCCCACACCCCGTTGGCGTTCCCGGGGAAGGGGATGCGCCGCATCGTGTCGGGCAGGTTGTGGTAGATGCCGGGGATGAAGCGGAAGCCGTGCTCGGCCGGGAGCGGCCTGCGGCCGCCGCGGGCGCTGCCGGGCACGTCCATGCTGCGGGCCTTGCCGCCGAGCGCCCGGCGCTCGTACACGGTGACGGCGTAGCCGCGCTCGGCGAGTTCGTGCGCCGCGGTCAGCCCGGCCACCCCGCCGCCGAGGACGGCGACGCGGCGGCCGTTCGGCGGCGTCGCGGTGGTGGCCGCCGCCGCCGGGGTGGTCACGGCCGCCGACAACGCGCCGGCGGCGGCCGCCGCACTCGCGCCCGCGATGAACGTACGCCTGGAACTGCCTGTGCTGGCCATTGCGAATGCCCCCTCGTTACCGCTGGTAACAGTCACGTTCGGCGCAGGAGCATATGGGGGGCGCGGTGGGCGCGGAAGGACACTGAAGTACCCGAGTGCACTATGGCGCGAAAGGGTCGCTCCGGCGTGCACTGTGGGAACCTTGACACCACGTCACGGGGAAAGGGAGCCGCTGCATGCCGAGTGAGCCGCTGTCACAGAAGGAGATCGAGGACCGGCTGAGGGAACTCCCCGGCTGGGCCTTCGAGGACGACCGGATCTTCCGCACCTACCGGCTGGGCACGCACTTCGCCGCGAGCGCCCTCGTCGTCCACATCGCCACCGTCCAGGAGGAGTTGAACCACCACTCGGACCTGACGCTCGGCTACAACACGGTCCGGCTCTCCGTGAACAGCCACGACGCGGGCGGTGTGGTGACGGAGAACGACTTCGCGCTCGCCGAACGCGTCGAAGCCCTCGCCCCGGCGCACGGCGCGAGCTGATGACCACGCACATACCGGGGTGCAAGCCCCTGCTCGACTACGACGCGGAGGCCGAGGCCTACGACGCCACCCGCGGCGGCGCCCCGCGGGCCGGGGCGGCGGCCGAGGCGGTCCTCGGGCTGCTCCCGGTCCACGTGCGCACCCTCCTCGACCTCGGCTGCGGCACGGGCATCGTCACCACCCGGCTGACCCGCCCCGGCCTGCACGTCCTCGGCGCGGACGCCTCCCACGGCATGGCCGCGATGGCCCTGCGGCGTGGTGTCCCCGTGGCCCTCGCCGACGCGACCCGGCTGCCGGTGCGCCCGGGCTCGCTGGACGCGGTGAGCGCGGTGTGGCTGCTGCACCTGCTGCGCGGGCCGGGACTGGTGCCCGCGGTCATCGCCGAGGCCGCACGGGTGCTGCGGCCGGGCGGGGTCTTCGTCACCACCGTGGACAAGGACTCCGCGCACGACGTCGGCAGCGACATCGACGCCGTCTTCGCCGCGCACCTGACCCCGACCCCCTCGGACGCCTCCGGGGAGGTCGAGGGGTACGCGGCGCGGGCGGGCCTGCGCCCGGCCGGCGAGGCCCATTTCACGGGCCACGGTCAGGGCCGCAGCCCACGCGGCTCAGCCGAGGCGCTCCTGGCGGGACAGTACGCCTCCCGCGTGGTCCCGCGCGGCATCACCGCGCAGCAGCTGGCGGCCCGGCTGGAGCTGCTGCCCGACCAGGACGTCCCGCGCGCGGAGCCGACGTACCGCGTACGGAGCTTCGTACGCGTCTGACCTGCGCGGCGCGGCGGTGCGCGGCGCGTGCGGCTCCGCTACGCCGGCTCCAGGCGCCACCACTGGGACGGGGAATCGGTGTCCTCGCCCTGCCGGGCCCGGCCCTCCTCGTCGGCCTCCAGCGGCAGGCCGCTGATGCACGCGATCAGGGACACCACCCCGGGATCGTCGAGGTGTTCCTCGACGATCCACTCCTGCGCGCCGAACGCGTTGGCCCGCCACACCTGCACCCGGGCGCCGCTGTCCGTGGAGGCGTTCGCCACGTCGAGGCGCCGCTCGTTGTCCTCGCTCACCACGTGGAAGATCCCGCCGCCGCTGTGCACCGGCGAGATCCGCCACCGGCGGGCGGCCTCCGGCGCGGGCGGCCCGTCGGGGCCGACCCGCACCCGGGAGGCGCCCTCCAGCTGGAGCACCAGCCCGCTGTCCACGTTGCGGATCCGGTAAAGGCCCTCGGGAAGGTTCATCCGGCCAGCCACCCTCAGACGTCGAAGACGGCCGGGTCCGGCCCGATCCGGCGGCCCGCAGCGCCCGCGCCCAGGGCGTCCAGCGCGGCGATGTCGGCGGCGTCCAGCTCGAAGCCGAAGACGTCCAGGTTCTCCCGGATGCGGGCGGGGGTCACGGACTTCGGGATCACGATGTTCCCGTGCTGGAGGTGCCAGCGCAGCACCACCTGCGCGGCGCTGCGGCCGTGCTTGGCGGCGATCGCGTCGACGGCCGGCAGGGTGAGGAGTTCCTTGCCCTGGCCGAGCGGGGACCAGGCCTCGGTGGCGATCCCGCGCGCGGCGTGCTCGGCGCGCAGCTCGGCCTGCGGGAAGAGCGGGTGCAGCTCGACCTGGTTCACGGCCGGCACCAGCGCGCTCGTCTCGGCGAGCCGCTCCAGGTCCGCCGGGCGGAAGTTCGACACGCCGACGGCCTTGGCGCGGCCGCTCGCGGCGATCTCCTCGAAGGTCTGCCAGATGGAGACGAAGTCGTCGCGCATCGGGCGCGGCCAGTGGATCAGGTACAGGTCGACGTGGTCGAGGCCCAGCTTGGCCAGGGAGCTGTCGAAGGCGCGCAGCACCTGGTCGCGGCCCCAGCGCTGCTTCGGGCCGTTCCACAGCTTGGTGGTGACGAACAGCTCCTCGCGGGCCAGCCCGGAGGCGGCGACGGCCTTGCCGGTGCCGGCCTCGTTGCCGTAGACGGCGGCCGTGTCGATGCTGCGGTAACCGGCCTCCAGCGCGGTCCCGACGGCGTGCTCCGCCTCCGCGTCCGGAACCTGCCAGACGCCGAAGCCCAGCTGGGGCATGAGCGTGCCGTTGTTGAGCTTGATGGTGGGGACCTGGTTCACGTCTGGTCGTTTCCTCGCGTCGGTGCGTCGGCGGTACTGCGTCGTACGAGGGGCGACAACCTGACCCCCGTACGACGTATTCCCGCCGTCCGCAGCACCACGTTCCACATTCCCACGCGGACCCTATGCCGTACCGAGATACGCCTCCCGCACCAGCGGATTCGCCCGCACCTCGGCCGCCGTGCCCTCCGCCAGCACCGTCCCGAGGTCCAGTACGACCACCCGCGCGCAGAGGTCCATCACGAAGGCCACGTTGTGCTCGACCAGCAGCACCGCACAGCCCTCCTCCGCGGCCAGCCGCCGGACGACCGCCGCCAGCTGCTCCCGCTCCGGCGCCGACATGCCCGACGCGGGCTCGTCCAGCAGCAGGACCCGCGGCGGATCGGCCACCGCCCGGGCCAGCTCGACCATCCGGGCCCGGCCCACGGGCAGCCCGCCGGCGTACGAGGTCCCGAGCGCGCCGATCCCGCAGTCGGCCAGCACCCGCTCGCCCCGCGCCCGGCGCGCCCGCTCCCGGGCCCGGCGGGCCGGGAGGGCGAGGAGATCGGCGGCCAGCCCGCCCCCGCCGCCCCGCCACTCCTGCGCCACCAGCACGTTGTCGGCCACGCTGAGCTGCCCGAACAGCTGCTGCCGCTGGAAGGTCCGGCGCATCCCGTGCCGGGCCCGCCACACGGGGGAGCGGCGGGTGATGTCCGCCCCGTCCAGCAGCATCCGCCCCTGGTCGGGCCGCCGGATCCCCGACAGGACGTCGAACAGCGTGGTCTTCCCGGCCCCGTTCGGCCCGATCAGCCCGCACACCTCGCCCGCCCGGATCCCGAGGTCCACCCCGGTCAGCGCCTTGACCCCGCCGAAGCGCACGCTGATGCCGCGCGCCTGGAGCACGTACCCCTCGCCCATGTCCGCCTCGCTCATGTCCCCCTCGCTCATTTCCCCATCCCCAGATAGGCCTCGGTGAGCCGATCGGCCTCCACCTCGGCGCGGGGGCCGCACCAGGAGACCCGGCCCTGCGACAGGTAGGCCACGGTGTCGGCGATCCCGAGGATCTCGGCGGCCTTCTCCTCCACCAGCAGCAGCGCCGTCCCGGCGTCGCGGAGCTCGGTGAGCAGCGCGTACACCTCCTCCACGACGCGCGGGGCGAGCCCGAGCGAGGGCTCGTCGGCGATCAGCACCTCGGGCGGCCGCTGCAACAGCGGCGCCAGGGCCAGCATCTGCTGCTCCCCGCCGGACAGCGCCCCGGCGGCCACCCCGCGGCGCTCGGCGAGCCGGGGGAACCGGGCGTAGACGGCGGCCCGGGCGTCGGCGTCCTTGAGGTACAGGGCCAGGTTCTCCTCGATGGTGAGCGCGGGGAAGATCCCCCGCCCTTCGGGGGCGAGCAGCACCCCGGCCCGGGCCCGCCGCACGGCCCCGTCCCGCGTCACGTCCCGGCCGCCGATGCGGACCACCCCGCCCGCGACGGGAAGCGCCCCGGCGGCCACCCGGCAGGCGGTGCTCTTCCCGGCCCCGTTGGGCCCGAGCACGGCGAGTATCTCCCCCTTCCGCACGACGAGATCGACCCCGTGCAACACGAGCCCCCCGTCGTACCCGGCCGTTACACCGCGCAGCTCCAGCGCGGGCCGCCCGGCCGGGTCCAGCCCTGCGGGGCCTTCCCCCACCCTCCCCCTCGCTCCGCTGGGGTGACGCCCACCCCTTCCCGAAACCGGGGGCGGAGCCCCCAATTCCAGCCCCGCCGGCGTTTGAGGCGCGGGGTCCGGGGCGGAGCCCCGGGACACGGCGGCGCGCCGCTTCGCCAACCGCACCGGCACGGCCGCGCAATACCCGTCCGGATCGTTGGCCAAGGCCAATCCGGCGAGGCCGAACAGGATCACCGGCAGATGGGCCGACGCCGTCACATAGTCCGCCAGCACCCGCGGAGCAACGGCGAACACCAGCCCCGCGACCACGGCGTACTGCGGCCGCCGAACACCCGCCGCCACCACCACCGCCAGCCACACCAACCCGGTCATCGCCGTGAAGTCCGTCGCCGTGATCCGGGTGTTGTACGACGCGTACAGCACGCCCCCGAACCCGGCCAGCCCCGCCGACAGCGTGAACAGCAGCAGCTTCGTCCGCAGGACGGACACCCCCGAGGCCACCGCCGCAGCCGGCGCCGACCGTACGGCCAGCATCGCCCGCCCCGACGGGGAGCCGCGCAGCGCGCTCAGCCCGGCGGCCACCAGCGCGACGAGCACCACCAGGGCCACCCCCAGCGCCCGGTCGTCGGACAGGTCCACCGGCCCGAACACCGGTCGCGGGATCGACCACCCCGAATCGCCGTTCCGCAGCCACCTCAGCTGGAACAGCACCTGGTCGGCGAGGAACGCCAGCGCGAGCGTGGCCAGCGCCAGGGACCTGCCGCCCAGCCGCAGTGCGGGCAGCGCGACCAGCGCTCCCAGCAGGGCCGCCACGCACGTGCCCACCGCCAGCGCCGCCACGAACGGCCAGCCCCGGCTCATGAGCAGCCCGGCCACCAGCGCGGCCCCGGTCACGAAGGTGCCCTGCGCGAGCGACACCATCGCCCCGAGCCCGGTCACCAGGGTGAAGGACATGAACACCAGCCCGATGGCCAGCCCCTGCGCCAGCAGCCCGCTCCAGAAGGGCGTGGTCACGGTGTAGAACGCCACGCACAACAGCCCGGCGCCCGCTGCCCACACCCCCCACCGCCGCCCCCACGACGCGCCCGCCAGATGGTCCACCGGCGGCGCGTCCATGGCCGCGACCCCCGCCGCGCGCGCCCTGCGGGTCAGTACCAGCAGCCCGCCGAACAGGATCAGGAACGGCACCGCCGTGCGGAATCCGGTGATCCCCTCGGCGAAGGAGGCGTACCCGGCCACCAGGTTCTGCAGCACCCCGAGTCCCAGTCCGCCCGCGAACGCGAGCGGCACGGACGCGAACCGGCCGATGACCGCCGCCGTCGCCGAGACGAACAGGAACAGCGTGAAATCGTGCGCCGACAGCCCCAGCAGCGGGGTCGCCAGCACCCCCGCCAGCCCGGCCAGCCCCGACGCGATCATCCACGCCACCGACGACAGCCGGTCGGCGCTGATCCCGCGCAGCTCGGTCAGCGAGCGGTTGTCGACGGCGGCCCGCAGTTGCAGCCCCAGCCGGGTGTGCCGCATCAGCCCCCACAGGGCCACCGCCACCAGCGCCGTCACCACCCAGGTGATCAGCTGGTCGGAGTCGATGCCGACGCCGTCCGCGAGCTGCCAGGACTTCGCGGGGCTGGGCCCCACCCCCGGCAGCCCGAACTGGTTCTCGGCCGGCTTCACCGGGGCGCCCGCGTCGGCCAGCAGCTCCACCGCCCACAGCCCGGCGGCCGGCAGCGCCACCAGCAGCCCGATGGTCGCCACGATCTGCGCCGTCTCACCGACCCGGGCGAGCCGCCGGAACATCAGCCGGTCCAGCCCCCAGCCGAGACCGGGGGCCAGCACGAACACCACCAGCAGCGCCGCCGGGACGGCCGGCCAGCCCAGCCCCGAGTGCAACTCGTAGAAGGTGAGCGCGCACAGGTAGGCGGTGGCCCCGTGCGCGAAGTTGAACAGTCCGGACGCCGAGTACGACAGCACCAGCCCGGTGGCGAGCAGTGCGTACAGGGCGCCGGAGACCAGACCGCTCAGCACGAAGACGAGCAGATCTCCCATGCCGCGGCCTTACTTGAAGGGGATGGGCTCGTAGCACTTGAACGGGACGGAGACCTCGTACGCGCCGTTCTTCAGCTGTACGAGCGCTCCGCAGCCGAAGCTGTCCTTCTGCCCCTTGGGCTCCGCCCGGTCGCCGACGAGCGTGCCGGTGTCGGAGAAGCCCTGTGCGGCGCTCTGGAAGGACTCGACGGTCAGGTCCTTGCCCGCCTTCTGCGCGATGGACACGAACAGGTCGGCCGACATGTACCCGGTCAGCATGTGCATGTTCAACGGGACTTCCTGGCCGCCCGCGGCGGCCTTGATGTCGGCCTTGAACTGCGCCATCTTCGGATCCGCCGACTCGAAGGGCTGGAACTGGAGCAGGACGTGCACCCCGTCGAGCGCCTGCTTGGTGGCGTCCTTGGCGAGCAGCCCGGGGTCGTAGTCGGTCGGGTCGGAGAGCAGTCCCTTGTAGCCGCTGCGCTTGAGCGCGGTGAAGAGCCCGATGTTGTTGGGGGTCTGCATGACGGAGACGACGGCGTCCGGGGCCTTGCCCTCGTTGCTGGAGAGGATCTCCTTCACGTACGCGGACCAGTCGCTCGGGACGGCGGTGGCGGGCACGGAGGCCTTGGCGTAGGAGACGTTGAACCCGGCGCTGGTGAAGCCCTGCTGGAAGGTCCGGATGCCGAACTTGCCGGCGTCGCTGTCGTTGGCGATGATCGCGACCGATTTGCCCCGGGCGCCGCCGAGGATCTGGCCGATGCCCTCGGGCCAGGTCTGGTTGAGGGTGCCGCCGGGGGTGGGGACCAGGCAGCCGTTGAAGCCGTAGATGTACTTGGGCCCGCAGAAGGAGGGCAGGGTGCCCCAGCCGAAGGTGGGGACCTTCTCCTGCTCCAGGAAGTCGGCGCCGGAGAAGGTCACCGAGCTCATGGGGGCGACGGCGAAGACCTTGTCCTGCTGGACGAGCTTGCGGGCGGCGGCGAGGTTCTTCGCCGGGTCCTGGCCGTCGTCCTCCGCGCCGAGGTAGTCGATCTTGCGACCGTTGATGCCGCCCTCGGCGTTGGCTCGCAGGTAGCGCGCCTTGGCGCCGAGATCGGTGTCCTTCTTGCTGTAGCCGCTGGCGCTGGTCATCGACACGATGCCGCCGACCTTGATCGAGTCGGCGCTCACCCCGCGGGAGTTCCCGGGCGCATCGCCCGGCTTGCCCTTGGTGTCGCCGTTGGTGGAGGCGGAGTTGCAGGCGGAGACGAGCGCGAGGGCGGCCGCAGCGGCGGCCAGGGTGCGGATCGGTCGCAACATGTCGGGGATCCCCTCCGGGTCGGAATTCCCGCATTCTGTGGGCGACCTGACGGATCGTCAATATCAATGACATGGTCGAGTGACGCACCGTCAGATATCGGAATCGGATCTCCGCCGGATCTCAGGCTCGCGACTCGTAGAGCGCCGCGACCTCCCCCGCGTACGCCTTCTCGATCGCCCGGCGCTTGAGCTTCAGAGAGGGGGTCAGCAGGCCCCGCTCCTCCGTGAACTGCTCGGCCAGCACCCGGAACGTGCGGATCGCCTCCGCCTGGGACACCAGGGTGTTGGCGGCCACCACCGCCCGGCGGACCTCGGCCGTCAGCTCCGGGTCGCTCACCAGGTCCGCCGCCGGCAGCTGCGGCCGGCCGCGCATCGACAGCCAGTGCGCTATCCCCTCCATGTCCAGGGTGAGCAGGGCCGCGATGTACGGCCGGTCGTTGCCCACCAGCACGCACTGCGACACCAGCGGATGCGAACGCACCCGCTCCTCCAGCGCGGCCGGCGCCACGCTCTTGCCGTTGGACGTCACCAGGATGTCCTTCTTGCGCCCGGTGATGGTGAGGTAGCCGTCCTGGTCCAGCCGCCCCAGGTCCCCGGTCGCCAGCCACCCGCCGTGCAGCACCGCCTCCGTGGCGCGGGGGTCGCCCAGGTACCCGGAGAAGATGTGGCCGCCGTACAGCCAGACCTCCCCGTCGTCCGCGATGTGCACCGTGCTGCCCGGGATCGGCGGGCCCACCGTCCCGTACTTCGTCGCCCCCGGCGGGTTCGCGGTGGCCGCCGCACACGACTCCGTCAGGCCGTACCCCTCGAACACCGTGATCCCGGCGCCGTCGAAGAACAGCCCGAGGCGGCGCGACATCGCGGACCCGCCCGACATGGCGTGCCGCACCCGGCCGCCCATCGCCTCGCGGACCTTCCCGTAGACGAGCCTGTCGAAGAGCTGGTGCTCCATCCGGAGCGCGGCCGACGGCCCCGGCCCGATCCCGAAGGCCTTCTGCTCGCGCGCCTCCGCGTACCGTACGGCCGTCTCCACCGCCCGGTCGAAGGGGCCCGTGCGCCCCTCGGCCTCCGCCTTGCGGCGCGCGGTCGCGAAGACCTTCTCGAAGACGTACGGGACCCCGAGCACGAAGGTCGGCCGGAACGCGGCGAGGTCCGGCAGCAACTCGGCCGCCGCCAGTACGGGCTGGTGCCCCAGCTTGACCCGCGAGCGGACGGCCGCCACCTCCACCATCCGTCCGAAGACGTGCGCCAGCGGCAGGAAGAGCAGGGTGGACGGCTGCTCGCCCTGCCTGGCCTGGAACACGGACTCCCAGCGGCTCACCATGGTGTCGGCCTCGAACATGAAGTTGGCGTGGGTGAGCACGCACCCCTTGGGCCGGCCGGTGGTCCCGGAGGTGTAGATGACGGTGGCGATCGCATCGGGCGTCACGGCGCCCCGGTGGCGGTGCACGACGTCCTCGGCGACCCCGTGCCCGTCGGCGACGAGCGCGTCCACCGCCCCGGCGTCGAGCTGCCACAGCAGTCGCAGGTGGGGGAGCCGGTCGATGACCGAGCCCACGGTCATGGCCTGGTCCTCGTTCTCCACGACGCAGGCCGTGCAGTCGGTGTCGTACAGGATCCAGTGCACCTGCTCGGCGGAGGACGTCGGATAGACGGGGACGGGCTGGGCGCCGATCGCCCACAGGGCGAAGTCGAAGAGGGTCCACTCGTACCGGGTACGGGACATGACGGCGACCCGGTCCCCGAAGCGCACCCCCTGGGCGAGCAGTCCCTTGGCGAGCGCGAGCACTTCGGCGGCCAGTTCCCCGGAGGTCACGTCCCGCCAGATGCCGTCCGTCTTCCGGCCGAGCACCACCCGGTCCGGCTCCTGCCGGGCGTGCTGGAAGACGATGTCGGCCAGCCCGCCGACCGGCGCCGCCGTGACCACGGGTGGGACGCTGAACTCGTGCGGCATCCCGCTCCTCTCCGTACCGGGGCCGTGACGCTACCCCACCGGCCCCGACCCCCGGCACCCTTGCGGAAACCTCCACAAGATCCCCTCGGTCGAGCGCCGAAACCCCAGCCCCGCCGGCGTTTGAGGCGCGGGGTCCGGGACGGAGCCCCGGGAGCCCGTACGGGGGTCGGCCCGCACGGCTCGGCCCGCGCCCCGGTCAGCCCGCACGGCTCAGCCGGTCCGCCCCGGACAGCACGGCCGCGGCCAAGGCTTCGGCGGCAGCGGAGGCACGCGCCCCGCGGAGCAGCGCGAACTCCACCGGCCCCAGCTCCGGCAGCCCGCCCACGCGGACCAGCCCCGGCGGGATCAGCCCCCGGGTGTGGGCCATCACGCCCAGCCCGGCCCGGGCCGCCGCGATCAGGCCGCTCAGGCTGCCGCTCGTGCACGCGATCCGCCACGCCCGGCCGTCCCGCTCCAGCACCTCCAGCGCCCGGGCCCTGGTGATCCCCGGCGGCGGGAAGACGATCAGCGGCACCGGGCGCTCCGGGTCCACCCGGAGCCCCTCCGCGCCGATCCACACCATCCGGTCCCGCCACACCAGGCGGCCGCGCTCGTCCCCGGGCCCGCGCCGTTTGGCGAGCACCAGGTCCAAGCGGCCCGCGTCCAGCCGCTCGTGCAGCGTCCCCGAGAGCTCCACCGACAGCTCCAGGTCCACCTCGGGGTGCTCGTGCCGGAACCCTTCGAGGATCTCCGGCAGCCGCGTCAGCACGAAGTCCTCCGAGGCCCCGAACCGCAGCCGTCCCCGCAGCCGGGTCCCGGTGAAGAAGGCCGCCGCCCGCTCGTGCGCCTCCAGGATCGTCCGCGCGAAGCCGAGCAGCGCCTCGCCGTCCTCCGTCAGCTCGACGCTGTGCGTGTCCCGCACGAACAGCGGCCGCCCCGTCGCCTCCTCCAACCGCCGCACGTGCTGGCTGACCGTGGACTGCCGCACGCCGAGCCGCCCCGCGGCCTGCGTGAAGCTCAGCGTCTGGGCCACCGTGAGGAACGTACGCAACTGGACAGGGTCGTACATACCGCCCAGGCTAGCGGTTCTCATCACGAACCATGATGACAGTGAGTGCGGTGTGCGGGTTTCCCGATGACCACCCCACCCCCGACGATGAAGGAGGAAGCCTCGCAGGCCCCCGCCCCCCGCCCCGACAGCAAGTGAGCACCCGCACATGCGCCGCCCGCACCTCCCCGCCCGGCCCGCCCGGCCCGCCCGGCTGCCCCTGGACCCGTACGTCCTGGCCCTGCTCGCCACCGTCGGCCTCGCCGCCCTGCTCCCCGCCCGCGGCCCCGCGGCGACCGTCGCCGATGGCGCCTCCACCGCGGCCGTGGCCCTGCTCTTCTTCCTCTACGGCGCCCGGCTCTCCACCCGCGAGGCCCTCGACGGCCTGCGCCACTGGCGGCTCCACCTCACCGTCCTCGCCTGCACCTTCCTCCTCTTCCCCCTCCTCGGCCTGGCCGCCCGCGGCCTCGTGCCCGGCCTCCTCACCCCCTCGCTCTACAGCGGTCTCCTCTTCCTCTGCCTGGTCCCCTCGACCGTCCAGTCCTCCATAGCCTTCACCTCGATCGCCCGCGGCAACGTCCCCGCGGCGATCTGCGCCGGCTCCTTCTCCAGCCTGGCCGGCATCGTGATCACCCCCCTCCTCGCCGCCGCCCTGCTCGGCAACGGCGCGGGCGGCTTCTCCCTCGACTCGCTCCTCAAGATCGTCATCCAGCTCCTGCTGCCCTTCCTCCTCGGACAGGCCCTGCGCCGCTGGATCGGCGGCTTCCTCGTCCGCCACAAGCAGGTCCTCGGCTACGTCGACCGCGGCTCGATCCTGCTCGTCGTCTACGCCGCCTTCAGCGCGGGCATGGTCGCGGGCATCTGGCACCAGGTGAGCGTCCCGCGCCTGGGCGTCCTGCTGCTGGTGGAAGCCGTACTCCTCGCCGTCATGCTCCTCGCCACCTGGTACGGCGCCGAGCGCCTCGGCTTCGGCCGCGCGGACCGCATCGCCATCCAGTTCGCCGGGTCGAAGAAGAGCCTGGCCGCCGGACTCCCCATGGCGAGCGTGCTGTTCGGGGCCCAGGCCGGACTCGCCGTGCTCCCGCTCATGCTCTTCCACCAGATGCAGCTGATGGTCTGCGCCGTCATCGCCCGCCGCCGCGCCCGGGATCCGGAGCCCGAACTCGCCACCGAACGTGTGGCGGAGGTCTCGCCCCCGCCCCAACAGCCCACGGGCCAGGCCCGATAACGTGCGGTGGTGACCTGGATACGCCCGCTCGCCGCCCACGCCGAACGTCCGTGCACCCTGGTGGTCTGCCGCGGCTGCTGCTGTGGCGACCCCCGCAAGAACCCCGGTACCGACCACGCCGGACAGCTCGCCCGGCTGCGCGAGGCCGCCGCCGCCTCCGGCGGCCGCCTGGCCGTCCGTACGAGCGAATGCCTCGGCCCCTGCGCCCAGGCCAACGTCATCGTGGTCCAGCCCACCACCGAAGCCCGCCGCCGCGGCGCCCGGGCGGCCTGGTTCGGCTGGGCCCTGGACGACACCGCCACCGACGAGATCATCACCTGGGCCGCGTCCGGGGGCCCGGGCTCCACCCCGGTCCCGCCCACCCTGGACCTCCACCGCATCGACCCGCCGACGCCGAAGCCGGCCGCGAACTCCACGCGCCGCGGCCGCCGGGGTCGCTGACGTGCAGAACCTCGCCCGCGCGGTCGTCGCCCTGTTCGGAATGCTGGTTCTGGCCGCCGCGGCTCTGGCCTTCCGCCTCGACGGCAGCACACCCTCGGTTCCGCTGACGGAGGCGGACGTCACCGGCACGTGGCAGGGCGACCGCGGAGCCCGGCTCGAGGTGACGGCCGACGGCCGGGCCCGCCTCACAGGCGCTTCGGGCTGGTTGTGCACCCGAGACCGGAAGCCGGCCGTGCTCACCGGCGAGGGCAGCTGGACCATCGCCCGGCACTCCGACGAGGACCCGGGGATCCTGATCAAGTTCACCCTCGACGGACCGTCGGCGGTACAGGGCTGCGCCGATTGGTTCACGCTCCACGGCACCGGCAAGGAGGGCGCCACGGGAGACGGCAGCGACGTGTGGGCCACGTTCCTCGGCTACGACGGCGGCGACGCGGAGCGGTACCGGCGCACCGCTACCCCGTGATCCGCTACCCCGTGATTCGCTACCTCGGAATCCGCTACCTCGGGATCCGCTCCTCGCCCGCGTAGATGTTCATGTCCGGCCCCCGCAGGAAGCCGACCAGCGTCATGCCCGACTCCAGCGCCAGGTCCACCGCCAGCGAGGACGGCGCGGAGACGGCCGCCAGCACCGGGATGCCCGCCATCACGGCCTTCTGCACGAGCTCGAAGGAGGCCCGGCCCGACACCAGCAGGACCGCGCCCGTCAGGGGGAGCCGGCCGGCCTGGAGCGCCCGGCCGACGATCTTGTCCACCGCGTTGTGCCGGCCCACGTCCTCCCGCAGGTCCAGCAGCTCGCCCTCGGCAGTGAACAGCCCGGCCGCGTGCAGCCCGCCCGTACGGTCGAAGACCTTCTGGGCCGCGCGCAGCCGGTCCGGGAGCTCGGCGAGGACCTCCACGGGAACCCGTACCGGATCGGCGGCGATCCCGGGGAACCGGGTCGCCGTACGGACCGCGTCCAGGCTGGCCTTGCCGCACAGGCCGCAGGAGGAGGTGGTGTAGACGTTCCGCTCCAGCGTGATGTCCGGCACCGGCACTCCGGCGGCGAGTTGCACGTTGACCACGTTGTAGGTGTTCGAGCCGTCCTCGGTGGCGCCCTCGCAGTAGGTCACGGCCTGCACGTCCGAGGCCGAGCCCAGCACGCCCTCGCTCACCAGGAAGCCCACGGCCAGCGCGAAATCGTCGCCCGGGGTGCGCATCGTGATGGCCAGCGGCTTGCCGTTCAGCCGTATCTCCAGCGGCTCCTCGGCCACCAGCGTGTCCGGGCGGACGCCCGCACCGCCGTTGCGGATCCGGACGACGCGACGGCGCTCGGTGACCCGTCCCATGGTGATCAGCCCATCCTTCTTCTCGTCCGCAATCCGACGAGCCCATTGTCGCGGTTGCGTTTGCTTCGATGCCCCCGGCAGCCAGATCCTCGGGAATCTCCAAATTCCGGACCCGGAATCCTGTCGGGTCACACGCACCCGTACCCACCAGTAGCAGGCAAAGCTGGGTGATCCTGACTTCCGTACGAGGGGGGACCCCGCCCATGACCGGTTCACGCGTGGTGGCGCTAGGGCACTACCAGCCCGCGAGAGTGCTCACCAACGAGGACCTCGCGGCCATGGTGGACACCACCGACGAGTGGATCCGGTCCCGCGTCGGCATCCGCACCCGCCACATCGCGGGCCCGGACGAACCGGTGGACGAGCTGGCCTTCCAGGCGGCGGGCAAGGCCCTGGCCGGCGCCGGCCTGACCCCGGACGACATCGACCTCGTCCTGGTCGCCACCTCCACCGCCATCGACCGGTCGCCCAACATGGCCGCGCGTGTCGCCGCCAAGCTGGGCATGGGCAGCGGCCCCGCCGTCATGGACATCAACGTCGTCTGCTCGGGGTTCACCCACGCCCTGGCCACCGCCGACCACGCCATCCGGGCCGGCTCCGCCACCCGCGCCCTGGTCATCGGTGCCGACAAGATGACCGAGATCACCGACTGGAGCGACCGCAGCACCTGCGTGCTCACCGGCGACGGCGCAGGCGCGGCCGTCGTCGAGGCCTGCGAGGAGCCGGGCATCGGCCCGGTGCTGTGGGGCTCGGTCCCGGAGATGGGCAACGCGGTCCGGATCGAGGGCTCGCCCCCCGTCTTCGCGCAGGAGGGGCAGTCCGTCTACCGCTGGACCACCAGCCAGCTCCCGCCGCTCGCCCGCAAGGTGTGCGAGAAGGCCGGAGTCACCCCGGAGGAACTGGCGGCGGTCGTCCTCCACCAGGCCAACCTGCGGATCATCGAGCCGCTCGCCGCCAAGATCGGCGCCGTCAACGCGGTCGTCGCCCGCGATGTCGTCGACTCCGGAAACACCTCCGCCGCCAGCATCCCGATGGCCCTGTCCAAGCTGGTCGAGCGCGGCGAGATCCCCTCCGGCGCCCCGGTCCTCCTCTTCGGCTTCGGCGGCAACCTCTCCTACGCGGGCCAGGTCATCCGCTGCCCGTGACGCCCCGTGCGGCCGTCCCCTCCGCCGGCACGGCGGGGGAGCGGCGGGGGAGCGGCGGCCCTCGTCGGCCGCCGCGCCGACGAGGCGCGCTACGTGCCCCACCCCCGGCGAGACACCCCGTCTCGCTACGCCCATCGGTGCATGCGTGCAGGTCAGCCCGGCGTGGCGGACGACCGCCGGGCGGATAAGTGGTCGGAGACCCGCCGATCCTTTGCTATTGTTGTCCATGTCGCCGCGGGAAACCGGGGCCGACCACCTAGTCCGGGTGGCGGAATGGCAGACGCGCTAGCTTGAGGTGCTAGTGCCCTTTATCGGGCGTGGGGGTTCAAGTCCCCCCTCGGACACCAGCAGGAACCCCACTTCGGTGGGGTTCTTTTGCGTTCCAGGGCGGTGCCGTCCCACCACGTGACCGGCAGCCCAGCGATTCCCCAGGCCAGACCGGGGCGACAGGCCGAGCCGGCCCGCCCCGGAGACTGCAAGCTTCCGTGCTCCATGCCTGGCGGTAGCTCAGTCAGTGTGAGGCTCCGACGCTGCTGACCCAGACAGGGAAGGGCGAGTCCTCCGGCTCGATGTCGGCCTCCTCCGACTGGCTCTGCACCTCCTCCAGGTCCGCCCAGGCGATGAACCCTGGCTCGCCGTCGGTCAAAAACCCCTCGACGACCGGACCGAGATCGTCGCAAGCCACGTAATTCCCGCCAAACGGCAATGCGTCCGGGGGCACCGAACCAGTCGAACACCGGAGCTGCCCGGCCTGCTCGTCGTGCCACACATAGAACGTCGCCACCCCGGGAAAGCCCAGCTCGCGGACGCGTCTGCGGATGGCGGTAGCAGTCCGCTCGAAGGCGGCCACCACATCGGAAACGGACAGCGTTTTCTCCTCCCCGTCCGCCGCACTCAGCCACCAGGTGTTGGTATCCAGCTCCACCTGCCGGTCAGCCGGCTCAAGCACCAGGGGCTCGTCCGCCACTTCAGCGATCCATGTCAACAGCACCACAGCAGTATCCCCGCACAGCCCGGGACACCGTACTGACCGGGTCGATCACGCAGCGCGACCAGTCGAGCCCTGTGGGCACCGAGTTCACCGAGGGCTACGCGGTGGAGTCTCGCCCAGACAGGAGTCCATTGTGGCGAGTTGATTACAGAACGCTGTTCTCGCTGAGGGCCTCATTCGGGGTCGAGATGCGTACGCGCTGTGTGCGTGTTCTCGTTTAAAGGGGCGCCCGGTTGGACCCACCCGTCCACAGCGTTCGCCATCGGGGCGCATCTCGCCTCTCCTCCGCAAGTCACACTTTCTGACTGTCACGTGCTGAAATCCGTGATGTAGGGAGACGTTATGACCAGACGAAGCCCGATCGACGTCGTGTCGTGGGGATCTCAGCGGCTGGATGTCTTCGGCCTGGGCATGGACGACCAGATGTTCCACAAGGCGTGGGACGGTTCCAACTGGCTGCCGTCAAGGCTGGACTGGGAGCCGTTGGGCGGTGTGTTCAATTCGCCTCCCGCCGTGACGTCTTGGGGGCCTGGCCGGTTGGATGTCTTCGGGCTCGGACGGGACGACCAGATGTTCCACAAGGCGTGGGACGGTTCGAGCTGGTTGCCGTCGAGGACGGATTGGGAGCCGTTGGGCGGTGCGTTCAGCTCGCCTCCCGCCGTCGCGTCGTGGGGATCAGACCGGCTGGACATCTTTGGCCTCGGCATGGACAAGCAGATGTTCCACAAGGCCTGGGACGGTTCCAACTGGCTGCCGTCCAGGACG
>NZ_JBVIFS010000021.1:34107-128929 GCF_055571215.1 Streptomyces sp. NPDC030995
GACGGGCTGGGAAGAGCTGGGTGGTGTGTTCAGTTCGCCTCCGGCTGTCGTGTCGTGGGGGTCCGGCCGGTTGGACATCTTCGGGCTGGGCATGGACAAGCAGATGTTCCACAAGGCGTGGGACGGTTCGAATTGGTTGCCGTCCAGGACGGGCTGGGAAGAGCTGGGTGGTGTGTTCAGTTCGCCTCCGGCTGTCGTGTCGTGGGGGTCCGGCCGGTTGGACATCTTCGGGCTGGGCATGGACGACCAGATGTTCCACAAGGCGTGGGACGGTTCGAATTGGTTGCCGTCGAGGACGGATTGGGAGCCGTTGGGCGGTGCGTTCAGTTCGCCTCCGGCTGTCGTGTCGTGGGGGTCCGGCCGGCTGGACATCTTCGGCCTCGGCATGGACAAGCAGATGTTCCACAAGGCGTGGGACGGTTCGAATTGGTTGCCGTCGAGGACGGATTGGGAGCCGCTGGGCGGTGCGTTCAGTTCGCCTCCAGCCGTCGCGTCGTGGGGATCAGACCGGCTGGACATCTTCGGCCTCGGCATGGACAAGCAGATGTTCCACAAGGCGTGGGACGGTTCCAACTGGCTGCCGTCCAGGACGGACTGGGAAGAGCTCGGCGGTGTCTTCTCGTCCGCTGCCGGTGGCATGTTGGTCTGACGTTCACCTCCCCAAGTCCCTACTCGGACGCAGCGAGGACCCCACACATCGTGTGGGGTCCTTTCGTCCTACCACCCCGGTCGGGGTCGTTCACGTCCCCAGGACCACCAGGCCCGTCGGGGTGGTCAGGCTGCCCGGCGTCACCGATGTGAAGGTGTGGGGCAGGGACAGGCGGGGGTGGCCGGTGGCCGGGGCCGCGTCGAAGAGGTAGGCCGCCGCGGCCGTGGTGTCGCTGACCAGGTGGGGGCCGTCCGCGGCGGGCGTGGCTCCGGTGAGCGGGGTACGGAAGAGGCGGCGCAGGTGGCGCAGGGTCTCCGGGGTGACCGGGGCCCGCATCGGCCGGGGCTGCGCGGGCGGGGACGGGGGCTCCGCGGCGGGGGAGTCCGCCGCGGCCGGGGCGTCCGGCGGGATCGCGCCGGACAGGAGCAGGGCGAGGAGGACCGGGACGGCCTTGCGGCGCAGGGCCTCGGTGGCCGCGCGCAGGCGGTGGGCATGGCTCGCGGGCAGGGAGAGCGCGAGGCTGCCGGCGGCGTCGCCGGTGGCGATCGGGACCGCCGAGCAGACGACCCCCGGGGAGTATTCGAGCAGGTCGAAGACGGGCGCGCCCGGGGCCACCGCGTCCAGGGCGGTGAACAGGGCCCGGCTGTCGGTGATGGTCTGCGGGGTGAGCCGGGCGGGCCGGTGCCGGGCCACATGATCGGCTCGGCGGTCGTGGTCGAGCTGGGTCAGCAGGCACTTGCCCACCGCGCTGGCGTGGGCGGCCGCCCGGAAATCGACCCACTCCCGGACCGGCGGGGTCGCGGGCCCGTCGGCCATCTGCGTGATCCGGACCTCGCCCTCGGCGTACCGGCTCAGGTACACCGCGGCGCCCGCGCTGTCCCGGGCCAGGGCCAGGGTGCGCTGGAGCTGGCTCGCCAGGCCGTGGCCGCCGGGGGTGGCGAGCCGGTCCAGGGCGGGCCCGCTCGCGTACACCGCCACGCCGGGGCAGTACGCGTACTCCTCCTCGCACAGCATCGACAGCAGGGGCCGCAGCTCCCCTTCGGCGAGGCCCGACTCCCGCGCGAGCTGGGCGGCCCGCACCCCCAGCGGGTGCTGCTCCAGGACGCGTACGACGGTCAGCGCGCGCCGGGCCTCCGCCAGGGCCTCGCTCGTCCCGTCCTGGACGACGGTCCCGCGGGCCGCCGCCGTCAGCGCGGGGTGGCGCAGCGGTCCGGCGGCCGGGCGGCCGGAGCGCTGCGCCACCGCCGCCTCGACCGATACCGAGGTCGATACCGAGGTCGATACCGAGGTCGAGGTCGAGGTCGATACCGAGGCCGCCGCCGTGACCGTGACGGTGACGGGCGGCGGCAGGAACGCGGCCAGCACCCCGGACAGCCCGGGCCGCGGCAGCGGCACCGGCCCCAGATCGGGATCCTCGAGCTGGTCGAGGTAGCGCAGCACGGCCGCCTGCGCGCACAGCCGGACCTCCCGCAGGTCCCGCCGGCCGCCCGGCCGGAACCCGCGGCGGCCGAGCTCGCGCGCCCAGTGCCGGGCGTCGTGGTGCTCACCGCGCCGGGAGTGGTCGAGGAAGAGGCAGTAGGCGGCCGCGGCGGTCCGCGGGCTCCCGGAACCGGCGGCGAACTGCCACCAGAAGCGGGCCCCTTCGCGCAGCCCGGCGAGGTACAGCAGACAGCCGAAGACGGCGGCGCCGGCCATGTCGGTGTGCCCGCCGGTGAGGAAGGAGTCGAGGTGCGCCCCGGCCTTCGGCGCGCACACGGAGGCCAGGCAGGTGGCCTTGAGGTCGCGCCGGGCCCGTTCGGCGTCGAGCGGGCAGTCCCGGGCGGGGTCGCTCCAGCCGTAGGCCGACCGCCGCCGGGCGCGGTGACCGGCGGCGGGGGAGTGCGGTGTGGCGCGCAGCAGGCGGGCCTCGGCGGCGCCGAGGTCGTAGTGCCGGTAGCGGTCGCGGACGCCCGCCCGGGCGAGGAACTCGGCCAGGGAGCGGGGGGTCGCGTCGCCGCCCTGCTGCTGCCGGCGTTCGTACCGGCTCATGACTCGGCCGATTCTGCTGATTCGGTCGATTCGTCCGACTCCGCGGACGTGTCGAGCAGGCGGGCGAGCCGCCGGTGGGCCTGGCCGAGGTAGGAGCGGACCGTGGCCTCGTCGACGCCCATCACGGCGGCGGCCTCGCCGGGGGTGCACTGGAGTCCGTACCGCAGGAGGACGGCGTCACGCTGCCGTTCGGCGAGCCGGGAGACGGCGGAGTAGAAGCGGATGGTGTCGGTCAGCACCTCGTACTGGTCGGCGTGGGCCTCCTTGAGGGCGGCCTCGAAGGCGCTGATGTCCATCGGCTCGGGCTGCTGCTGCCAGGGGTGGCGCCGGCGCTGCCGCTCGGCCAGGCAGTGCTTGAGTATGGTCCAGGCGTAGGCGTCCAGGCGGTCCATGGGGAGCATCCGCAGCCACTCGCCCATGATCGAGTCGAAGGCGGCGTCCACCGCCTCCTCCGCGGCCGCGTCGGAACCCAGCTGCAGATACGCGAAGCGCATGTACGCGGGCCGCCGATTGGCGTGGAAGGCCCAGTACGACAGGCGCGCCGTCGGATCCCACTGGCTCATGGGAGTCGGCCGTCGGCGCCGGCTCGGCAGTCCCACGGCCCCACCGGACTCCTCCGGTCCGCCATCGCTCACCGTTCCACCTCATCCCCTGTGCGCTGGAACAGGAAAGCAGCGCGGGCGCACTCGGAGGGCGCAGAGAGGAAACCTGGAGACATTCCGTCGGTGGTGATCGACTCGTGATCGATGTCGATCGTCCGGGGGTCCAGCCGGTACGTATGCATATGCCCGCTGCCGGTGCCCTCGGCCGCCGTTCGGGGGCGCCGCCGTCCGGCTGTACCATGGGCCCGATCGCGAGGGCCGTGACGGAGAGGTCACTGCCCTCGCTTTTGCGTTACGCCCACCCATGAACAAATGCGGCGCGTGGCCTTTCGGCGGTTCGATACGATGAACCGTATTCACACTCCGTCACGTCACGTTGTACCGCACATAGGAAATGGAGCATCCGAGGATGGCTCGACACCTGATCACCAGCGCGCTTCCGTACATCAACGGGATCAAGCACCTGGGCAACATGGTCGGGTCGATGCTTCCGGCGGATGTGTACTCCCGGTACCTCCGCCAGCGCGGCCACGACGTCCTCTACATCTGCGCCACCGACGAGCACGGCACCCCCGCCGAACTCGCCGCCAAGGAGGCCGGCCTCTCCGTCTCCGAGTTCTGCGCGCAGGCCCACGACGCCCAGAAGGCGGTCTACGACGGCTTCGAGCTGTCCTTCGACTACTTCGGCCGCAGCTCTTCCCAGCAGAACCGCGAGATCACCCAGCACTTCGCGCGCCAGCTCCAGAAGAACGGCTTCATCGAGGAGCGGGCGATCCGGCAGGTCTACTCGCCGGTCGACGAGCGCTTCCTGCCGGACCGCTACGTCGAGGGCACCTGCCCGCACTGCGGCTACGACAAGGCCCGCGGCGACCAGTGCGAGAACTGCACCCGCGTCCTGGACCCCACGGACCTGATCGAGCCCCGCTCGGCCATCTCCGGCTCCACCGACCTGGAGGTCCGCGAGACCAAGCACCTCTTCCTGCTGCAGTCCAAGCTCCAGCACGAGGTCGAGGCCTGGGTCTCCGAGCACGAGGAGGAGTGGCCGCAGCTGGCTTCCTCCATCGCCCGCAAGTGGCTGACCGAGGGCCTGCACGACCGCGCCATCACCCGCGACCTCGACTGGGGCGTCCCGGTCCCGGCCGACACCTGGCCGGAGCTGGCCGCCGACGGCAAGGTCTTCTACGTCTGGTTCGACGCCCCGATCGAGTACATCGGCTCCACCAAGGAGTGGTCGGACCTGGACCCGGAGAACCGCGACTACAAGTCGTGGTGGTACGAGGCCGAGGACGTCCGCTACACCCAGTTCATGGCCAAGGACAACGTCCCGTTCCACACGGTGATGTTCCCCGCCACCGAGCTGGCCACCCGCGAGCCGTGGAAGAAGGTCGACTACGTCAAGGCCTTCAACTGGCTGACGTACTACGGCGGCAAGTTCTCCACCTCGCAGAAGCGCGGTGTCTTCACGGACCAGGCGCTGGAGATCCTCCCGGCCGACTTCTGGCGCTACTTCCTCATCGCCAACGCACCCGAGTCCGACGACTCGTCCTTCACGTGGGAGCACTTCACCGCCACGGTCAACAAGGACCTCGGCGGCACCCTCGGCAACTTCGTCAACCGCGTACTGACCTTCTCCCGCAAGAAGTTCGGCGACGAGGTCCCCGCCGGCAGCCCCGCCGGCGAGGTCGAGGCCAAGCTGGGCGAGCAGATCGCCGAGCTGCTGGCCGAGTACGAGGGCCACATGGAGTCCCTCCAGTACCGCAAGGCGGCGGCCGCGCTGCGCGCCCTGTGGTCGGCCGGCAACGCCTACCTGGACGAGAAGGCCCCCTGGCTGGAGGTCAAGACCGACCTGGAGGGCGCGGCGCTCACCCTGCGCACCGCGATGAACCTGATCCACCTCTACTCGGTGGTCTCCGAGCCATTCATCCCGGCCTCGGCGCGCGCCATGCGCTCCTCCTTCGAGCTCGCCGACGACACGGCCACGTGGGTCACCCCGGAGCAGGCCAAGGCACTGGACGCGGTCCCGGCCGGTACGCCGTTCACCGTGCCGCCGGTGCTCTTCGCGCGGGTCACCGAGGAGGACCTGGAGTCCTACCGCGAGCGTTTCGGCGGCAACCCGGAGGCCTGAGCCTTCGAGTGAGAACTCCGTGAGGGGCGCGACCGGTCCAGGTCGCGCCCCTTCCGCGTACCCGCCGGCGGGGCCGGCATCGGCATGGCGAGCGTGGCGTGGCCGGAGCTGGAGGGGGTCTTCAGCTGCCGGTGCGTACGAAGGTCCGTACGGCGGTGTCGAAGTAGCCGCGGGCCTCGTCGGTCCGGCCCACCGGTGCGGACACCCACACGTCGTACAGCCGGCCGCCCTCCTCCCAGCACATGTCACGGGTGTGCCGGGGGCCCTCGGCCGCCGAGAAGCCGTCCCAGGTGAACCGCCAGAGGGCCGCCTGCCGGTCGTCGTGGGTGGTGGCCACGACCTCGGCGTCGCGGTAACCGGGGTTGCTCTCCGGCCCCTTGGCGTGGGCGCGCTGGTGGACGGCGAGCGGTCCGCCGGATTCCGGATCCGAGACCTTGATGCCGATGCGGAAGGTCTCACCGGGCGACATGTAGAAGATCCGCGAACCCTCGACCTTGCGCGTGAAGCCGGTGGGGACGGCGAGCGAGAAGCCCGCCGGGTCGTTCACGATGCGGTAGCCGGCGGGGGCGGGCTTGTTGTCGGCGGAGGGGGCGGCCGCCGGCGGCGCCGACGGGGACGCCGTCCCCGTCCGCCCACCGGGGGCCGTGGGAGTGGGGGTGCGCGCCGGGGCGGGCGCGGAGTTGCCCACGTCCGTGGCCGCGGTCCGGGTGCCGGCCGCACCGCTCGTGGACGCCTGCCCTCCGCGTTCGTCCTCGTTCATGAGCAGCGCGGCGGCGGACAGGCCGCCCCCGGCGATCGCGGCCGCCAGCAGGCCGGCGATGAGCGCGGCCCGCGGCCGCCGCTTCCCGGAGGCGGCGGCGACGGTGGGCGGGGACGGCGGCGTGGGTGCGGGTGCGGGCGTGGGTACGGGCGTGGGCGTGGGTACGGGCCCGGCTGCGCGGGTCGGCTCCGACCCGGCCGGCCTGGTCACGCTGCGCTGCGTCGGCGTGTACGACGGCGCGGTGTCCACGTAGGCCCGCAGCATGTCCTCCGCCTGCGCCGCGCCCAGCCGCTTGGCCGGATCACGCTCCAGCAGACCCCGCACCACGGGCAGCAGCGCGCCGCACGCGGCGGGCGGCCGGACCTCGTCGAAGACCACCGCGTGCAGCACCCCGCCGAGGGAGTCCCGCCGGAAGGGCGACGCGCCGCTGACGGCCGCGCACAGCAGGGCGCCCAGCGACCACAGGTCGGACTCGGGCCCCACCGGCGTCTCGGCGGACATCCGTTCGGGCGCGGTGTACTCGGGGGAACCGACGAACGCCCCGGTCGAGCTCAGCGTCGTCGCGCCCGCCACCTGCGCGATGCCGAAGTCCGTGAGCACGGCCCGGCCCCCCGGCGCCTCCAGCAGCACGTTCGCCGGCTTGATGTCCCGGTGCAGCACACCGGCCGCGTGCGCCGTACGCAGGGCGCCGAGCAGCGCGATCCCGATCCGGGCGCCCTCGACGAGGTCCACCGGACCGGTGCGGGAGAGCCGGTCGGCGAGGGAGCCGCCCTCGACCAACTCCATCACGATGTAAGGGCGTTGGCGATCCTCGACGATGTCGTGCACCACGATGATGTGAGGGTGCTTGAGCTGCGCGGCCGCGCGCGCCTCGCGGAGCGTGCGCTCACGTTGCAGCCGGGCCTCGTCCCCGGACAGCGCCGGGTCGAGCGCCACCTCCTTGACGGCGACGTTGCGGCCGAGCAGCTGGTCGGTGGCGCGCCACACGATGCCCATGCCGCCGCGTCCGAGCTTGGCATCCAGCCGATACCGCCCGGCGATCAGACGGGCGTTCTCCCCCTCGGTCCCCATGGCGACATCATGCCGCATCTCGCGACGTCCGCCGCGTGTCGAAGGCGGCCCTTGATCGTTTCTCCAGAGGTAGGCCTTACATCTGCTCCGGAGATTCGGGAGGACGCGCGGTGACCGCTTGGCAGTACTTCGCCGGTGCGGGTCTGGTGGCGGCGCTCTGCCCGCTGCACGGCCATGTGGCGGTTGCGGGCGACGGCCACGGCCCCGGCCGCGGAGCGCGCGTCGACCTGTGCGTGCCGGGCGGGCAGCCGCAGCGGCCCGCCGTACGGCCTTCCGCGCGGCCCTCGGTCCGGGCGGCCCTGCCCGGCGACGACCGGCCGACCGTGCACCACCCGGGGCGGACCCCCGAGCCGCCCGCCGCCCCGCGGGGGCCGCGGCGGCCCGGGCAGCCGGAGCCGCCGGGTCCGGCTGCCCCGGCTGGGCCGGCTGGGCCGTCGGCGGAGGCCCGGGCCGGGGACGCGGAGCCGCCGCCGCCCGCGCCGGGTCCCGGGGGCGAGGACGGTGCGGCGCCGGCCGAAGCTTCGGCTCCGCCCCGGCCCAGGGCCGCCGCCGCGCACGTGAGCGCCTTTCACGTGCGTCCGTACCGCTCCGTGGCCCTGAAGCGGCGCGGCCCGGGCGGGATGTCCACCGTGATGCTCATGGTCGTCGTCACCACTCCGGCCGTACTGGCCGCCGCCGCCCTGCGCCCGCGTTCCAAGAGCCGCGGCTGACCGCCGCGCGCGCGTACGTACGGCCCGTACACAGGCCGTACAAGGCCCGTCCATCGAGTCATCCACCGATCCGTCCACCGATCCACACCGGGAGAATCCACGTGTCCGAATGGCTGGTCCTGGCCATCGCCATGGCGCTCGTCTGCGCCGTCGTCCTCGCCATCACCGCGATCCGGCACCGCCGGGCCGCCGACGACGAGGACACCAGCGAAACCCCCGATGTCATCGAGTACATGACGATGATGGTGGGCGTGGTCTACGCGATCGTGCTGGGCCTGGCCATCGCGGGCGTCTGGGAGGCGCGCGGCGCCGCCGAGGACAGCGTGCGCCGCGAGGCCCAGGCGCTGTACGAGGTCACCCAGCGCGCCGACGTCTACCCGGCCCCGGTCCGCGACCGGATCCGCGGCGAGGTGGACGCGTACGTCGCCCACACGGTCGCGGTGGACTGGCCGCGGATGACCTCCGGGGAGACCGCCTCGGCCGAGGGGGCCCAACTGCTCGGCAAGCTGCGCACCGACGTCACCCACCAGAGCCCGGCCACCGAGCTCCAGGCGCAGGCCTACCAGCCGCTGCTGGACCACATCGCCGCCGCCGACGACGCCCGCCACTCGCGGACGCAGAGCTCCGAGTCCACGCTGCCGGCCGTGGTGTGGCTGGGGCTCGTCGTCGGCGGGGTGGTGACCGTCGGGCTGATCTTCACCCTGCAGATCCGCCGCTCCGGGCGGGAGCTGCTGCTGGCGGGGCTGTTCAGCGCCCTGATCGTGTTCCTGCTCTTCATGGTGTGGAGCTTCGACGCCCCGTACGGGAGGGGCGGGATCGACTCGGCGGGCCCGTTCCAGGACCTGTTCCCGGCGACGGCGATGGCCGCCGCCGACTAGCGCTGTGACAGGACGGGGCCCAGCCCGCCAGGACCCGCCAGGACCGAAGGGGTCCTAGACGGACACCCGCTGCCGGACCGCCTGCACCACCGGGGAGTGCCGCAGGGCGTGCGAGATCCGCAGGAGGTCCCGGGGCCCGTCGGCGGTGTCGAGCAGGGGCTCCGCCTCGTCCCCGATGATCTTGCCCTCGGGGTCCGCGGAGCGGGCCCGCACGGCGGCCGCGACCATGGCGGCGTCGGCGACCGCACGGGCGGTCTCCGCGTCGGCCCCCTCGGCGACGGCGCTCTCGTAGGCGCCGTCGCGCAGGCCCTTGTCGAAGTACGGGCCCAAGTGCAGGAAGCCGTCGTGGATGTCCGACTCCCGCTGGATCACCCGCAGCTCACCCGCGGTCCACCAGGCCATCTGCACGGAGGGCGTGCCGCTGGGTGCGGAGATCTGCACCTCCTGCCAGAGGGTGCCGAGCCGGCGGTACGTGGCCCAGGTCTGCCAGTGGTCCGAGAACCGCTGGCAGACGAGCGGGACCACGAAGCCCATCGCGCTGACCAGCGCGCCCACGGCGGCGAGCGGCGGGGCCACGTAGGTGCTCAGGTCGTCGAGGTTGTGGCCGAACCAGCGGGCGGTGACCGCGGACATCTTCGTCGCGTCGTAGGCGAGGTTGAAGATGTAGCCCGCGACGATGATCATCAGGCCGATCCGCAGCCAGCCGCGCACCTGCATGGACCAGCGCCAGCACAGGACGACCATCACCACCGCGGCCACGTGGTGCGCCAGCAGGTAGAGGGCGATCATCGGGCCGATGTACGGGGTGTTCGCGTAGTAGGTGTCGAAGTCGCGCAGCCGCTCGACCGGCGTCTCGCCGAGCGCGAAGAGCACGACCAGCACCACGATCACGGCGCCGTAGCCGATGATCCAGCGCTGCGAGACGCGAAGGGTCTGATCGGGCGGCCCGCCGCGCCAGTTGACCATGAGGACCAGGCAGGACGCGCTGAAGGCCGTGAGCAGGCAGTACACCAGCGGGGCGGAGACGTTGACGATCCCCGTCCAGCGGTTGACCGCCGCGATGGTCGGGGGAGCGGCGAAGGTGAACACCGCTCCCGCCAGGGTCAGCAGGGCCACGACCGAGCGCAGGAGCGGGTCGCGCCAGTTGTGCCGAAGGGCCGGCAGCTTGAAGGCGAGTGAGATCGCCATCGCGGCCGCCGGTATGTAGTAGTCCTCGCCGTTCAACGGTCGTTCCTGTGCCCCCGGTAGCCCAGCGAGGCCTCGATCCGGCCCGCCAGTTGGTCGCGCTGGGCCGGAGGGCGATGGTTCGCCGATCCGGCCAGCCAGGTCCGGCACCGGCTGCCCAGCAGTAAACCGAAGGTCTCGGCTTCGGTCTCCTCCTGGACGTCGGCGCGCGTGCGTGCGGCGACGCGGCGGACCGCCTCGCCGATGTCGGCCTCGTCGGAGAGCAGCCGCGCGGCGACGGCGGCGCCGTCGACGTGGTGGCTGCAGTGGCCGGCCTTCATGTGCCACAGCTCGTGGCCCAGGATCACCAGTTGGTGGTCCGGCGCGGTGCGTTCCTCGATGACCACGAGATCGCGGTCCGCCATGTCGAGCCACAGTCCGCTCGCCGTCCGCGGAGGGAACGAGGCCATCCGGAAGTCCACCCGGCGGCCGCGGTGCCTGCTCATGCCCTCGCAGAGGGCAGCGTAGAGGTCCATGGGTTCCGCGGGTGCGGTCAGCCGGATGCCGGCCACCAGCTCCCCGCACAACCGCCGCTGCTCTCTGCCTATGCTCACCGTTCTCCCCGTCGGCGCGGATCCGGATCAGGACTCAAGGATCAGACCCAGACTTTCGACTGGGTCAGGATTCATTCGGTTTGACGCTTTCGAGGAGCATGTCCAGCCATTCGGTCACCTTGTCCCGGTGCTTGTCGCTGGGCAGTTGGGCGGCGCGCCAGGCGATGCCCCGTACGCCGTGGTTCTGGAGAAGTCTTGCCAGCGGATCGCCCGCCGATGCGGCCGAGGCCGGTACGGTTTCCCGCGCGCGGCCCGCGAAGTCCTGGAGCAGCTGTTGCTCGGTCCGCTGGAGCGCGTCGGTGAGGGCGTCGGAGTCATGGGCCGTCAGGAAACCGGCGTGTACCCCGAAGAAGCGCTGGATCGCGTCGCAGTGCTCCATCGTAGGGCGGCGGTCGCCGTTGATCAGGGCCCCGGCCTGCTGGCGGGACATTCCCGCGCCGTCGGCGATCTCCTGCTGCGTGTAGCGGCGGCCGTTGGATTTGACGCGGGTGCGGCGGAGCAGATCGAGCCGTTGGAGGAAGCGGGTCTGCAGATCGGGTTCGCCGGCCGGCCTGCCCTCCAGCAGGGTCCTGATCACGTCCGTGGGCACGCCCGAGGCCTCCGAGAGCCGCCGCAGGTCGAAGACCTGGTTCGGGTCGCGGCCCATCTTGCCCGCGAGTTCGGCGACACGCGTGATGGTGGCTGCCAGGGGTGCGTTGGCTACCGCGACGGGAGCCGGGAAGCCGTCTGTCACCAGTGGTTCTCCTAGATCGCGCGAAGTCGGTACGGCACATGGTCGGCTTCTGGAATCTAGCCGCTCTCGCCCAGAAGGGCTAGAACGTGCCACAGCTGTGGCGGGAATGAGCTGTCAAGAGGCTGGAATTGCCACAATAGTTGACACTCGAATGAAGTCGGTAGCAGGATCGCCACACGGAATTGAAGATCCATACCGGAGGAGGGGGAGCTCTCGGTGCTACATCTCGCAGCGGTGGGCCCGTCCGATGGCCTCGCCCGAGCCGGTGAGGAACGCCTGGCGGGCGAGGAGTCCGCACGTGGCGCCGTACGGTCGGAGCGACGCAAGGAGATTTTGCGCCAGCGCCGCGAGGAGCTGGGCCTGAGCCAGGAGGACCTCGCGGCACGCCTGCGCATCAGCGTGCGTGCCTATGGAAACTGGGAACGCGGCCTGGTCAAGGAGTGGACGGACCGCAAACTGCTCGCCCTGGCCGAGGCCTTGGAGATGAGCGAGCGGCAGTGCTTCTGGCTGTTCCGCGTCATGGTCGACCGCGACCCGCCGCCCACCTGGCGGGCCGCCGAGGACAGCCGGCTGCCCGAAGACCCCGCCCAGCGCGACTACTTGTGCGACTACGCGGCCCTGATGGAGTCCATGCCCTACCCGAGCTTCCTGGTGGACCACCGCTGGGACGTCGCGCTCACCAACTCGGCCTTCGACACGCTCTTCCAGTCCGTACGGCCGCACCCGACGGCCCTGCCGGACGACAACTTCCTGCGCTTCGTGCTGTTCCACCCGGACGCGGCGGGCGTGCTGGAGGACCACGAACCCGGCTGGTGCGTGCCGCTGCTGGCACAGTTCGCGACCGCGCTGGCCGCGGCCCCGGAGGACGAGGGGCTGCGCAGCATCCGCCAGGAGGTGGCCCGTGACCCGTTCATGGAGGCCGCCTACCGGTACGGGGTGCCGCACTGGCTGAGCATGCGGGGGGCCGACGCCGCCGAGCAGGACGGGGCGGTGCGCAGCGTGCGCCACCCGGACCCGCAGTGGGGGCTGGTGCGCTGCCGGATGGTGGCCGAAAGCAGCCGGATGCTGGACGAGATGGGCCTGACCCGGATCACCCTGATCCTCTCGGCGCCGCTGGGCGCGCCGGTGGGTCCCGTACCGGGCCGCGGCGGATCCCTGCACCAGCAGGGCGCCAGGCTGCGCGCCGTGCCGTCGCTGGGGGAGTGACCCGCCGGGGGAGACTGGTGCCGGCAGGAGCGTGCCGCGGATCCCGTGTCACCGATCGTGTCATCGATCGTGGCACTGGGAACCGCATCGACGCGGGGACTGCCACCGGAAAGGGCACTGCCACCGGGAACGGCACTGCCACCGGGAACGGCACTGGCGAAGGGCGGTAAGGACGTGCGGCTGACGATCCTCGGCGGAGGCGGCTTCCGGGTACCGCTGGTCTACGGAGCACTGCTCGGTGACCACGCCGAGGGCCGGGTGTCCCATGTGACGCTGTACGACGAGGACCCGGCGCGGCTCACCGCCATGGCCCGGGTTCTCCACGACCAGGCCACGGCCGCCGGAGTGCCGGACGCCCCGGCCGTCACGGCCACCGGAGACCTCGACGAAGCCCTGCACGGGGCCGATTTCGTCTTCTCCGCCATCCGCGTCGGCGGCCTGGAAGGGCGCGCCGCGGACGAACGGATCGCCCTGGCCGAAGGGGTGCTGGGCCAGGAGACGGTGGGCGCGGGCGGGATCGCGTACGGCCTGCGGACCGTGCCGGTGGCCCGTGAGATCGCGCGCAGGATCGCCCGTACGGCGCCCGAGGCGTGGGTCATCAACTTCACCAACCCGGCCGGGCTGGTCACCGAGGCGATGGCCGAGGAGCTCGGCGCGCGGGTGATCGGCATCTGCGATTCCCCCGTGGGCCTCGGCCGGCGCATCGCCAGGCTGCTGGGGGCCCGTCCGGGGGAGGCCTGGATCGACTACGTCGGCCTCAACCACCTGGGCTGGGTACGCGGGCTGCGCATCGGCGGCCGCGACGAGCTGCCCCGGCTGCTGGCCGACACCGAGGCACTGGAGTCCTTCGAGGAGGGGCGGCTCTTCGGGGCCGAATGGCTGCGCTCGCTCGGCGCGATCCCCAACGAGTACCTGCACTACTACTACTTCAACCGTGACACCGTACGGGCGTACCAGGAGGCGAAGCAGACGCGCGGGGCCTTCCTGCGCGACCAGCAGCGCGGCTTCTACGCCGAGGCGGGCCGGGCCGGACAGCCGGCCGGGGCGGCGCTGGCCGCCTGGGACCGGACCAGGGCCGAGCGCGAGGCCACGTACATGGCCGAGAACCGCGAGGCGGCGGGCGTCGGCGAGCGTGACGAGAGCGACCTGGAGTCCGGGGGCTACGAGAAGGTCGCGCTCGCGCTGATGCGGGCCATCGCGCGGGACGAGCGGGCCACGCTGATCCTGAACGTTCCCAACGGCTCGACGCTGTCCGTCCTCGACGCCGGGGCGGTCATCGAGGTGCCCTGCCTGGTCGACGCCAACGGCGCCCACCCGGTGGGCGTCGAGCAGCTGCCCCTGCACGCGGTGGGGCTGGTGACGGCGGTCAAGGCGGTGGAGCGGGAGGTCCTGGCGGCGGCCGCGAGCGGTTCGCGGGCGGACGCGGTGAAGGCCTTCGCGCTGCACCCGCTGGTGGACTCGGTGGGGGTCGCCCGGCGGCTGCTGGACGGGTACGCGGCGGCCCATCCGGGGCTGGCCTACCTGCGCTGATCCGGTGGCGGTGGGGCGGCCGGGCGGCCCCGTTCGGACCGGTGCTCGGGGGGCCGTTCGCGCCGCCGTTCACCTCGCCCGTTCGGCGGAGCGTGGCATGCGGCCCGGCCGGGGCGCTGTGAGAGTGCGAACTGTGACCACTGCCACCGCCATACCCGCGGCGCCACCCGTGCTGGACCGGCGGCGGCGCAATGTCGTCTTCGGCACGATCATGCTGGGCGTGCTGCTGGCCGCCCTCGACCAGACCATCGTCGGCACCGCCCTGCCCACGATCGTGGCGGATCTCGGCGGGGCCGCACACATGTCGTGGGTCGTGACCTCGTACCTGCTCGCGGAAACCGTCGCGACGGTGCTGGTGGGCAAGTTCGGTGACCTCTTCGGGCGGAAGCTGATCTTCCAGGTCTCCGCGATCATCTTCATCACCGGCTCGTTCCTGTGTGGTCTCGCGGGCAACATGACCCTGCTCATCCTGTGGCGGGGCGTGCAGGGCATCGGCGCGGGCGGCCTGATGGTCACCTCCATGGCACTGATCGCCGACGTGGTCCCGCTGCGCGAACGCGGCAAGTACCAGGGCGCGATCGGCGCGGTCTTCGGCGTCGCGACGGTGATCGGGCCGCTGCTCGGCGGACTCTTCACCGACCACCTGAGCTGGCGCTGGGCCTTCTACGTGAACGTCCCGATCGCCATCCTGGTGGTGGCGGCGGCCGCTCGGACCATCCCGTCCGTACGCGCGGCCGGGCGCCCGGTGATCGACTATCTGGGCATCGCACTGGTCGCGATCGGATCGAGCGCGCTGATCCTGGCCACGAGCTGGGGCGGGAACGAGTACGCCTGGGGCTCCGCGACGATCGTCGGGCTCTTCGCGGGCGGCGCCGTCGCCCTGGCGCTGTTCTGCGTGGTGGAGACGCGGGCGGCGCAACCGATGCTGCCGATGCGACTGTTCCGCAATCCCGTCTTCACCGTCTGCTCGGTGCTCAGCTTCGTCGTCGGTTTCGCCATGCTGGGCGCGATGACGTTCCTGCCGACGTACTTGCAGTACGTGGACGGGGATTCGGCCACGGTCTCCGGCGTCCGGACGCTGCCGCTGGTCATCGGCCTGCTGATCGCGTCCGTCTTCAGCGGCAACGTCACCAGCAAGACGGGGCGCTACCGGATCTTCCCCATCGTCGGCTGCGCCGTGATGGGCGGCGGGCTCTACCTGCTGTCCCTGATGGGGCCGGGGACGAACGCCTGGCTGGAATCGCTCTACATGTTCGTCCTCGGTGTCGGCATCGGCCTGTGCATGCAGGTGCTGACGATCGCCGTGCAGAACACCGTGGACTACGCCGACCTCGGCACCGCCACCTCGGGCGTCACCTTCTTCCGTACGCTCGGCAGCTCCTTCGGGACCGCGGTCTTCGGCACGATCTACGCCAACAGCCTGGAGCCCGAGCTGGCCAAGGGCGTGGCGGAGGCGGCGCGGGCGACCGGGGCCGATCCGGCGCAGCTGGGCAAGGCCGCCCAGAGCCCGCAGGGCGTACACGGGCTCGATCCGGCCGAGGCCGGGCCGGTCATCGACGCGTACGCGGAGGCGCTGCAGACGGTGTTCCTGTGGACCGTACCGGTGGCGGTGATCGGATTCGTCGTGGCGCTCTTCCTCAAGGAGGTGCACCTGCGCGACACCGCCCGGGCCGGGTCCACGGACATGGGCGACGGCTTCGCCTCGCCGGCCACGACCTCGGGGGATTCGGCCAAGCTGCTGGAGCTGGCGGTCGGCAAACTCGTGCGGAACATGGGCCCGGAGACGGCGCGGGGGATCGTCGAGGCCTCGGACACCCGGCTGGACATGGCGGGCGCGTGGGCGGTGATGCAGGTGGAGCTGATGACCCGGACGGTCGGCCACGCCAGCCTCGGCCTGATCGCCGGGCGCCGCTCGCTGCCGCCGGAGGTACTGCTCCCGGTCTTCGACCGGATGGAGGACGAGGGCTTCCTCAGCCGCGAGGGCAGCTTCCTGACCCTCAATCCGGCCGGGCAGCGGGAAGCGGACGTCATCTCGCGGGCGTGGGCCGACTGGCTCGGCGACCAGCTGGAGAAGGACCGCGGCCGGCCGCGGAGCGCCGAACTGCGGGTGGCGGCGGACGCGATCGCCAAGCGCCTGCTGGCCGAGGACCTGGGAGAGGGCAACTTCGCGCCGAGGGTGGCGCTGCGGGGGTAGAGGCGGGGCGCGTCAGGAACCTCCGACGGCCGCCGGGCGTCCTTCGTACACGGGGGGACGAGGCGAGGCGGACGCACCGACGACGGGGGAGCGCGCATGGGGATCACGCTGGCCGAGGAGATCATGCTGCTGTGCCTGGACGACGAGTCCGGGGCGATGCAGCAGCGTCAGTCGGCGGGCTGGGCCGTGGCGGGCGGGATACTGCTCGAACTCGTCATGGCGGAGCGGGTGTCGGTGTCGGGCAAGTACCTGGAGCTCAGGGACACCACACCGACGGGGGAGCGGCTGCTCGACAGCCGGATCCTGCTCATCGGGGCCTGGCTGCGGGGCCGCAGCAAGGGCCGGGTGACGGACTGGCTGACGAAGGACCACACCAAGGCGGTCGACGCCGCGCTGGCAGGCCTGACCGAGCGGGGGCTGGTGGTGGAGGAGGTGCGCAAGGTGCTCGGGATGTTCCCGCAGCGCCGCTACCCGGAGGCCGACGCCGCCGTCGAGCGCGCACTGCGGGAGCGGCTCCGCGACGCCGTCCTCGACGACGCCGAGCCGGACGAGCGCACGGCGGGCCTCATCGCCCTGATCCACTCGGCCAAGCTGCACCGGCTCGCCTTCCCCGACCGGCGGCTCGGTTCGGTGGCACCGAGGATGGCGGAGATAGCCGCCGGTCAGTGGGCCGCGGAGAGCGTCCGGGTGGCCATCCGCGACGTGCAGGCCGCGATGGTCGCGGTGACGACGGTGACGGTGCTGACGGTCGCCCCGCCGGCGGGCTAGCCCGTTGGCGCGTCGCGGTGGTCCGTTCCGGTGGCCCGGTCGCGGTGGCTCGTCGCAGCCCGTGGCGGGGCGCTCAGGCGGTCGGGCTCGCGGTCGGGTAGTCGTACGAGGGGACGTGCGGCAGCGTGGTGAGCTCCGGGCGCCAGGTGCGCAGTACGGCCGCCGACGGGGGGTACAGGGCCGAGGGGATCTCGGCCGGGGCGAACCACTGCCAGCGGGCGATCTTGTGGGGCTCGGTGACCGTGGGAACCCCCTGGGCCGCGGTGGTGACGGCGGCCGCCGTCAGCCGCGTCACGCCCGACGCCGCGTCGATCTGGACGGAGAGGACGCGGATCGTGTCGGGGGCCGCCCGCAGATCCGTTTCCTCGGCGAGCTCCCGGGCAGCGGCCTGCTCGAAGCCCTCCCCGGGGTCGACCTTGCCGCCGGGCAGCTCCCAGCGGCCGTCGTGTGCCTGGCCGAGCAGCACCCGGCCGTCGGGGCCGACGACGACCAGCCCGACGCCTACGACGGCATTGGGCTGGGGCACGGCCCGCTCGGGGCGCTCGTCGGTGGTGGTCATGGACGTCCTTCCGGTGCGGTGGTGGTGGTAGTGGTGGCGGGGCGGGCGCGGACATGGATCCGCTCGCCCTGGGGGCCGAAGAGGCTGAGGAACTCCGCCGGCTGCGGACCGGCGTTGAAGAAGGCGTGCGGGGTGCGCGTGTCGAACTCGGCGGCCTCTCCCGGGCCGAGGACGAGATCGTGCTCGCCGAGCAGCAGCCGGACGCGCCCGGACAGCACGTACAGCCACTCGTAGCCCTCGTGGACGTTCAGTTCGGGCTCGGGCGGCGGGCCTGAGAGGGGCGGGAGGATCTGCTTGAAGGCGTGCACCCCGCCGAAGTTGCGGGTCAGCGGTACAAAGGTGTGGCCGTGCCGCACGAAGGGGCGCGGCCGGATCCGGGGGTCCCCGATGTCCGGGGCGCCGACCAGCTCGTCGAGCGCCACCCGGTGCGCCTTGGCCAGCGGCAGCAGCAGCTCCAGCGTCGGCCTGCGCCGGCCCGACTCCAGCCGGGACAGCGTGGAGAGCGAGATGCCGGTGACCTCGCTGAGCTGGGCCAGCGTGGTGCCGCGCTGTCGGCGCAGGGCGCGCAGCCGCGGGCCCACGGCGGTGAGCACGTCCGCGAGTTCCTCGTCGTGTTCCTCGGTGGCCATGGGTCCATTTGCCGCTTCGGCAAGAAGTTTTGTCAAATGAGAGCCCCCGGACGGACCCTCGCAGGCATGGACAACGCAATGGACGACTCGTTCGACGTGGTGATCGTCGGCGGCGGGGCCGCCGGCCTCGCCGGGGCCCTCACCCTGGCCCGGGCCCGCCGCTCGGTGCTCGTGATCGACTCCGGCAGCCCGCGCAACGCCCCCGCCGCGCACATGCACGGATACCTCGGCCAGGACGGGGAGAGCCCGGCCGGGCTGCTGGCCAGGGGGCGCGCGGAGGTGACCGGCTACGGCGGGGAGATCCGCCGGGGCACGGCGATCGCCGCGGACCGGCTGCCCGACGGGGGCTTCCTGGTCCGCTGCGGGGACGGCTCGACCGTGCGGGCCCGGCGGCTGCTGGTCGCCACCGGTCTGGTGGACGAGCTCCCGGCAGTGCGGGGCCTCGGCGCGCGCTGGGGGCGGGACGTGCTGCACTGCCCGTACTGCCATGGCTGGGAGGTCCGGGACCAGCCGATCGCGGTGCTGGCCGACGGCCCGCTCGCCGTGCACCAGGCTCGGCTCTGGCGGCACTGGAGCGAGCGGACCACCTTGCTGGCGCACACCTGGCCGCTCACCGCCGAGGACCGGGAACTGATGGCCGCCCTGGGCGTACGGGTCGTCGAGGGGGAGGCGACCGGCCTCGCGGTCGAGGACGACCGGCTGACCGGGGTGACCCTGGCCGGCGGCGCCGTGGCGGAGTGCCGGGCCCTGGTGGTGGCCCCACGGTTCACCGCCCGCTCGGGCGTGCTGACCAGCCTGGGTCTGTCGACCGCCGCCGTGGAGCGGGACGGCCACGTGATCGGCACCTGCGTCGAGTCCGACCCGGCCACGGGGGCCACCGCGCTCCCCGGCGTATGGGTGGCGGGCAATGTGACCGACCCGCTGGAGAAGGTCGCGGGCGCGGCCGCCCAAGGGGTGCGCGCGGCCGTCGCCGTCAACACCGACCTGATCGAGGCGGAAACCCGGCGGGCCGTGGAGGCGTACCGCGCGGGCGGGGCGTAGGGCCTCGGACGCCTGTGCGGGTTTCGGCCGACCTCCGTCCGCGCAGGCTCTGGGCGATGTGATCGTCGTACGGTTCATCGGCTCAGGGGGGCGCTCGAATGGCACATGTGCTGGTCATCGGCGGAGGCGTCGGAGGGCTGGCCACCGCGCTGCTCGCGGCGCGGCAAGGGCACACCGCCGAACTGTTCGAGCGCGATACGCGCGCTCCGGGCACGGCGCTCGACCGTGACTTCTTCGGCTGGCGGCGGCCGACCGTGCCGCAGGCGTCCCAGCCGCACGTGCTGCTCGGGGCCGCCCGCAACGTGCTGCGGGAGGAACTGCCCGACGTCCACGCGGAGATGCTCCGGCTCGGCGCCCGCGAGCGGCACGAGCTGGACTGGTTCGACGTGCGTCCCCCCGAGCTCCCCGGCGACGAGGACCTCGTCATGCTCCAGGCCCGGCGCATCGTGCTGGAGAGTGCGCTGGCCACCGCCCTGCGAGCGGAGGCCGGGGTCGTCGTCCGGTACGGGGAACCGGTCACCGCGTTGACCACGGCCCCGGTCCCGGTCCCGGTCCCGGTTCCCGGACTGGCGGCCGCAGCTGGGATCCAGGTGACGGGAGTGACCACCGGGGCCGGGACGTACGAGGGGGACGTCGTGGTGGACGCGGGCGGGCGGCGCGGTGGCCTGGAGCGCCGGCTGGCCGCGGCGGGCTGCCGGCCGCCCGTCGTGGAACGGCACCGCACGGGGCTCGCGTACTTCTGCCGCTGGTACCGGCTTCCCGAGGGCATGGACGAGGGGCCGCGCCGGCCCTGGGCGGTGACCGGCGGGGCCTTCGCCGGGTGTGCGGTCTTCCCGGCCGACAACCGGCTGTTCGCCGTGACGCTGTTCGTGCACACCGCCGACACCACGCGCTCGGCGCTGCGCGATCCCGCCGTCTTCGAGCGAGCGGCGCGCACCTTCCCGCCCGCCGCGGTCTGGCTGGCGCTGGGGGCCGAGCCGCAGTCGGAGGTGCTGGCCACCGCGAGCCTCGACAACCGGTGGAGTGCGCTGGTCGACGAGCGGGGCCCGGTGGTGAGCGGTCTGGTGCCGGTCGGGGATTCGATCACGCACACCAATCCGACGCTCGGGCAGGGCACCTCGCTCGCCCTGTGGGCCGCCCGCCGGGTGGCCCGTACGGCGCACCGGGACCCGGGATCGGCGCGGTTCGCCGTCGATCACCACGCCTGGGCGGTGCGCACCCTGAAGCCGTGGTTCGACTTCCAGGTCGTCGCGGACGCGGCCATCGGGGAGCGCTTCGCGACGCGGGCCGGGCGTACGGGGACGGCGCGCGAGGTGGCCGCGCTGTTCGACTGCGCGCTGGAGGACCCCGAGGTGATGCGGGCGCGGGCGCGGGTGCGGCACCTGGTGGAACCGCCGGAGCGGGCGTACGCGGATCCGGAGATCCGGGCCCGGGTGGCGCGCTGGCTGGCCGCGCGGCCGGACTACGCGCCGAACGCGGCGGGGCCGGACCGGGCGCAGTGGGAGGAGCTGACGGCGGGGGCCGGCGGGTGGGCCGCTCAGCCGGAGGAGCCGGCGTCGGCGTCGGCACCGGTGGCGCTGGCGTCGGCACCGGTGGCCGGGCCGGTGGCCGGGCCGAGCACTTCGGCCAGGTCGTAGCCGACGACCTCCTCCAACTGGGCGTACGTACAGCTCTCCGGCACCCGGTCGGGCCGCCAGCGGCGGAACTGGGCGGTGTGCCGGAAACGGTCGCCCTCCATGTGGTCGTACGCGACCTCGACGACCCGCTCGGGCCGCAGCGGCACCCAGGACAGGTCCTTCTTCCCGGTCCACCGGCTCTGCGCGCCCGGCAGTCGCGCGCTCTCGTGCGCGGACTCCTCGGCCCAGGCGGCCCAGGGGTGTCCGGTCGCGTCCTCCATCCTCAGCGGTTCGAGCTCCTCCACCAGCTCGGCGCGGCGCTTCATGGGGAAGGCGGCGCACACACCCACGTGCTGGAGGGCGCCGCGACTGTCGTACAGCCCCAACAGCAGCGATCCGACAATCGGACCGCTCTTGTGGAAACGGAAACCCGCGACGACGACGTCGGCGGTACGTTCGTGCTTGATCTTGAACATGAGGCGGGCATCGGGCCGGTAGGGGAGATCGAGGGGTTTGGCGATCACCCCGTCGAGCCCGGCGCCCTCGAATCGTTCGAACCACTCCTGCGCGAGCGCGGGATCGGTGGTCGCGGGCGCGAGGTGAACGGGGGGTCGAGCAGTGGAGAGGGACTGGGTCAGGGCCGTGCGGCGGTCGGTGAGCGGGGTGTCCAGGAGCGACTCGTCGCCGAGCGCGAGCAGGTCGAAGGCGACGAAGCTGGCCGGGGTCGTCTCGGCGAGCAGCTTCACGCGGGAGGCAGCGGGATGGATCCGCTCGGTCAGCCGGTCGAAATCGAGGCGCCCGCCCTGAACGATCACGATCTCGCCGTCCACGACGCAGCGGGCGGGCAGATTCGCCTTCAGGGCCTCCACCAGCTCGGGAAAGTACCGGGTCAGCGTCTTGCCCGTCCGGCTGCCGATCTCGACCTGGTCGCCGTCACGGTGCACGATGGCCCGGAAGCCGTCCCACTTGGCCTCGTACTGCATGCCGGGCGGGATCTTCGCCACGGACTTGGCGAGCATCGGCTTCACGGGCGGCATCACGGGCAGATCCATGCCTTCGATTCTGCGGTCGTACGTGCGGACCCGCCCGGTGTGCGCGCGTGACCGGTCCCGCCTACCGTGGCGCACATGGGTGCTGCCGGTAATGCGATCGAGCTGGACGCGGGCGGACGGACGGTACGGCTGTCCAGCCCGGACAAGGTGTACTTCCCGGAGCGCGGACTCACCAAGCGGCACGTGGCCGAGTACTACCTGGCGGTCGCGGACGGCATCACGCGCGCCCTGCGCAACCGGCCGACCACCCTGGAGCGCTTCCCGGACGGAGTGGAGGGCGAGTCCTTCTTCCAGAAGAGGGCCCCGAAGAACCTCCCCGACTGGATTCCGACCGCCCACATCGCCTTCCCGAGCGGACGCTCGGCCGACGAGATCTGCCCCACCGAGCCGGCCGCCGTGCTGTGGGCCGCCAATCTGGGCTGTCTCACCTTCCACCCCTGGCCGGTGCGCCGCGAGGACACCGACCGGCCCGACGAACTGCGGATCGACCTGGACCCGCAGCCGGGCACCGACTACCACCACGCGGTGGCGGCCGCTCACGAACTGCGCGCCCTGCTGGAGGAATTGGGCCTGCGCGGCTGGCCCAAGACCTCGGGCGGCCGCGGCCTGCACGTCTTCGTTCCGATCGCACCGCGCTGGACCTTCACCGAGGTCCGGCGCTGCGCCATCGCCCTCGGCCGGGAACTGGAGCGCCGGATGCCGGGCAAGGTCACGACGGCCTGGTGGAAGGAGGAGCGCGGAGAGCGGATCTTCGTCGACTACAACCAGACGGCGCGTGACCGCACGATCGCCTCCGCCTACTCCATCCGCCCGCGCCCGCACGCCCCGGTGTCCGCGCCGCTGCGCTGGGACGAGGTGGACGACGCGGAGCCGCGCGACTTCGACATCGTGACGATGCCGGCCCGCTTCGCCGAACTGGGCGACCTGCACGCGGACATGGACGACCACGCCTTCACCCTGGACGCCGTACTGGAGCTCGCGGCACGCGACGAACACGAGCACGGCCTGGGCGACATGCCCTACCCGCCGGACTACCCGAAGATGCCGGGCGAGCCGAAACGCGTCCAGCCCAGCCGGGCGAAGCACGAGGACTGATGCGGCCCTTGTCCTGGCATCCGGCCACGGAGCTTCCGCAAAACCTCGACATCGAAGATAGTCGCGTGCAGCGCGCTGATCTGGGGCGACTGGGTTGGATGTCAATGCGTGCGGCTCTTCTCGAGTGAGCTAGCGCCTGCCTTTCGGATCATTCCGGGCTCGCGGAGTCTGGCACTGCGCCTCGCCGCTCGGCATGACCCGGCGGTCTTGCTGCCACCGTCTCACTGCCATCCGTCGTTCCACACCGCGGTGCCGGCTGCGGACCGCTGTGACCCATAACGAGGGTGATCGTTACTCAGCGAGTTGAGCCGGACCGGGCACTCTGGGTGCCCATGGGGGAGAGGGTGTTGCATGGCGACGTTATGTCGGCCTGCCGTGTCGGTTCCGGAGTACGTCATCACCATGGAGGAGACGCTTGAGCTCGCGCGCTCGCGCCATGCCGACCACCCCCAACTAGGCCTCTCGCTGCGCCTGATCGAGAACACCGGGGTACGGACCCGCCACCTGGTGCAACCGGTCGAAGAGACGCTCGCACACCCGGGCTTCGAAGAGCGCAACCGGCTCTACGCGGCAGAGGCCAAGGCCCGCGTGCCCCTGGTCGTACAGCGGGCGCTGGAGGACGCCGGGCTGCGCGCCTCCGACATCGACCTGATCATTTACGTGTCCTGCACCGGGTTCATGATGCCCTCGCTCACCGCCTGGCTCATCAACTCGATGGGATTTCCCTCCACCACCCGGCAGCTGCCGATCGCCCAGCTGGGCTGCGCGGCCGGCGGCGCCGCGATCAACCGGGCGCACGACTTCTGCACGGCCTACCCGGAGGCGAATGCGCTGATCGTGGCCTGTGAGTTCTGCTCCCTGAGCTACCAGCCCACCGACATCGGCATCGGAACTCTGCTGTCCAACGGACTTTTCGGCGACGGTGTGGCCGCCGCAGTTGTCCGCGGGACGGGCGGAGCCGGCATCCACCTGGAGCGAAACGGCTCGTACCTGGTCCCGGGCACCGAGGACTGGATCGCGTACGACGTACGCGCCACCGGCTTCCACTTCCTGCTCGACAAGCGGGTGCCGGGCACCATGGAGCCGCTCGCCCCCGCGCTGCGCGCCCTCGCCGACGAACACGGCTGGAACGCGCCCGACCTCGACTTCTACATCGTGCACGCCGGGGGGCCGCGGATCCTCGACGACCTCAGCAAGTTTCTGGGCGTGCCCCCGGACGCCTTCCGCTTCAGCCGGGCCACGCTCACCGAGTACGGAAACGTGGCGAGCGTCGTCGTACTGGACGCGCTGCGTCGGCTGTTCGACGAGGGCGGCGCCGCCGACCGGGCGCGCGGCCTGCTGGCCGGATTCGGGCCGGGCATCACCGCCGAGATGACATTGGGCCGCTGGAGCCGTACGCCGTGACCCTTCCCGAAGCAGACACCACGACCACATCCGCCACATCCCCCACGGCTCCGCGGCCACCTGGCGGCCTGATCGTGCCGCCCGGCGGTGGCCGCACGCTGCGCACCGCCGCGCAGCAGGTGACGTTCAAGGTGACCGGCGAACAGTCGCGCAGCGCATCGAGCTTCGAGGTCGTCGTACCGCCCGGCTTCGACGTCGGCGCGCACGTCCACACCCGCAGCGAGGAGCTCTTCTACGTACTCGAAGGGGAACTCGACGTCCTCGCCTTCGAGCCGCGCGTGCGGACTCCCGACGGCTGGCGCGGGTGGCGGTCCACGCAGGGGGACCGCGTGGTCCGCGCCACACCCGGCACGGTCATCCTGGTCCCGCAGGGCTGCCCGCACGCGTTCGCCAATCCCACCGAAGCCCCGGCGAGGATGTTCTTCCAGTCGTCCCCGCCGCCGGACCACGAGCGGTATTTCGAGGAGCTCATGGACATCCTGTCCGCCGACGGACCCACCGACCACACCGCCATCGCGGCCCTGCGCCGCCGCTACGACATCGAGCAGCTCACCCCTCTGCGCCACGACCGGCCGGCGAGGAGCCAGTGATACAGGACACCGCTCCCCCCGTGTACGAGGCCGTTGACCTGGCGGCGCTGGACTTCGACCCCTTCCTCCGAGAGGCACTGCGGGAAGCGCCGGTCGTCCGGGTCCGGCTGCTGCACGGGACCCCTGGTGAGTGCTGGCTGGCGACGCGGCACGACGTGGTCCGGTTCGTCACCTCCGACCCCCGGTTCAGCCGGGACATCGTCGGCCGGCCGCTGCCGAGCATGAACATGTACCTCGTGCCGCTGGACCGGGCGGTCAGCTTCGTGGATCCCCCCGACCACACCCGGGTCCGTTCCGTGGTCTCCTCGGCGTTCAACCGCTCGGGCATGGCGGCGCTGCGTCCGCGCGCGCAGGCTGTGCTCGACGGCCTGATCGACCGCATGGTGGCGTCGGGGCCGCCTGCGGACCTCGTACGGCAGGTGACCTCGCCGTTCCCTCTGCACGTCATCGGAGCGGTGCTGGGCGTGCCGGAGGCCGACCGGCCGCGCCTGCGCGTCTGGGCGGACACCGTGCTGACGAGGGCGACGGACGAGGCAGGCGTCGAGCGGGCCCGTCAGGCCAAGGAGGCCGCCTGCGCCTTGTTCCGCGAGCTGGCCCGGGAGCGCCGGGCCCGGCCGCAGGGTGATCTCACGAGCACGTTGGCAGCCGCGGTCGCGAGTGGCCAGATCGAGGAAGAGGAAATGCTCGCCCTGGCGGTGCTGATGGGGCTGAACGGCTGGCACGCCGTCCGCAATCACACCTCGAACATGATGTACGTACTCCTGACCGACGACAGCCTGATGAGCCGGCTGCGGTCGGACCCGCGGGCCGTGCCGGCTGCCGTGGAGGAGCTGCTGCGCTGGATTCCGCACAAGCACGGCGTGGGACAGCCACGCGTCGCCACCGAGGACGTCGAGGTGAGCGGGGTCCAGATCCGCCGGGGCGAGGCCGTGTACGTCTCGTACGTGGCGGCCAACTGGGACGAGTCGTGCTACCCCGAGCCTGGCCGCATCGACATCGGCCGCCAGGGCCCGCCCCACCTGGCCTTCGGGCACGGTCCCCACCACTGCGTGGCACCGCTGCTGGCCCGGCTGGAGGCGGAGTTGCTCCTGACCACCCTGGTCGAGCGGCTACCGGACCTCCGGCTGGCAGTTGACCCCGGCGAGGTGATCTGGCAGAAGGACGTGCTCATCCGCGGGCCTGTGGGACTGCCGGTGACCTGGTAAGCCCACGGGGCGGAGCCGGGGCCGCAGACCGGCAGTCCGGCAGCGGCCGGCGGGCCGTACCCGTGCGCGGGCCGGTGGTCGGTTCGTGCCCACCCCGTCCATCCCAGCCGATACCGACACACAACACCCCCAGCGTGATCACCCCTCACGACTAGATTCACTGTCAGAGAAGTCGATTCGGCTGGGTTCGCTGTCAAAGCGCCTCGATTGAATGACAAGGGACAGGCGGATGTCCGTTCTCACCGAAGCTAGTCGTCGTCTCATCCAATCCAGTCCAGCCTTCAGCTCTGGCAACTCTCGCTGCGCCGGTCGGACAACTTCATCTACTGAACTGAGCGGGTTTCTTCCGCTCGCGGCTCTTGTGATTCTGCTCCGAGACCGGCAGGACGCCGCCGACGACCGTCACCACGGTCGCCGCGAGGCTGGCCCACCTAGCGAGGGTGTCCACGAGGGGTATCGACTGTGCCCGCGCGGCGCGCTGCGGGTGGTGTCACGGGGATGACGCGCCGGCCGGAAGGAGCAGCTTTGCCGTCGATGCATCATGCGCGGCTGCGGGGTGCTCCGCCTGCCGCCTGCCCAGCGGCGCGGGCCGCAGCATCTGCGAGATGTCGATCAAGCGCCTGGCGGTCGTCAAGCTCAGCTGGTAGGTATCTGCTAGCTCGCCGGTCATCCATGCGTCCAGTGGCTGGGTGGTGTCCCAGCCGGCCAGGGCCATGCGAACCGGTACGGGTTCGTCGGCTTCCCGCTTCTCGAGCAGGCCCAGCATGAGTTCGACGGCCAGGACTGTTTTGCCCACTCCCGCGGCTCCGGTAATAAGCAGCCGCCGGGGCTGCATGCCGCGGTAGTAGCCGCTGATCTCGCTCAGACGACCGGTGGGCGCAGCACCAACAGCTACCCGGGACGGAGCGGCGCGGAAGGTGAAGGCGACGTCGATGGGCTGGTTGTCGCCGCCCAGCAACCGGATGCGCTGCGCCAGTTCACTTGTCTCCACCGCTTCGGCGAGTTCCCGGGCCGTTTGGACGAGGTCTACCTCGGACGACGGCTTGAGCATCTTCGCCGCTGCGCCGGACAGGGGCAGCAGCGCGAGCAACAGCCCGAACACACCCAGCTTGTCGGACGTGGTCAGGTTGCCGCTGATGAACGTGACCACGGCCCAGAAACCGACAGCCAGGCACGCCGAGGCGAGCAGCAGCCCGCCTGAGTATCGAACCCATTCCCGCTGTCGTGCGCCTCTCACCTCTCACAGCATGCCCTCTACCAATCACCCGGCGCGGGAGCGCCGCGCTGGAGCCGAGTGGAACCAAGCCGCCGAGCACCCTTGCTGCAGCGCAAGAAGCCAAGCTGACAACCTCAGCGCCGTGTCATTTCTGCCATGCGAAGAAGACGCCCGTGTCCGTTATCAGGGAAGTTGGGCGGCGGCGAAGCCCGGACGTGCCACGACTGGTGTCCCGTCTCACCGAAGGTTGGTCAGTCTCACCGAACCTTGACCACTCGGCCGTTTGTCTCATCGAACTTTGACCGCCGCAGGTCAAGGGCAGTGGCCCCCGGGCCAGCCAGGTGCTGACAGCGACGAGGCTGGCCATACGCAGCTGGGCAGCGAGCTCGAAGGTCAAGGTTCGGCTCCGACGGGATTCATCACCACGCAGGCGATGCCATACGCCTGCTCATGGAGTTCAGTCTCCGAGCCAGGTCAGGACCAGCCCGACCGAGTCAGCGGGAATCCGTTGCGTCGTCCTCGGCTGGGCCGGGGGCCGCCGTGCTGTCGGCGGCCTGGCCGGCGGCTCGTTCCGCGCGGAGTTCTTCGGCGACGTCGTAGGCCCGGCCCGGGTCGTAGACGGTGACCGAAGTGCCAGGGCTGTACATCGCGCTCGTCCGGGGCGTGTACCGATAGATTTCGACGCCGCGCTGGGCAGCTATGTTGTCGACCTCGCCGACGGGTACCCGCCACAGCTGGGCGGTGTGGGACTGGGTCCACCACTCGTCCGGACGCAGGAAGTCTCGCTGGACCTCCGTCTGACGCTCCACCGGCACCTGGGCCTGGCCGAGTTGCTCGGTCAACCAGCCGGTCAGCTCCTGTGCGTCGACCCGGAAAAGCGGTGCGAACGGATCCGGTTCGCACTCCACCGTCTCGCTGCGGGTGTGAAACACCACCTTGATCGACCGTCGCTGCCCCAGCCTGAGTCGCTCGATGACGACGACTCGCCGCAGATCAGCCATCGCCGTGGTCGACGAACGCAGAAAGCGGGCGATCACGAACTGGGCCGGAGTTCCCAGGGGGCGGAGCTCGACCCACCGCACGGTCAGGGAGACCGTGGCGAACAGCATGGCTGCGGCGAGCACGACCACCGCGACGACCGTGAGCGTCAGTAGGACCCAGAAAATGCCCCAGATGATTGCGTTCCCCCAGACCACGGCGGGCACCAGAGAGGCCAGCAGAAGCGGGGCTGCGACCTTCGGCGGGACCATGATGCTCCCGACGAGCGCGGTAGCCAGCTCGTGGCCCCTGCTGCGCACGAACATCAGCCGCCATCCGGCTGTCACGGGTAACACAACTTCCGCAAGTGAGGCGGGACGCCGAGTTTCCATGACGCAAAGGTAGGGCCCTGCGGAGAAGTGCGTAAGGCCGCAGCGAGCCGTACCTTCTCGAGGTGGAAACCGCAGACGACAGTGCGTCGTCCGGCCACGCAGCGCCTGCCAGGCCCGGGGGCCATCTGCCCTTGATCTGCGGCGGTCAAAGTTCGATGAGACAAACAGCCGAGTGGTCAAGGTTCGGTGAGACTGACCAACCCTCGGTGAGACGGGACAACTGGATTGGGTGACGCCGTCGCTCTGGGAGGCACCGAATCCAGCGCGCTGATCCCTCTGAAGCGTTGAACTGCTGACCTGCGACGACTGTATTAGATGAGACAGAGCGCCAGCCGCCTGACTTCGATGAGACGACGACTGGGTTTGATGACAACGGACAGCGGACCAGCCAGTCGGGGCGGCGCGAAGCCTTCATGAAACAACACGAACGATCGTGCTAATATCCTCCTCATCGTCCCTCCCGCGCCCCCTGGCGCACTCTGAGGAGATTCCGGAGAACCGCACATGCACCCCATGGCTTCACTCCTGAGCACCACCCTCAACGTCGCCGGCCGGCTCACCCCGGGCCTGGCCGGCCCCCGCGCCTTCGCGCTGTTCGTCCGCCCCCTCGGCCGTGTGAGGCTGCGCCCCGAGGAAGCGGAGGTGATGGCGAGGGCCCGGACCGGACGGTTGGTCGTGCGTGGCGTGGCCGTCACCACGTACCGCTGGGGTGACGGCGACCGGCCCGTCCTCCTGGTACACGGCTGGTCCTCGCGCGCCTCGCGGTTCGCCGGCTTCGTCGAGGCCCTCCGGGCCCAAGGCCGCACCGTGATCGCCTTCGACGCCCCCGGTCACGGCGAGTCCGACGGCCGGGCCTCCACGATCGTCGACTACCGCGCCATCATCGGCCGACTGCACGCGGAACACGGAGACTTCTCGGCCGTCGTGGCCCACTCCTTCGGGGTGCTCGCCACCTTCTTCATGCTGCGGGACGGCATACGGGCCGACCGCGTCGTCGGGATCGGGGGCGTCGCCGACTTCGACTACATGCTGGACCAGTTCTGTGCCCGGCTGCGTCTGGGCGAGAGCGTCAGACGCGCCCTGCGCACCCACGTCGAGCGCCGCCTCTTCCCCGGCGAACCCGACATCTGACAGCGCCTCGACGCCGGCCGCCCTCCCGCGGACATGCGGGCGCCGATCCTTCTCGTCCACGACGTGGACGATGACGTGGCGGCCCCCGCCCAGTCCCGTGCGATCGCCGACGCCTACGGCCGGCAGGCCCGCCTGATCGAGACCGCCGGCCTGGGCCATCGCCGCATCCTCGCCGACCCGGAGGTCATCGCGGCGGCGGTCGAATTCGCGATCTCCGCGCAGGCGGCCACACGTGCGTGACTGAGAACTGAGAACCGAGAACCGAGGACTGAGGTCAGGAAGAGAAAGAGAAGGCGAAGGCAGGCGGCCGCTCCGGGAGCTCGTCCGGAGCGCCCGCCACCGCCCGCAGCCGGTCGAGGATGCCCCGGCCGGCCCGTTCGTACGCCAGCCCGTCCGCGTGCAGGACGGAATGCGCGTTGGCCAGTTCCATCAGGGCGATCAACTCGAAGGCCAGCTGCGGTACGTCGGCCGCGCCGGCCCCGTCCCGGAAACCGCCCGCCAGCCGCGCCTCGTCCAGGACCCGCTCCATGTAACGCGTCCAGTCGGACCGCGCCTTGGCGACCTCGTCACGTACCGGGCCGGGGCGGGCGTCGAACTCCGCGGAGACGGAGTAGAAGAAGCAGCCGCCGGGGAAGACGCGGCGCCCGGAGTAGTCGAGCCAGCGCTCGCACACCCGCCACACCTTGGCGAGACCGTCGGGCTCCGCGTGCACGGGGCGTACGACCTGCTCGACGAAAACGTCCCGGGCGGCGCGGACGGTGGCGAGCTGCAGGTCCTCTTTGGAGCCGAAGAGCGCGAAGACGCCGCTCTTGCTCAGACCGAGATCCGCAGCGATCTTCCCCAGGGACAGGCCCTCCAGGCCGTCCACGGAGGCGATGCTCATCGTCCGGTCGAGAACGGTCCGCCGCGTCTGGTTGCCGCGTTCCACGCGTCCGTCTGCCATGCGGCCATCTTACCGAACGCACGGTCGTTCACTCTGTGGGGCGGGCCACTGTCAGTGGGGGGTGCGATGCTCTAAGAGGACAGGAGAGTCATGGCGGAAGAGGTCGGAAGGAGTGCGGACCATGCTCACCACGGACTACAAGGACGGCTCCCCGAACTGGGTGGACCTCGGCACCCCCGACGTCAATGGCGCCGCCGCGTTCTATGAGGGACTCTTCGGCTGGGACTTCCAGCCGGGCGGCGAGGAGGTCGGCGGCTACGGCATGTTCCACCTCGGCGGCAAGACGGTCGCGGGCGGCATGACCGTGCCGGCGGAGCAGGGCCCGTGTGCCTGGCAGGTGTACTTCCAGACCTCCGACGCGGACGCGACGGCGGCGGCCGTGACCGGGGCGGGCGGCACGGTGCTCTTCGAGCCGATGGACGTCATGGACTTCGGCCGGATGGCGATATTCGCCGATCCGGCGGGAGTGAGCTTCGGGGTGTGGCAGCCGAAGAAGAACACGGGACTGGGCGCGGTGACGGACGTGGGCACCCTGTGCTGGACGGAGCTGTACACCGGCGACGTAGCCGGGGCGCGCGAGTTCTACGGCACGGTCCTCGGCTGGGAGATCAGCGAGATGCCGTTCGAGGGCGGAACGTACACGATGGTCAAGCCGGCCGGAACGACGGACGAAGCCGCCTTCGGGGGCCTGGTCCCGATATCCATGGACCCGGTGGAGGACACCGAACGGCCCTACTGGACGCCGTACTTCGAGGTGGCCGACTGCGACGCGACGGCGGCGAAGGCGGAGGAGTCGGGCGGAAAGGTCCGTCTGACCCCGGTGTTCATGGAGGGAGTCGGCCGTTTCGCCAAGCTGGCGGACCCCTACGGGGCGAGGTTCGCGGTCATAGCCAGCGCGCCGGCGCCGGGGCCGTGACGGGGTGTTGATCAGGCGTTGATCGGACGTCCATCCCCGGCGGTCAGTATCTCCCGCATGTCGATGAACACCACCACCGCAGCCACTGACACCGCCTGGTACGACCTCGCCCTGTGCGCCCAGACGGGCCCGGGCTTCTTCTTCCCGGAGCCTGGCTCGTCGCTGCGCGACGCGAAGCGACTGTGCGGGGCGTGCGAGGGGCGGGCGGCGTGCCTGGAGTATGCCCTGGCCAATGACGAGCGCTTCGGAGTCTGGGGCGGCCTCTCGGAATCCGAACGCCTCGCCCTTCGGCCGCGCCGCTGATCAGGTACGCGTGCCTTTGCCGCTGCGGCGCACCAGCCCCACGCGCAGGGCGAGCTCGAACCCCTCGCCTCCGCACTCCCCGCGCCGCGGCGTGTGGGGTACGACCCGCACGGGGTAGTGCCCCCCGACTGGTGACACGACCCCACCGAAGCGGGGGTCCCCGGCGAACCAGATCCGCTCCGGGTGGTCGTCCTCCAACTTTGCGCGCGGAACGGGGAACGGGACGATGCGGAACGTGGCGGTGAACTCCTCCCGGAACGGGATGGCGAGGGTGGCGGGGCTCCCGGACACATACGGAAGATGTCGGCACGGCAGCTCATGCCAGGGGTATGCCCGGAGGACGGCTCTGATGCGACGGCGCCTGAAATAGGCGGCGGCAACCCACGGGAGCCCCGGAAGGGAGAAGACCACCAGCATGAGGAAGAGGGCCGTGGCCGGGCGGAGGATTCCCCGATTGAGGCACATCGCAGCGAACAGGAAGGTCGCGATGAAGCCGCCCAACCAGGCGGCCCGGCGGATGGCCAGCCGTTTGTATCCGCTGACCGTTGTGGGGTGATCCCACGCCACCTTGGTGAGTAGGAACTTCACTGGAGCACCTCCAGGATACGCGAGGGCCTTGGCGCGGGAGCGGGACTGGGATCGGGATCAGAGAAGCTGACGGTGTGGGCGATGGCCTCGATGATGTCGGTGTACGCGTCGGCGTAATGGGTTGCCGCACTGGTCAAGTCGAGGATGAGGGCGTGTAGTCCATCCGCGTGAGCCATGGCGACTCTGGCTTGAAACAGTTGTTGCCCGGTGCCCGGGAGGGTGATGGTTCCCGCGATCAAGTAGCACGGGAGCTCAGAGGGCAGCGCGATGAGCCGGCGCACCGAGTGCGTCCACAAGCCGGATCGCGCGATGGCGAGTGCGGTTCGTGCCACGCCCAGTTGAAGGTTGGCGTGTTCGGCGGGTCGGACGGTCAACGAGAACAGTGATGTGGACACCCCGGCCAGATCGTCCGGGTGCAGACCGAGCGCCGTGTGCACGACGTGATGTCCGGAGAGTTCGGCGAAGCCGTCCATCAGCCGCGCAAGCTGCTGCTGAGCGTCCGGGCGGGCGAGTGCGCAGGCGATGTCGTCCAACGCGGCCCGGTCGTTCGGAGAGACATCGTGGAAGCCCGGCGGGAGCCGGAACCACACAGGTGGAGAACTTGCATCGGTCATCATGGCCGGATCACCGACCATGCCTGCTTCGACTTCGCGAAGGCTGAAGGAGCGTCGTCCAATGTGCCACGGACGCCGTCCACCGCAGTCGAGGTGTGCTCGACCGTTTCGCTCTCCGGCCCGTAGTCCACGAAGGCCGTTGCCGCTCCGGCGGCAGGCGCCACCATGTTCACAGAGTTCCTCACAGTGGTGTTCGTCGTACTGCGCAAGGCCCATTTGGTGAGCGGGCTCTCGACCTCCTGGATGGCGAGGCCGGTCGACCATGTCGTGCTGCGGAACGTGGTGGCTCCTGTGCCGAGGGATGAGAGGGCGCTGGCCTCCGGGGCGGCGGCCATCGCCGCGCGGGCGGCCAGCGTGCCGGCCTTCGCGCCCGAGGCGACCGCCGCCACGCCCGGAACCGCTCCGGCGACGTCTCCGAGGAGGGTGACCCCGCTCTTCCAGAAGTCCGCGTCGAACTCGCCCTTGGTGACCCCGTCCGCCAGGGACTTGCGGAACTTCGGGTCCGAGGTGTGCACCGTCAGCGCCGCCAGGGACAGGCCTCCCGCGACCAGCATCACCGCCAAGCCCGCCGGCGGGCAGAGCAGGGCCACGCCGGCCCCGATCGCACCCAGGATCGCGGAGGCGTTGGACAGGGCGTCGCCCGGGTCGTCCACGATCTTGTGCCAGATCGAGGACATCAGGCCCGGCTCCTTCGGGGCCAGGCGGTCCGATGCCGCGTTCAGGGTCTGCGCCACCCCTCGGGCCGCCTTCGCGTGTTCGGCCGCGAGCTCGTGGGCCAGGCGGCGGGCGTCCGCCAGGGCTTCCGAGGTTTTGGCCGCCGCGGCCTGGGACTCGTACCGGGCGGCCAGCGCGCGGTGTGCGACCAGGGTGTCGTGCCACGCGGCGAGCCGGCGGGCGGCCTCCGCCAGGGCGGTGTGGGCCGAGCCCAGGTAGCGGGGGAGGTCCTGCGAGAGGGAGGCGCGGAAGGCGGTGGCGGCCTCGCCCTGCCAGGCCGAGCTGTGGGAGACCAGGGCCTTCACGACGCGGGAGGCCTCCCCGAGGGAGTGCGCCGAGGCGTCGAGCTTCTTGGTCAGGGCCAGGACCGCGGCCGGATTCCCGGGGGCCGGGTCGAAGCCCAGCGCCGCGTGGTCAGCCATGCGTGGCCGCCGCCCGGAGGAAGGCCGCGCGGATGGCCTCCTCCAGCTCCGCGTACTCCGCGGCGCTGCGGCCCACGCCCTCCCGTACGGCCTTGACGCGTTTGGTCAGCTCCCGCGTGCCGTAGGCCCACCGTTCCTGGAACCCGTCGCACGCCGCGTCCAGGTCGGCCGTGCCCAGCTGGTCGGCCCGTACGTGGTCCAGCGCCCGCCGGGCCTCCCGCAGGGAGACCAGCGAGGAGTCCAGGGCGCGCGTCAGACGGGTCAGCTGGTCGATGTCCACCTGGAGCGAGGTCATAACGCGAAACCCTGGCAGAGCGCTGCTCTGCCAGGGCAATCCGCGTCACTCGGGGGAGGGAGCGTAAACCGGTCAGGCCGGAGACCAGGCCGCAAGCCAGACCAGCGGTCAGGCCAGCGGTCAGGCCTTGCGGGCCGCGATGCGCGCCGCGCGGGCGGCCAGGCGCTCGTCGAACTTGCGGGCCTCGCTGTCCAGGCCGTTCATGAACAGGCCGAGCTCCTCCTGGGCCTTCTGGCCCTCGGGGCCGAGGCCGTCGATGTCCATGATCTTCAGGAAGCGGATCACGGGGCTCAGCACGTCGTCGTGGTGGATCCGCAGGTTGTAGACCCCGCCGATCGCCATCTGTGCGGCCATCCGCTCGAAGCCGGGCATGCCGTGTCCGGGCATCCGGAAGTTGACCACGACGTCCCGCACCGCCTGCATCGTCAGGTCCGGGGCGAGCTCGAAGGCCGCGCCCAGCAGGTTGCGGTAGAAGACCATGTGCAGGTTCTCGTCCTGCGCGATGCGCGCCAGCATCCGGTCGCAGACCGGGTCACCGGACTGGTGGCCGGTGTTGCGGTGCGAGATGCGGGTGGCGAGCTCCTGGAAGGCCACGTACGCCACCGAGTGGAGCATGGAGTGGCGGTTGTCGGACTCGAAGCCCTCCGACATGTGCTGCATCCGGAACGCTTCCAGCTTGTCCGGGTCCACGGCGCGCGAGGCCAGCAGGTAGTCGCGCATCACGATGCCGTGGCGGCCCTCCTCGGCCGTCCAGCGGTGCACCCAGGTGCCCCAGGCGCCGTTGCGGCCGAAGAGCGAGGCGATCTCGTGGTGGTAGCTGGGGAGGTTGTCCTCGGTCAGCAGGTTCACGACCAGCGCGATCTTGCCGATCTCGGTGACCTTGGACTGCTCCGGGTCCCAGGCCTCGCCGTCCTCGAAGAATCCGGGGAAGTTCCGGCCGTCGCTCCACGGGACGTACTCGTGGGGCATCCAGTCCTTGGTGACCTTCAGGTGGCGGTTGAGCTCCTTTTCGACCACCTCTTCCAGCGCGAACAGCAGCTTGGCGTCGGTCCACGCCTCCGAGCTGCCGAGGTGGGGAGAGGTGATCGTCACGGGTACTCCTGGGTGCAAAGCGAATTACCTACGGTTCCGTAGCCTACGGAGTCGTAGGTTAAGCGCGACATCAAGGCGAGCCAAGCCCCGGCTAGGTGTATGTCCGGTTACATCCAGTTATCTGTGCAGTTTAGGAGGGGTGTGAGAGGGAAGCGGAAGGCCAAAATCACGCCGACAGGTGGTCCGCCGCCCCGCCTTGACGGCGGGGATCGGCGTGCGGAGGGCGTCGATGGGGTCGGGGATGTACGCGGCGGACCCGGTCGTTCCGATGTCCGTCTTCCCGTCGGCGTCACGACGGAAGCGGAAGCAGTCGGCTCCCTCGCCGCAGAAGGCGTCCTCCCGGAGCAGTGCGAGCCGGCCGGCTGCACGGTGTCCAGCCGGCTCATCGCGGCCGCCGCGTGCGTGAAGGACCGACCGGCCCCGGGAAGCCGCCCGCGGTGACCTCGCTTACGTGTGAGTGATCCGCGATCCGCGATCCCCGCCGGCTACGCGTGCCACAGCGTCTCCCTGACCTCCTCGGCCGTGGTCGGCCGCAGCTCGCCGTCCAGCAGCAGCCAGCGGGTGATGCCGATCGACTCCAGGAACGGCACGTCATGGCTCGCCACCACGAGCGCGCCCTCGTACGCATCCAGCGCACCGGTCAACTGCCGCACGCTCGACAGGTCCAGATTGTTCGTCGGCTCATCCAGCATGAGCAGCTGTGGAGCCGGCTCCGCCAGCAGCAGCGCGGCCAGCGCCGCCCTGAACCGCTCCCCGCCCGACAGGGTGCCGGCCGGCCGGTCCGCCCGGGCGCCCCGGAAGAGGAAGTGCGCGAGCCGTGCCCGGATCAGGTTGTTCGTGGCCTGCGGGGCGAACCGCGCCACGTTCTCCACCACCGAGCGGCTCTCGTCCAGTACGTCGAGCCGCTGCGGCAGGAACCGCGTGGCCACATGCGTGACCGCCTCCCCGGACACCGGCGCGAGCTGTCCCGCGATCGTGCGCAGCAGCGTGGTCTTCCCCGAACCGTTGCGGCCCACCAGTGCGATCCGCTCCGGGCCCCGCAGCTCCCACTCGCCCCGTACGGCTGCCCCGTGGGCGAGGCGCAGATCGCTCAGGGTCAGGACGCGCCGCCCCGGCGGGACCTGGGTGGCGGGCAGCTCGATCCGGATCTCGTCGTCGTCGCGCACCGCCTCCACCGCCTGGTCAAGCCGTTCCTTCGCCTGTGCCAGCTTCTCGGTGTGCATGATCCGGTGTTTGCCGGCCGACTCCTGCGCGGCGCGCTTGCGCGCACCCATCACGATCTTCGGCTCGCGCTTGTTGTCGTTCATCTTCTGGCCGTACCGCTTGCGCCGCGCCAACTTCAGGTGTGCGTCGGCCAGTTCGCGCTTCTGCCGCTGTACGTCGGCCTCCGCGACCCGGACCATCCGCTCGGCCGACTCCTGCTCGGCGGCGAGCATCTCCTCGTAGTCCGTGAAATTCCCTCCGTACCAGCGGACTTCGCCGTCGCGCAGATCGGCGATCTGATCGACCCGCTCCAGCAGCTCCCGGTCGTGGCTGACCAGGAGCATCACCCCGGACCAGGACTCGACCGCCGCGTACAGGCGGCCCCGGGCGCGCAGGTCCAGGTTGTTGGTGGGTTCGTCCAGCAGCAGGACGTCGGGACGCGCGAGCAGCAGGGCGGCCAGCCGCAGCAGTACGGACTCGCCGCCCGACAGCTCGCCGACCGTGCGGTCCAGGCCGATCCGGGCGAGCCCGAGCTGGTCGAGCGTGGCCAGGGCCCGCTCCTCCACGTCCCAGTCGTCGCCGACGGCGGCGAAGTTCGCCTCGGTGGCCTCGCCCGCCTCGATGGCGTGGAGTGCGGCGCGGGCGGTGTGGATGCCGAGCGCCTCGTCCACGCGCAGTGCGGTGTCGAGGGTGACGTTCTGCGGGAGGTAGCCCACCGAGCCCGCGACGGACGCCTGGCCCTCGGTCGGGGTCAGTTCACCGGCGATGAGCTTCAACAGGGTGGATTTCCCACAGCCGTTGAGTCCGATCAGGCCGGTGCGGCCGGGGCCGACGGCGAGCTGGAACCCGTCGAAGACGGGAGTGCCGTCGGGCCAGTCGAAGGACAGGGCGGAGCAGGTGATGAAAGCAGGGGGGTGACTCATGGAGGCCTCCAGGTTGCGTGAGTGGTGCGTGCAACGCGGGGAGACAGCCGACGCTCAGATGGTCACGGCCGGCGGTCACGGTGAAAACGTGACGACGACGGCGGGGTGGTGATGGCTGTGGTGGTGACGGTGAGGGCGGTCGGTGTCTCGAACCTCAGACGAGCAATGTCCTGCTCCGTTTCGACGGCGGTGTGGCGGCACCTCCCAGCGGTGGCCGGGGGAACGTCAACGAAGCTACGGGCGGCGGAAGCCGCCCGCAAACGAATAATCCGAGCGGGCGGCGGCGTATCAGCAGCTGTCGCGCAGCAGCTCGGCCAGGCTGTGGTCCATGTCGAGGTAGAGGTGTTCCAGGCCGGGCGGGACGACGCCCGCGGCCCGCTCCAGGAACCGGTGCAGCTCGGCCGTCAGCATCAGCACGATCGCGACGCCCTCCGCCGCGTGGAACTCGATCGTGGTCCGGTCGCCGTCGTACGGGCGCACGCGCACGTCGCCGTGGCCCGTCGGGCGGTCCAGCCCGGACTCCAGCAGCTCACGCGAGAAGGTCCACGAGACCTCGACGCCCTCCAGCGTCGCCGGGGCGGGGAAGGCCATCCGCACGGCGAACGGATCCGCACGGTCGTAGCAGAGGGTGACGGGAACGGTCTCGACCTTCGGCGCGGTGGCGACCAGACGGGCCTGTGCGGCCTGCTCGATGACAGTGATCAAGGCTCACTCCCTTGCGGCGGATCTGCTGCCGGGCTGTGGGTGGAGCCCGGCAACCCGATAGACGCCGGAATCGGCAAATCCGTGCATGGGGATTCGCGTGAGCTGTGTCACCGATTGGCTGGAACCCATCTGTGTGATCGCACAGAGTGACCGGGTGAGGGGAAACGCCCGAAGGGAGATCAAGGAAGATCAATGAGTTGCGCGGGCGCCTGACAGGCCGAAGAAGGGCTGGTTACCGCTCACTCCACAGGCCCAAAGCACGGCCCGCCTCCCCCCTGCGCACCGCCCGGCCCGGGTGGTCACGCTCAGCTACCCGTGCAGCACGAGCTGGCCGACGGGCGAGCGTACGAGGGTGGCCGGGCACGGGCCCGGGCCGGGAAGCCGGGGGCGCGGACGCACTCTGGACGGCGAATCCGGCGTGCGTTAGCTTCCGGCGCCATGAGACTTCTGGAAGTGGGAACGGGCATGTGCGCGGCAGCTCTGCTGGTGGGGATGCTGGCCGCCCCCGCCCAGGCCGATGCGGGCCCGGCCGAAGAGCCGGCCGGGCCGGGCGCGGGCCTCGTGGCGCAGGACTTACGGGGCGCGGGCTGGGCGCTGAAGGAGACCGGCACGGCGGTCCGCTTCCGCGGCCTGGCGGCCGTCAGCCGGAGCACGGCCTGGGCGGCCGGTTCCAAGGGGACCGTGCTGCGCACGGTCGACGGCGGCCGTAGCTGGCAGGACGTCTCACCGCCCGGCGCGGTCGCGGACGGGCTGGAACTGCGCGACATCGAGGCCTTCGACGCGCGGCGCGCGGTGGCCCTGTCCATCGGGGAGGGCGAGGCCTCCAGGGTGCTGCGCACCGAGGACGGCGGCGCCACCTGGACCGAGACCTTCCGCAACCCCGACCCGCGCGCCTTCTACGACTGCCTCACCTTCTTCGACGCGCGGCACGGCCTGGCGATGAGCGATCCGGTGGACGGGAAGTTCCGCATCCTGTCCACGGACGACGGCGGACGGAACTGGCGGGTCCTGCCGAACGCGGGCATGCCCGAGGCGCTGCCGGGCGAGGCGGGTTTCGCCGCGAGCGGCCAGTGCCTGGTCAGCGCGGGCCCGCGCGATGTCTGGCTGGCCACGGGCGGCGGGGCGACCGCGCGGGTCCTGCACTCCGCGGACCGGGGCCTGACCTGGCGGGTCGCCGAATCCACCGTCCCGGCGGGCGACCCGGCGCGAGGCGTCTTCGCCCTGGCCTTCCGCGACCGTACGAAGGGACTCGCGGTCGGCGGTGACTACCGCACCGGGCAGGCCTCCCCGCAGGCCGCGGCCGTCTCCTCGGACGGAGGCCGCAACTGGAGCCAGGCATCGCCCCCGCCGCCGGCCTACCGCTCGGGCGCGGCCTGGTACCCGTACAGCCGGGGCACGGCCCTCGCGGTGGGACCGACGGGCACGGACGTGACCACGGACGGCGGCCACAGCTGGCGCCCCTTGGGGACGGGCTCGTTCGACACGGTCGACTGCGCGGCGGACACCGGCTGCTGGGCGGCGGGCGAGAAGGGCCGGGTGGCGCGGCTGGAACGGCGGTGAGGGTGGCGCCCCGCCACGCTCACGCTCATGCCGCGGGGTTCTCCCGGACCGTCGCCAGGTCCGCGGAGGTCTTCGTGGCGATGAACTCCGTGATGCGGTAGATGCAGACGCCCGCCACCGTGAAGGGGTCCTCGGCCGCGATCTTCTCGATCTCCGGTCGGGAGACCCCGCCGGCCAGGATCACACCGCCGTCGCGCGGGACCTTGCGGCCCGACGCGAGGAAGACGCCCGCGGCGTAATGGCCGTCCAGCCAGGCGATGTGGGCGTCCAGCACGTCTTCGACGGCTTCGATGGGCGCGGTGTAGGTGAGCTCCATGACGAACATGATCGCCAGGCTACTCTCGCTCCATCATGACGAGTGCGAAGACCCCCGCCGACGAGGCCGAGGCCCGGGCGATACAAGACGAACTGCGTGATTCCGTCGTCCTCGACGAGGTCGGTCCGCCGCCCGGCCGCGGGCTGATCGCGGGGGTCGACGTCGCCTACGACGACGCCCGCGACCTCGTCGCCGCCGCGGCCGTGGTGCTCGATGCCGCCACCTTGGAGGTCGTCGAGGAGGCCACCGCCGTCGGGCACGTCAGCTTCCCCTACGTGCCCGGGCTGCTCGCCTTCCGCGAGCTGCCGACCGTACTGGCCGCCCTCGACGCCCTGACCGCCGAGCCCGGCCTCGTCGTCTGCGACGGCTACGGCCTCGCCCACCCCCGCGGTTTCGGCCTCGCCTGCCACCTCGGCGTGGTCACCGGGCTCCCGGCCATCGGGGTCGCGAAGAATCCGTTCACCTTCACCTACGAGGAACCGGGCCCCCGGCGCGGTGACGCCGCCGCGCTGCGCGCCGCCGACGGGGCCGAGGTCGGGCGGGCGCTGCGGACACAGGACGGGATCAAACCGGTCTACGTCTCCGTCGGTCACCGCGTCTCGCTGGACAACGCCTGCGCGCACGCCCTGGCCCTGAGCCCCCGCTTCCGGATCCCCGAGACCACCCGGCACGCCGACTCCCTGTGCCGGAGGGCGCTGCGCGAGGCCACCGGGCCCTGAGGAGCGTCGGTCAGCGGGCGTCGGCCACCCGGAAGGTGATCCCCGCCTTCCGGAGCCGCTCCAGCAGGGCGTCGCCCATCGCCACCGCCGTCGTCAGCTGCCCGGCGCGGTCCGGCAGGGCGTCGTGGGCGAGGCAGAGCGCCGACTCCGCGAGCATCTTCGCGGTCTCCCCGTAGCCCGGGTCGCCGCCCGACACCTCGGTGAGCACGCGCCGTCCGCCGCCCTCGCCGACGAACCGTACGGTGAACCAGCTGCGCGCGCGGCGTTCCGCGTCCGGCCCCTGGCCCGGCTCCCAGCGGTTCATCAGCCACCGCCGGGCCGGCGGCACCTGGGCCAGCGCCGCCGCCGCGCCCAGCGCCGCCGTACCGCCCACCGCGACGGGCAGGTGCTTGACGGAGGCGTAGTGCCGGTAGCGGAAGTCCGGACCGTACCGCTCCAGCGCGGCCGCCGACCGGGTCACGATCCGCGGGTCGAGCGAGGGCAGCGGCAACGCCCAGGTGCCGGTCTCCCGGCTGAACCGGGGCGCCCCCAGCGGCCCCCGGGCCCGCCGCTCCAGCAGCCGGGGTTCGTGCAGCCGGCGGGCGTGCGCGGCGGCCAGGGTCTGGGGGCCGCGGCCCAGCGCGGTCAGCGCGGAGGCCAGGGTCCCGCCGGAGAAGAGGGCGTTGGACCGCATGAACCCGTCGACCCGCAGCGGTACGCCTTCCGGCAGTTGGCCGACCGTGAAGTACGCCCCGAGGTCCGCCGGGATCGAGTCGAAGCCGCAGGCGTGGACGAGCCGCGCCCCGGTCTCCCGGGCCCGCGCGTCGTGCTCGACGTACATCCGGTCCACGAACTCCGGCTCGCCGGTGAGGTCCACGTAGTCGGTGCCCGCCGCGGCGCAGGCGGCCACGAGTTCCGCCCCGTACCAGATGTACGGTCCCACGGTCGTGGCCAGCACCCGCGTGGACGCGGCCAGGGCGCGCATGGCCCCGGCGTCTCCGGCGTCGGCCCGCAGCAGCGGGATCTCCGCGCACGCGGGATCGATCGTGGCCAGCCGTTCGCGCAGCCGCTCCAGCTTGGCGAGGTCCCGGCCCGCGAGGGCCCACCGGCAGCCGGCGGGTGCGTGCGCGGCGAGGTACTCGGCGGTCAGCGCGCCCACGAACCCGGTGGCGCCGAACAGCACGACGTCGTAGGCCCGTGCCGGTCGGTCCTGCCGGTCCTGCCGGTCGTTCCGGACCTGTGCGTCGTTCATGAGGGCTCCCCCCGGGTCGTGGCGCAGGTGGTGTCGGTGGCAGAGGCTAGCGTGCGGCTCGACCGCCTGTGCGACCAGGTGGGACGAGAACGGCTCGCGCGGGGATCCGATGAGAACAGCGCCCCGGGAACGGCCTGGCGGCCGCGCCCGGGGCGCTGTCAGAACCACCTCTTGGTGGAGAACCACCTGTCAGTGGTGAACCACCAATCGGTGGAGAACCACCTGTCGGTGGATCAGCCCTGCTGGTAGAGCCCGAAGAGGTCGACGACGAGGTCGATGTCGTCCCAGCCCTGGTTCCAGAAGTCGATGATGCCGTTGTTCCCGGTGCTCGCCTGGACCAGGTTCGGGACGGTGTCGCCCTTCGTCCAGTTCAGGTTCGAGGAGTTGGGCGGCGTCGGCCAGACCTCGGTGCCGTTGTCGTAGTCGTCGATCGTGTTCGGGTCCGGGGCGACCGTGAGGAACCCGTTGCCGTTCGTGTTCGTGACCGTGGAGTTCATCACGAAGCCCGTGATGCTGGGCTCGCCGTAGGAGAGCGGCATGTAGATGTAGCTGCGGCCGCCCAGCGGGCCGTACACGCTGCTCTGGGGGTCACGGGTGTCGAGCAGTCGCTCCGGCGTGAGCGGCAGGAAGGCGCTCTTGCTGTCGGTGCTGTAGTAGCCGACGACGTCGACGACGACGTCGGTGGCCGACCAGGCGCCGTTGAAGACGCTGATCTTGCCGTCCGCGCCGACGGGCACGATCACCGAGTTGGCGACCGTCTGACCGGCGGTGAAGTTCAGGTTGGACGCGGTGGGGGTCTGCGCCCCGCCCGGGAAGACCGACAGGTGGCCGGCCTGCTTCGGGTTGGTGACCGTCACGTTGAGCGCCACGGCCTTGATGCCCTGGGGCACGCCGCGCAGGCCGCTGATCTGGGTGGAGAAGGTACCCCGACCGGCGAGCTGGCCCTGGGCGGTGCCGAGGCCCTCGCGGGTGTCGACGAAGCGCGCCGGAGTGATGGGGGTGTAGCCGCTGGACGCGGTGTGGCTGAAGTAGCCGGTCACGTCCGCGATCAGGTCGACCGACTGCGAGCCGCGGTTGGCGAGCTCGACGTAACCGTTCTTGCCGACCGGCACGATGACCAGGTTCGGGACGGTCTGACCGGCCTTGAAGTTGACGTTCGACGTGGTCGGACGCTCGGTGCCCTCGGGGAAGGCCGTGATGTGCCCGCCGCTGGTGGTGTTGGTGACGGTGACGTTGAGCGCGACGGCGGTGACGCCGGCCGGGATCCCGCCGTTGCCGCCGACCTTCACGCGGGTCGAGCCGTATGCCGCGACCTTGCCCTGCGCCGCGCCGGTGCCGTCCCGGGTGTCCAGGAGGCGGGTGGGGGCGTACGGGGTGAAGTCCGAGCCCGGCGTGACGACCGCGAGGTTGTTCTCGGCCGAGACGTTGTTCGCGGCGTCCGTCACGGTGACCTTGACCGTGTAGGCACCGACCTCGGCGTAGGTGTGCGCCGTGGTCAGGGTGGTGGAGCCGAACGCGTCGACCACGTCGGTCTTGCCGTCGCCCCAGACGATGGTGACCTTGAGCGCGGTGTCCACGCTCGTGGTGGTGGTGTCCAGCTCGATGCCGTGCGCGGAGGTCCCGTAGGCGGCGAGGCCGACCGAGAGGTCCGGGTTGCCGGCGACGGACTGCACCGACGGGGCGGCGGAAGCGCCGGTCTTGGCGGTGGGCAGGGCCTTGCGGACCGTGCGGTCAGCCGGGCTGGTGAAGGTGTTGCCCTTGGACTTGGCGGCCTTGCCCAGGCCGAGGTCCAGGTCCGGAGTGGTCGCACCGTGCGCGTCCGGCTGGGCCGGGTCGGCCTGGGCCACGCCCGGGATGAGACCAACGCCGGCCGCGATGGCGGCAGCGGAAATTACAAGTCGGCGACGGTTGCGCACCGGCCCCCCATTATCTGTTGAACGCTTGATCAGACTCGAAAGCTTGCTCAGGGTACATAGCCGCGCGGCGTTTGGTGAGGGGGGTGGTCGTGCATCTCGACCAGGGGCTTGTGCTCGGTGGAACACGTTCCTAGCATCACTGGTGTTACATCAGTTGTGTCACACAGTCGCACACCACGCGGACGCAGACCACGCAGACCATGCACACCAGAGACGCTGGGGGCTCGATGGCAGTGACAGGGAACGGCAACGGGGGCGCGAGCAGGAGCGGTCCGCTCGCCGGGGTGCGCGTCGTCGAACTGGCGGGCATCGGCCCGGGACCGTTCGCCGCCATGCTCCTCGCCGACCTGGGCGCGGACGTCGTACGGGTCGACCGGCCCGGCGGTGGCGGGCTCGCGGTCAATCCGGCCTTCGACATCACCAACCGCAACAAACGGTCCGTCCTGGTCGACCTCAAGTCCGCCGACGGCCCCGCCCGCGTCCTGGACCTGGTCGAGCGCGCCGACGTCCTCGTCGAGGGCTTCCGCCCCGGGGTCGCCGAGCGGCTCGGGGTCGGCCCGGCCGACTGCCACGCACGCAACCCGCGACTCGTCTACGGGCGGATGACCGGCTGGGGCCAGGAGGGCCCGCTCGCGCAGAGCGCCGGCCACGACATCGCGTACATCGCCGTCACGGGCGCCCTCGGCATGATCGGCAACCCGGACCAGCCCCCGGCCGTCCCCGCCAACCTGGTCGGGGACTACGCGGGCGGCTCGCTCTACCTGGTGATCGGAGTCCTCGCCGCCCTCCAGCACGCCCGCACCACCGGCACCGGCCAGGTCGTCGACGCGGCCATCGTCGACGGCACCGCCCACCTCACCGCCATGATCCACGGCATGATGGCGGCGGGCGGCTGGCAGGACCGCCGCGGGGTCAACCTCCTCGACGGCGGCTGCCCCTTCTACGGCACCTACGAGACCTCCGACGGCCAGTACATGGCGGTCGGCGCACTGGAGCAGCAGTTCTACGACACCTTCGTGGAGCTCCTCGGCATCAGGGACCAGGCTCCGGCCCGCAAGGACCTCGCCCGCTGGGGCGAGCTGCGGGAGGCCGTCGCCGCACGCTTCAAGACCCGTACGCGCGCGCAGTGGACGGCGGTCTTCGAGGGCTCCGACGCCTGCGTGGCGCCCGTGCTGTCCCTGCGCGAGGCCCCGGATCACCCGCACCTCGCCGCCCGCGGGACCTTCACCGACTTCGGCGGGATCGTGCAGCCCGCCCCCGCGCCGCGGTTCTCGGCGACGCCCGTCGCCGTCGGCAGCGGACCGGCCCAGCCGGGTGCGCACGCCGAGTCGGTCGCCCGAGACTGGGACCTCCCGGCCCTGGGCAAGGAGGGTTGATGGAGCTCGCCGCCTCGTTCGCGTATGGGGGCAATCCTCGACGGGTCCCTGCTAGGATGCGAACATCCGTCAACGATAACCAAGTTGGCGGAATTAGGCAGGTTTCTGACCTGCCCGGCGGTCGGGAGGATCGTCGCCGGACGGACGTAAGTGCCGTCAAACCCGCCGGAGCAATCCAGGGGGGAGTCTCCCGCCTCGCAGGCGGGAGAGAGCTCCAATCGCGCACCCCCGGCCTACCCGCCCGGACTGGCGTCGGCCTCGACGCCGTCTCGGGCGGCCGGGCGCTGCTCGGCCTCGGCGCCTCCGGCCCGCAGGTCGTCGAGGGCTGGCACGGGAAGCCGTACGACAAGCCGCTCGGCCGGACCCGCGAGACGGTCGAGCTGTGCCGACGCATCTGGCGTCGCGAGACGATCGACCACCACGGCATCACCGACATGCCGCTGCCGCCGGAGAAGGGCGGCCGGCACGGCAAGCCGCTGAAGATCCTCACCCGGCCGGTCCGCCCCGGGATCCCCGTCTACATCGCCTCGCTCGGCCCGGCCAACGTGCGGATGACCGCCGAGATCGCCGACGGCTGGCTGCCCACGCTCTTCATCCCCGAGAAGGCCGGCGCGGTGTGGGGCGGCCCCCTCGCGGAGGGCGCGGCGAAACGGGCGCCGGAGCTCGGCCCGCTCCAGACCGTCGCGGGCGGCCTGCTCGCCATCGGCGAGGACGCGGCCGCCGTACGGGACCTCGCGCGCCCGCAGATCGCGCTGTACGTCGGCGGCATGGGCGCGGTCGGCAAGAACTTCTACAACGACCTCGCCGTGGCCTACGGCTACGAGGAGGAGGCCCGCAGGATCCAGGAGCTGTACCTCTCCGGCCGCAAGCGCGACGCCGCGGCCGCCGTCCCGGACGAGTTCTGCGAGCTGATGACCCTGTGCGGGCCCGAGGGCTACGTGCGCGAGCGGGTCGAGGCCTTCCGCGAGGCGGGCGTCACCATGCTCAACGTCACGCCGGTCGGCCCCGAGCCGGCCCGCCTGATCGAAACCGTCAAGAACTGGCTCTAGGGGGTGTCTCGCCGATCATGCCGGGCTCGCGGTGTCTGGCACGCACGCTCGCCGCGTTGTCGTCAGTCACCGACGCTCCGCGTCGATTCCTTCCTCCGCCTTGCGATCGCACGCACCAGACACCGCTCACTGATCCGGCCCGACCGGCAAGACACCCCCTTGGGAGCCCCCTGATGCAACGCCAGATCTTCGACGCCGACCACGAGGCGTTCCGTGAGACCGTGCGCACCTTCCTCACCAAGGAGGTGCTGCCGCACTACGAGCAGTGGGAGAAGGACGGCATCGTCAGCCGCGAGGCCTGGCGGGCCGCCGGCCGGCAGGGGCTGCTGGGCCTGGCCGTCCCCGAGGAGTACGGCGGCGGCGGGAACCCCGACTTCCGCTACGCCGCCGTGATCGCCGAGGAGTTCACCCGGGCGGGCGCCCCCGGGCTCGCCATCGGCCTGCACAACGACATCATCGGCCCCTACCTGACCTCGCTGGCCACCGAGGAGCAGAAGCGCCGCTGGCTGCCCGGCTTCTGCTCCGGGGAGATCATCACCGCCATCGCGATGACCGAGCCGGGCGCGGGTTCCGACCTCCAGGGGATCCGGACCAGCGCCGAGGACCGCGGCGACCACTGGGTGCTGAACGGCTCCAAGACCTTCATCTCCAACGGCATCCTCGCGGACCTGGTGATCGTGGTCGCCAAGACCACCCCCGAGGGCGGGGCCCACGGCCTGTCGCTGCTGGTCGTCGAGCGCGGGGCGGAGGGCTTCGAGCGCGGCCGCAACCTCGACAAGATCGGCCAGAAGTCCCAGGACACCGCCGAACTGTTCTTCCACGACGTACGCGTCCCCAAGGAGAACCTGCTCGGCGAGCTGAACGGCGCCTTCGTCCACCTGATGACCAATCTCGCGCAGGAGCGGATGGGCATCGCGATGGCCGGCATCGCCGCCGCCGAGTACCTCCTGGAGATCACCACGCAGTACGTGAAGGAGCGCGAGGCCTTCGGGCGTCCGCTCTCCAAGCTCCAGCACATCCGGTTCGAGATCGCGGAGATGGCCACCGAGGTCGCCGTCACCCGGACCTTCCTCGACCGCTGCATCACCGACCACGCCAACGGCGAACTGGACCACGTACACGCCTCGATGGCCAAGTGGTGGGCCACCGAGCTCCAGAAGCGCGTTGCGGACCGCTGTCTGCAACTGCACGGCGGATACGGATACATGACCGAATACCGGGTCGCTCGGGCCTTCACCGACGGCCGGATCCAGACCATCTACGGCGGCACGACCGAGATCATGAAAGAGATCATCGGCCGCTCCCTCCTCGGCTGAACCTCCCTGGAACCCCTCCGCCCAGAACACTCCGAAAGGCTTGACCAGTGAGCACCGAAGCTTACGTATACGACGCGATCCGCACCCCGCGCGGCCGCGGCAAGGCCAATGGCGCCCTGCACGGCACCAAGCCGATCGACCTGGTCGTCGGGCTCATCCACGCCCTGCGCGAGCGCAACCCCGGGCTGGACCCCGCCACCATCGACGACATCGTGCTCGGTGTCGTCGGCCCGGTCGGCGACCAGGGCTCCGACATCGCCCGTGTCGCGGCCATCGCCGCCGGGCTCCCGGACACGGTGGCCGGCGTACAGGAGAACCGCTTCTGCGCCTCCGGCCTGGAAGCCGTCAACCTGGCCGCCGCCAAGGTCCGCTCCGGCTGGGAGGACCTGGTCCTGGCGGGCGGCGTGGAGTCCATGTCCCGCGTCCCGATGGCCTCCGACGGCGGCGCCTGGTTCAACGACCCGATGACGAACTGGGACGTCAACTTCGTCCCGCAGGGCATCGGCGCCGACCTGATCGCCACCATCGAGGGATTCTCCCGGCGCGACGTGGACGAGTACGCCGCCCTCTCCCAGGAGCGCGCCGCCGCGGCCATCAAGGAGGGCCGCTTCGCCAAGTCGGTCGTCCCGGTGACCGACCGCAACGGCCTGGTCGTCCTCGACCACGACGAGTTCGTCCGCCCGGGAACGACCGCCGACACCCTCGCCAAGCTCAAGCCGTCCTTCGCGGACATCGGCAACCTCGGCGGCTTCGACGCCGTCGCGCTCCAGAAGTACCACTGGGTCGAGAAGATCGACCACGTCCACCACGCGGGCAACTCCTCCGGCATCGTCGACGGCGCCTCGCTCGTCGCCATCGGCTCCCGCGAGGCGGGCGAGCGCAACGGGCTGACCCCGCGCGCGCGGATCGTCTCGGCGGCCGTCTCCGGCTCCGAGCCCACCATCATGCTCACCGGTCCGGCCCCCGCCACCCGCAAGGCCCTCGCCAAGGCCGGGCTGACCATCGACGACATCGACCTCGTCGAGATCAACGAGGCCTTCGCCGGCGTCGTCCTGCGCTTCGTCAAGGACATGGGCCTGTCCCTGGACAAGGTCAACGTCAACGGCGGCGCCATCGCGCTCGGCCACCCGCTCGGCGCCACCGGCGCGATGATCCTCGGCACGATCGTCGACGAGCTGGAGCGCCAGGACAAGCGCTACGGGCTCGTCACCCTCTGCGTCGGCGGCGGCATGGGCGTCGCCACCGTCGTCGAGCGACTCTGAACCGTCCTGTATCCCCGCCCCCTGGACCTTCCGAAACGAAAGCAGTGACCATGAGCGAGTCCACCACGATCCGCTGGGAACAGGACGAGACCGGCGTCGTCACCCTGATCCTCGACGACCCCGACCAGTCCGCCAACACGATGAACCAGGCCTTCAAGGACTCCATCGCGGCGATCGCCGACCGCGCCGAGGCCGAGAAGGACTCCATCCGCGGCATCATCTTCACCTCCGCCAAGAAGACCTTCTTCGCGGGCGGCGACCTCAAGGAGATGATCCAGCTGCGCCCCGAGCACGCGCAGCTCGCCTTCGACACCGGCACGGCGATCAAGGGCTCGCTGCGCCGCATCGAGACCCTCGGCAAGCCCGTCGTCGCCGCGATCAACGGCGCCGCCCTGGGCGGCGGTTACGAGATCTGCCTGGCCTCCCACCACCGCGTCGCCCTCGACGCGCCCGGCTCCAAGATCGGCCTGCCCGAGGTCACCCTCGGCCTGCTCCCGGCCGGCGGCGGGGTCACCCGCACCGTCCGCCTCATGGGCATCGCCGACGCGCTGCTCAAGGTGCTGCTCCAGGGGACCCAGTACAACCCCCAGCGCGCCCTGGAGAACGGCCTGGTCCACGAACTGGCCGCGACCCCCGAGGAGATGCTCGCCAAGGCCCGCGCCTTCATCGACGCGAACCCCGAGTCGAAGCAGCCCTGGGACGTACCCGGTTACCGGATCCCCGGCGGCACGCCGTCGAACCCGAAGTTCGCCGCCAACCTCCCGGCCTTCCCGGCCAACCTGAAGAAGCAGCTGAACGGGGCCCCCTACCCGGCGCCGCGCAACATCCTGGCCTGCGCCGTCGAGGGCTCCCAGGTGGACTTCGAGACCGCGCTGACCATCGAGGCCCGCTACTTCACCGAGCTGGTCACCGGGCAGACCGCCAAGAACATGATCCAGGCGTTCTTCTTCGACCTCCAGGCCGTCAACGCCGGCCGCAGCCGCCCCCAGGGCGTGGAGCCGCGCACGGTCCGCAAGGTCGCCGTCCTCGGCGCCGGCATGATGGGCGCGGGCATCGCCTACTCCTGCGCCCGCGCGGGCATCGAGGTGGTGCTCAAGGACGTCACCGCCGAGGCCGCGGCCAAGGGCAAGGCGTACTCCGAGAAGCTGCTCGACAAGGCCCTCTCCCGCGGCCGGACCACCGAGGCCAAGCGCGCCGAGCTGCTGGCCCGGATCACCCCGACCGCCGACGCGGCCGACCTCGCGGGCTGCGACGCCGTCATCGAGGCCGTCTTCGAGGACACCGCTCTGAAGCACAAGGTGTTCCAGGAGATCCAGGACGTCATCGCGCCCGACGCGCTGCTGTGCTCCAACACCTCCACCCTGCCGATCTCCGGCCTCGCGGAGGGCGTGAAGCGGCCTGCCGACTTCATCGGCCTGCACTTCTTCTCGCCCGTGGACAAGATGCCGCTGGTCGAGATCATCAAGGGGGAGCAGACCGGCGACGAGGCCATCGCCCGCGCCTTCGACCTGGTCCGCCAGATCAACAAGACGCCGATCGTGGTCAACGACTCGCGCGGCTTCTTCACCTCGCGCGTCATCGGCCAGTTCATCAACGAGGGCGTGGCGATGGTCGGCGAGGGCGTCGAGCCCGCCTCGATCGAGCAGGCCGCCGCCCAGGCCGGCTACCCGGCCAAGGTGCTCTCCCTGATGGACGAGCTCACCCTCACCCTCCCGCGCAAGATCCGCAACGAGACCCGCAAGGCCTTCGAGGCCGAGGGCCGGGCGTGGGCCGAGCACCCCGCCGACACCGTCATCGACCGCATGGTCGACGAGTTCGGCCGCCCCGGCCGCACCGGCGGGGCCGGCTTCTACGAGTACGACGAGACGGGCAAGCGCGCCCGCATCTGGCCGGGCCTGCGCGAGCACTTCGCCAAGCCGGACGCCGAGATCCCCTTCGAGGACATGAAGGAGCGGATGCTCTTCTCCGAGGCGCTGGACACCGTCCGCTGCCTCGACGAGGGCGTGCTCACCTCGATCGCCGACGCCAACATCGGCTCCATCATGGGCATCGGGTTCCCGGCCTGGACCGGCGGCGTGATCCAGTACATCAACGGCTACGAGGGCGGCCTGCCGGGCTTCGTCGCCCGGGCCCGCGAGCTCGCCACCGCGTACGGCGAACGCTTCACCCCGCCCGCCTCGCTCGTCGAGAAGGCCGAGCGCGGCGAGACGTACACGGACTGAGGTCCTGTCCGCGGCCGGAACGCAGGGGCCGCCCCGGGGACTTCCCCGGGGCGGCCCCTGCCGCATGAGGACCCTCCGAGATGCGCCGCCGCCGGATGCGGCGCACGATGGATCACCGAAGGCGGCGTCTGAGCCCGGCGGCGTCTGAGCCCGGCCGCGCCGAGCCCGGAACCACCGCACCGGCGGGCGGCGTTCACTCGGACTCCGAGGCGAACGCCGCCCGCAGTTCCTCCTTCAGCGACCGCTGGAAGGCCGTCACCAGCGCCTGCACCACCATCGGCTGCATGTGCGCCGACAGCGCCTTCATCGACTCCACCCGCTCCGGATCGCTCTCGCCCTCGGTGAACGGCCCCCACACCTCGTCCCGGAACAGCGTCGTCAGCTCGTGCGCCGCCGATCTGGTGTGCTCCAGCAGCACCTTGCGCGCCGCCAGGATCGTCTCGTGCGCGATCGGTACGTCGAGCAGCGCGACCCCCAGCCGCAGCAGCCCCACGTCGACGCGGAAACCGTCCCCCGAGACGGCGAGCACGTTCATCGCCGTCAGGCGCCGCACGTCGGCCTCCGACAGGCTCCGGCCCGCCCGCTTCTCCAGATCCTCCCGGGACACCTCCTGGGCGGCGTCCGGAGCCCAACTGGCCACCATCGCACGGTGGATCGCCAGATCGTGCGCGCTCAGATCGTCGGGCAGCGCGTCCAGATAGCGCTCGATCGCGGACAAGGTCATGCCCTGGTTCTGCAGTTCCTCGATCAGGGCCAGCCGGGAAAGATGCTCCGGCCCGTAGTGGCCCACCCGACGAGGGCCGATCACGGGGGGAGGCAAAAGCCCCCGGGTGCTGTAGAACCGTACGGTGCGCACGGTGACGCCCGCCCTCGTCGCCAGCTCATCGACGGTGAGCATCGGCTCGGGTGCCTGGTCGGCCATCGTCTGCGCCTCGCTCTCTGCTCCACAGCTTGGGTTCAACAGTATTGCTGTCGCACCAACGATGTGAAACGGCCAGGAGCTGCCCATGACCACGAACCTGCGACTGCCCGGACGACCCGAAGAGATCACCCTGCCCGCCCTGCTGGCCCGCAACGCCGCCGAGTACGGGGACCTCCCCGCCCTCTCGTGGCGGGCCGGCCCCGATGCGGCCGAATGGACGACCCTCACCTGGAGCGAGGTCCGCCGCCAGGTCGCCGTCCTCGCCTCCGGCTACACCGCCCTCGGCGTCGAGCGCGGCGAGCACGTCCTGCTGATGATGGGCAACCGCCCCGAGCACTGGCTCAGCGACCTCGCCCTCGTCCACCTCGGCGCCGTGCCCGTCACCGTGTACGGGACCTCCGCGCCCGAGCAGATCGCCCACATCGCCCGCCACAGCCGGGCCAGGGTCGCCGTCGTCGAGGGCGCCCGCGAACTCGCCCGGTGGGAACCGCTGCTGGCCGACGACGGGGTGCCCCTGGAGCGCCTCGTCGTGGCCGAGGCCGCCGACGCGGGCGCGCACTCCACGTACGGCTCCCTGTACGCCGGCGGCGCCCGGATCCACCGCGCCGACGACTTCGAGAAGGCCTGGCAGGAGACGCGGCCCGCGGACCCGCTGACCGTCGTCTACACCTCCGGCACCACCGGCGACCCCAAGGGCGTCCGGCTCACCCACCGCAACCTCATGCTCCAGGCGGTCCGGCTCGACCGGCACGTGCAGCTGCCCGAGCACGCCGAGCACATCTGCTACCTGCCCTTCGCGCACATCGCCGAGCGGGTCCTCGGCATCTACCTGCCCCTGCTGCGGGCCGCGCACGTGCGGCTGTGCGCCGACCCGACCGCCGTGTCCGGGGCGGTCCGCGAACTGCACCCGGTGCAGTTCTTCGGCGTGCCCCGGGTGTGGGAGAAGCTCGCCGCCTCCGTCCGCGCGGTGCTCGCGCAGCTTCCCGAGGCGCAGCGCGGGGCCATCGAGGCCGCGAACGACCTGGCCCGCGCCCGGGCCGGGCACCGGGAGCGCGGCGAGGAGGTGCCGGCCGCGCTCGAAGCCTCGTACGCGACGGCGAAGGAACAGGTGCTGGACCCGCTGCTGAGGCTGGCGGGCCTGGACCGGCTGGTCTGGACGGCCAGTGCCACCGCGCCGATGCCGATCGACGTGGTCCGCTTCTGGGCGGGCTGGGGCATCACCATCATGGACGCCTGGGGGCTCACCGAGACCGCCGGCGTGTGCACGGTCAACAGCCCCGACGGCTTCCGGCTCGGCTCGGTGGGGCGCCCCATCGAGGGGCTGGAACTGAGGCTCGCCGAGGACGGGGAGATCCTCACCCGTGGCGAGACCGTCTTCGGGGGCTACCTGCGCCCCGACGGCTCGGTGGAGAGCGCCTCCGACGCGGAGGGCTGGTTCCCGACCGGGGACATCGGCCGGCTCGACGAGGACGGGTTCCTCTGGCTGACCGACCGCAAGAAGGAACTGATCATCACCTCGAACGGCAAGAACGTCTCGCCGGCGCTGGTGGAGAACACGGTCAAGGAGCACCCCCTGATCGGCCAGGCCCTGGTCCACGGCGACGGCCGCTCCTACCTCGTCGCCCTGCTGGTCCTGGACCCGGAGCTGGCCCCGGCCTGGGCCGCCGCCCGGGGCATCGAGGCCGGCTCCCTCGGCGCGCTCGCCGAACACCCCGCCGTGCGGGAGGAGGTGGCCCGCGCCGTCGAGGCGGCCAACGCCCGCCTCAACCGGACGGAGCAGATCAAGAGGTACCGGGTGCTGACCGAGGAGTGGGGCCCCGAGAGCGGGGAGCTCACCCCCTCGCTGAAGCTCCGCCGCCGGGTGATCCGGGACAAGTACGGGGCGTTGATCGACGCCCTCTACGAGAAGGCGTACGACACTCCGTAGCCCGGCCGTACCTGTGTCCGTGCGACCCGGCCCGGTCGGTGCGGGTCGCACGGCCCCCGGACTAACGCCCGATCAGCGGGTAGTGGTCGGAGAGGTTGGTGTACGTGTAGGAGGTGCCCCAGCTGGAGACCGTCCACGGCGCCGACTGCTCCAGGACCACGTTGTTCTCCCAGCCCGCCGGGCGGGCGTTGCCCTTGCGGTAGAGGACGTAGTCCAGGTCCTCGCGCGGGTCGGTCGGGTAGCGGTACTTCGCTATCGAGTTCAGCGCGGTGTCGAAGGAGTACGTGTGACCCGTCCGGGTGTCGGAGTCGACCAGGTCGGCGTTGGCGAGCATGGCGGCGAGCTCCGGGGTGCGCGAGTCGACGTTCATGTCGCCCGCCACGATGACCTGCTCGTTCGCCGGGATGTTCTTCCCGTCCAGGAAGGCGTCGATGGCGCGGAACTGGCGGGCGCGCATCTCCGCCGCCTCGCCCGCGTCGCAGCCCGGGTCGGTGGACTGCGCGTGCGTGCCGACCACGTGCACCTTGGTGCCGTTCACGTTCAGCACCACGTAGGCGAAGCCCTTGTTGGACCACCAGTCCGCGCCGCAGGCGTCCTTGTAGACGACCTGCTCCTTGCGGACGATCGGCCACTTGCTGAGGATCGCGACGCCGCCGTCCTCCGGGGTGGTGGAGGAGTAGGCGCCGCCCGTGGCGTCCCAGCCGGTCTTGCTGCGGCCCACGACCGGGGTCTGGTACGGGTACTGCGCGGCCGAGTTGGCCTTCAGCGCGTCCGAGGCGGCGTTGTCGAAGGCCTCCTGGAGCACGACCACGTCGTGGCCCTGGTAGAAGGAGGCCCTGGGGATCTCCGCCGCCCGGTGGTCCTGGCCCCAGTTCGGGTAGAGGTTCTTGCTCATCAGGAACACGTTGTACGACAGCACGCTGAGCCGCGGGGTGGTGGCAACGGCGGCCTCGGCAGAGGGCGCGGCAGCGGCCGTGGGCGCGGTGGTGGCGGCCAGCGCGCCGGCGGCGACCGCCGCGACGGCCGCGGCTGCGACGCGGTGACGGCGGGGGGAGGCGTGGGTCATGGGGGTCTCCAGCATTCCTGCGGGGAAGATCGGCTCCGCCATCCAAGCAGCCACGGTTACCTCTGGGTAACACCCGTGCAGCGACTTTCTGTCCGGCTCGGGGCCATCTGGCTCTCGCATACTGGTCCCATGGAAAGAACGGCAGCCCACGCGTCCGAAAACCACCCCGCGCGAACCCGCACCGACCCCGAGCCGCCGCCGCCCGGCGGGGTCCTGTGGACCAACGCGGGGGACATCCGGTCCCTGCTGACGCTGCCGGCCGCGTTCACCCTGCAGGTCGCCCACCCCGCCGTCGGGGCCGGAGTGGACCAGTACTCGGTCTTCCGCACCGACCCCTGGGGCCGCGGCGAGCGCTCCCTGCGCTCGGTCCAGCTGTGGGTGTACGGCGGGGAGGCCGCGGCCGAGGAGGGCCGCCGGGTCCGCCGCGTGCACAAGGAGATCCAGGGCACCGACACACGGGGGCGGCGCTACCACTCCCTCGACCCGGCCTGCTACGCCTGGGTGCACGCCACCGGCTTCCCGGTCGCCCTGTACGCCGGCCGCTACCTGTTCCGCCGCATCACCCCCGCCCAGGAGCGCCAGCTCTACCGGGAGTGGCTCCAGGTGGGCCGGATCCTCGGCCTGCACGACCGGGACATGCCGCAGACCATCGAGGAGTACTGGGTCTACTGGGGCCGGATGCTGGCCGAGGAGATCGAGCCCACCCGCGTCGCCCGCGAGCTGGTCGCCACCGACGTGCCCGTGCCCCGGCCCGAGGCCGGCTCGCTCGCCGTGCGGCTGCTGCTGCGGCTCACCTGGCCGCTGCTGCGCGTGGCGTTCCTGCGCCTGCGGGCCTTCGTCACCGTCGGGTACATGCCGCCCGAGGCGCGCGCCGCGATCGGGCTGGAGTGGAGCCCGGCCCAGGAGCGCAGGCTCCGGCGGTTCAGCACGGCCCTGCGGCTCCTCGTACCGCTGCTGCCGGAGCGGCTGCGGTACCTGCCCATAGCGCGGGCGGCGCGCGCCCGGTGGCGCGCCGCCCGCTGACGGGACTCAGTGCCCGCCGTGCTCCGCGTGCTCGTGGATCGCGTTCGTCTCCGCGATCTTCTTCCAGGACTTCGGCTCGGCCTTCGCCGCCGGGGCCGCCTGCAGTGAGCGGGCCGCGGGGCTCGAAGCCGTGGTGCCCAGCGCCGAGGCGTCCGGCTTGCCGGGGGTGTACAGCCAGGTCTGGAAGAGCTGGTTCAGGGGCTGGCCGGAGACCTTCTCCGCGTACGAGACGAAGTCCGCGACCTTCGCGTTGCCGTAGGCGCGCTCGGTCGGCCAGCCCTTCAGGATCTGGAAGAACTTCTCGTCGCCGATGTGGTTGCGCAGCGCCTGCAGAGCGATCCCGCCACGGTCGTAGACGGCCCCGTGGAACTGGTTCTCCGGACCGGGGTCACCCGGCTTGACCTGCCAGAACGGGTCCTCCGCAGGGCGCAGGGAGTACGCCCAGTCGGCGAGCTCCTGCGCGGTGCCCTCGCCCTCCTTCTCCGACCACAGCCACTGGCTGTAGCGGGCGAAGCCCTCGTTGATCCAGATGTCCTTCCAGCCGTCGACGGACACGCTGTCGCCGTACCACTGGTGGGCCAGCTCGTGCACGACGACCGAGACGTTGGCGCCGTTCTGGAACTGCCGGGGGCCGTAGAACGGCCGCGTCTGCGTCTCCAGGGCGTAGCCGGCGCTCACGTTCGGCACGTAGCCGCCCAGGGCGTTGAAGGGGTACGGCCCGAAGACCCCCTCCAGCCACTCCGCGACCTCGCCGGTGCGCTCCACGCTCGCGCGCGCCGCCCCCGCGTTGTCGCCGAGGTCCTTGCTGTACGCGTTGAGGACCGGCAGCCCGCTCGCCGTCTTGTCGGTGGTGATGTCGAACTTGCCGACGGCCAGCGTGGCCAGGTACGTGGCCTGCGGCTTGTTGGAGCGCCAGTTGTAGCGGGTCCAGCCGAGCTTCGAGGTCTGCGACTGGAGCACGCCGTTGCTGATCGCCTGGGTGCCGTCCGGGACGTTGACGGAGACGTCGAAGGTGGCCTTGTCGAGCGGGTGGTCGTTGCTCGGGAACCACCAGACCGCCGAGTCCGGCTCCTGCGCGGCCACGCCGCCGTCCGGGGTGCGCTGCCAGGCCGACCAGCCGTCCACCTTGAACTCCGAGGGCTTCCCGGCGTACTTGACGACCACCGTCAGCGGCGTGTTGCGCGCCAGCGGCTTCGACGGGGTCACCTCCAGCTCCTGGGTGCCGGACTTGGCGAAGGTCGCCTTGGCGCCGTTGACCCGGATCTCGCTGACCTGGAGGCCGAAGTCCAGGTTGAAGCGGGACAGGTCCTGCTTGGCGGTGGCGAGGAGGGTGGCGGTGCCCTCCAGCAGGTCCGTCTTCGGCTGGTACTGCAGCCGCAGGTCGTAGTGGGACACGTCGTATCCGCCGTTGCCGCTGGCCGGGTAGTAGGGATCGCCGATACCCGGGGCGCCCGGACCGGCACTCGCCGCCGACGCCGGGATCACCAGCAGCAGGGAAGCGGCGAGCACGCTCGGGGCGATGACTTTGCGGTGCACGAATGGCTCCAAGTGGTAGGGGAGACAGCTCGGTTCAGGGTCTTGTCGCTCGACCGTATTCACCCCTGGGGGCTCACGTCATGTCCATGGCCCCTCCTGTCACACGATCGCCATTCGGCCGTCACGGACGGAGGGCCCCACGACGCGACGGCGCCGCGCCAGGGTCCGTGGCCTGCGACGCAGCCGCCGAACGCCCCATCGGTGAGGGCGCCGGGGGCGAGAAATCCGGCCTGGCGGATGGCTGAATCGAGCGAGGTGCCGAGCCGCCGGTTTCGGCGGGGCCGGGTGTGTGCCGGGGCGTCCCCGCAGGGCGCCGAACGCAACACCGCCGCAATCCCCGACCCCTCGCCACGTTCGGCGCCCGAGGAGACGCCCCGGCGCGCGCCCGGTTCCGCCGAAGCCGGCCCCACCGAAGCCGCCCCCACCGAAGCCGGCCCGGCCGAAACCGCCCCACCGAACCCGGCCCGGCCGAAACCGACCCGGCCGAAACCGACCCCGCGGTCACCGTGAGATCCGCACCACCCACCCCGCCCCTACCCGACATACCAAGCAGTCGGTAACCTGCGGCGCATGACGCTTCCCCCGCTCGCCGCACGGCACTGCTGGCACGCAGCGATCAACCCGCTGCACTCCACCATCTACTTCTCGCCGGACACGGCCAAGGAGTTCGCCGCCCTCGGGATCACCGACCCCGTCGCCGTCAACCTCGCACACCGGTCCGCGGCCATGGGCGCCGTCGGAGCGGGCACGGTGACGGCCGCCTTCTACAACTACCGCCACGACCTCGTCGCCCGGCACCTGCCCGCCGTCTGGGACACCGCCACCCCCGAGCAGGCGCTCGCCGCCCGCCTGCGGACCGCCGACAGCACCCTGCGCCGGCTCCTCGGCGCCGAGACCATCGCCTCGCCCGAGCTCGCCGAGGCCGCCGACCTGGCCATGCGCGCCACGGAGGGCTGTACCCGCCACGCCCGCCCCCTCTACGCGGCCCACGCCGACCTTCCCGTACCCGAGGAGCCGCACCTGCGCCTCTGGCACGCCACCACCCTGCTGCGCGAGCACCGCGGCGACGGCCACCTCGCCGCCCTGCTCCTCGCGGACCTGGACCCGCTGGAGGCCCTGGTCAGCCACACCGCCACCGGCAAGGGCATGACCCCGAAGTGGCTCAAGGCCATCCGCGGCTGGGAGCAGTCCGACCTGGACGCCGCCGCCGGCCGGCTGCGCGAGCGCGGGATCCTCGACGCGGACGGCGAGCTCACCGAGGAGGGCAAGGCCGTGCGCGGGCGCCTGGAGGCCGACACCGACCGACTCGACGCCGCCCCCTACGAGCACCTCGGCGAGCAGGGCCTGGCCCGGCTCCACGAACTGGGCGGCGGCCTCGTCATGAAGGCGTTCGGCGCCGGGGCCTTCCCGGCAGACCTCCTCGGCAAGCGCTGACGCAGGGCCCCGAAGCAGCCACCGAGGGGCGGCGACGGGCAGGGCTCCCGCCGTCCGCCACCGCCACCTGCCACAATTGGCAGCCTTCCAGTGCAAACGAAGGCAGGCGGGACCCGATCGTGACGACGTCCATCGAAGGCAGGATCGCCGAGGAGCTCGGCGTACGGGAGCGGCAGGTCAAGGCCGCCGTCGAGCTGCTCGACGGCGGCTCCACCGTGCCGTTCATCGCGCGCTACCGCAAGGAAGCGACCGAGATGCTCGACGACGCCCAGCTGCGCACCCTCGAGGAGCGGCTGCGGTATCTGCGCGAGCTGGAGGACCGGCGCGCGGCGATCCTGGACTCCGTACGGGAGCAGGGCAAGCTCGACGCCGAGCTGGAGGCGCGGATCAACGCGGCCGACACCAAGGCCCGGCTGGAGGACATCTACCTGCCCTTCAAGCCCAAGCGGCGCACCAAGGCGCAGATCGCCCGCGAGGCCGGCTTGGAGCCGCTCGCCGAAGGACTGCTGGCCGACCCCTCCGTCGAACCGGCTGCCGCCGCGGCCGCGTTCGTCGACGCCGACAAGGGCGTCGCCGACCCGGCCGCCGCCCTGGAGGGCGCCCGGGCCATCCTCACCGAGCGGTTCGGCGAGGACGCCGACCTGATCGGCGAACTGCGCGAGCGCATGTGGGGCCGCGGCCGGCTCGCCGCGAAGGTCCGCGAGGGCAAGGAGGAGGCGGGCGCCAAGTTCGCCGACTACTTCGACTTCACCGAGCCGTTCACCGCGCTGCCCTCGCACCGCGTCCTCGCCATGCTGCGTGGCGAGAAGGAGGACGTCCTCAGCCTGGAGCTGGAGCCGGAGGAGCCGAGCGAGACGCCCGGGCCGTCCACGTACGAGGGCATGATCGCCCGCCGCTTCGGGGTGGCCGACCGCGGCCGCCCCGGCGACAAGTGGCTGGCCGACACGGTCCGCTGGGCTTGGCGTACGAAGGTCCAGGTGCACCTCGGCATCGACCTGCGGACCCGGCTGCGCGCCGCCGCCGAGGACGAGGCCGTACGGGTCTTCGCGTCGAACCTGCGCGATCTGCTCCTCGCGGCGCCCGCCGGCACCCGGGCGACGCTCGGACTGGACCCGGGCTTCCGTACCGGAGTGAAGGTCGCCGTCGTGGACGCGACCGGCAAGGTCGTGGCCACGGACGTGATCTACCCGCACGTGCCCGCCAACAAGTGGGACGAGTCCCTCGCCAAACTGGCCCGCCTCGCGAAGGAGCACGCCGTCGAGCTGGTCGCCATCGGCAACGGCACCGCCTCCCGTGAGACCGACAAGCTCGCCGGGGACCTCATCACGCGCCACCCCGAGCTGAACCTCACCAAGGTGATGGTCTCCGAGGCGGGCGCCTCCGTGTACTCGGCCTCCGCCTTCGCCTCGCAGGAACTCCCCGGCATGGACGTGTCGTTGCGCGGCGCGGTCTCCATCGCCCGCCGCCTCCAGGACCCGCTCGCCGAGCTGGTCAAGATCGACCCGAAGTCGATCGGCGTCGGCCAGTACCAGCACGACCTGTCCGAGGTGAAGCTCTCCCGCTCGCTCGACGCGGTCGTCGAGGACTGTGTGAACGGCGTCGGGGTGGACGTCAACACCGCCTCCGCGCCGCTGCTTTCGCGGGTGTCGGGCATCAGCGGCACCCTCGCCGAGAACATCGTGTCGCACCGCGACGCCAACGGCCCCTTCCGCAGCCGCAAGGGGCTCAAGGACGTGGCCCGCCTCGGCCCGAAGGCGTACGAGCAGTGCGCGGGCTTCCTGCGGATCCGCGGCGGGGACGACCCGCTGGACTCCTCGGCCGTGCACCCCGAGGCCTACCCGGTCGTCCGGGCGATGGGCAAGACGGCGGGCGGCGAGGTCGCGGCCCTGATCGGCAACACCTCGGTGCTGCGTTCCCTGCGGCCGGAGCAGTTCGTCACCGAGGCCTTCGGTCTGCCCACGGTCACCGACATCCTCCGGGAGCTGGAGAAGCCGGGGCGCGACCCGCGCCCCGCCTTCAAGACGGCGACCTTCAAGGAGGGCGTGGAGAAGATCGGCGACCTGGCTCCGGGGATGATCCTGGAGGGCGTGGTCACCAACGTGGCGGCCTTCGGCGCCTTCATCGACATCGGCGTCCACCAGGACGGGCTCGCGCACGTCTCGGCGCTGTCGAAGAACTTCGTCAAGGACCCCCGGGACGTGGTCAAGCCGGGCGACATCGTCCGCGTGAAGGTCATGGACGTGGACATCCCACGCAAGCGGATCTCGCTGACCCTGCGGCTGGAGGACGAGGCCGGGGCGGAGCGCGGCGCCGGCGCTCCCCGGCAGCGCGATGACCGGCGGGGCGGCGGCGGTGCCCGTCCTCCGCAGCAGCGCGGCCAGGGTCAGGGCCAGGGCGGTCAGGGCCAGCGTGGCCAGGGCCAGGGCGGCCAGGGCCAGGGCGGCCAGGGTCAGGGCCGTCGGCAGGGCGGCGGCGCCCCCGCACCCGCCCCGGCGAACAGCGCGATGGCGGACGCCCTGCGCCGCGCCGGCCTCACCAGCCCCGAGGAGCGCCGCAAGCGGTAGGAGTCGCAGGTCAGCCCGGGCCGGCGCGTTGTAGCCACCGGGCGTGTGAGGGTCTTCGTACGCAGTGGCCGAATAGGTTCCCCACCTGGGGACTTGCCTTGCCAACTCCCGTACAAGATCTGTAGGCATGGTGGAACGCCCGTTCGTCACCCGGCGGACGGGCTTCCGCATTTCCCCCCTCAGGACCGCGTTCCCCGGGGCCGCCTTGAAGGCACAGGACGTCATGCCCATGCCCATACACGCCTACCGACGCTGTCCCGGAAAGGGTCCGAAGAGGGATCACATGCCTCAGCGGCAAGTCAGCATTCGCAAACGGTGCGAGAACATTCTCGGCCATCTGGATCTGCCCCATCCGTTCTCCCTCGACGAGCTGTGCCACCGGATCGCCGAGCGGCGCGGCCGCCCCATTCGACTCCACCCCCTCCCCAAGGAGGCGGCGGAGTCGGGAGTGTGCGGACTGTGGGTGGGCACGACCAGCGTCGACTACGTCTTCTACGAGGCGCAGACCACCCCGCTGCACCGGGAGCACATCGTGCTCCACGAGCTCGGCCACATCCTCTTCGGCCACAACTCGCTGGAGGGCGAGGAGACCGACGGCAGCGCCCCCACCGTGCTCGGGCGCACCAACTACACCACCCGTCAGGAACAGGAGGCGGAGATGCTCGCCAGCATGATCCGCATCCGCACGGCGAACACCGGCCCGCGGTCGGCCGCCCCCGCCCGCGGCACCCTGGCACGCCTGGAGTCCGCCATGGGATACGTGCGGGGCAACGATGGCAGCTGACCTGACCGCCTTCGGCAACTCGCTCGCCGTCCCCAGCGTGGTGTGCCTGTGGATCGCGGTCCTGCTCCGCGCCCCCGGCGCCCTGCGCTCCCCGCAGCAGCGCGGACTGTGGCTGGCCGTGGCCACCGCGGCCACCGCAATGACCCTGAACCTGCCCGACGTGGTCGCGTACGCGATGCGCCGCGGCCCCGACTACGCCCACGCCATCGGGCTCTCCCGCAACGTCATCGGCGTGCTGTCGGCGGGCGCCGTGCTCTACTTCGTGGCCGCCACCACCCGGGGCCGCCGGCTCCAACTCGCCGCCTGCGTCGCGACCGTGGGGTGGCTCGCCGCCCTCCTGGCCCTGGACGCGGCCGCCCCCTCGCACGGCAGCCACAGCATGCCGCCCGTCGGTGACCCGGTGCCCTCCCTCCCGTACTGGCTGGTGCTGATCTCCGCGCACGTGATCGCCAACACCGTGTGCGTGGCCCTGTGCTGGCGCTACAGCCGCCGCACCGAGAGCCGCGGCCTGGCCGCCGGGCTGCGGCTGTTCGGCCTCGGCACCGCGCTCGCCGGAGTGTTCTGGCTGGCGTACCTGCTCAAGGCCCTGTTCGCCAGCACCTGGGCGATGCCCGCCCTGCCGCTGCTGATGAACCTGCACGGCCTGCTGCGCGCCGCCGCGATCCTCGTGCCGACCCTGTTCACCCTCCACCGCACCCTCACCGACCTCGCCACCGCCTGGCAGCTGTGGCCGTTGTGGCGCGACCTGGTCCAGGCGGTCCCGCACGTCGCCCTCAACAAGCCGCGCGCCGGGCGGGTGGTGGAGCTGCTCTGGCCGCCGGTCCCGCGCAACCTGCTGGTGTACCGCAAGGTCATCGAGACGCGCGACGCGATCCTGATCCTGGGGGAGTACGTGGCCCCGGGCGCCCTCGAGCACGCCCGCGGCGACGCCGCCGCGCACGGGGTCCCCGAACAGCGGCGCACCGCGGCCGCGCTGGCCCGCGTACTGAGGGAGGCGCGGCAGGCGAAGCTCGACGGGCTGCCCGGGCAGCCGGGCGAGGCCGCCGCGCTGGAGCTGCCCGCCGCGATCCACACCTCGCAGGAGGGCGGGGACCTGGCCGACGAGGCCCGGTTCCTCGTCGACGTCGCCCAGGCGTACGCCTCGCCGGGCACAACGCCGGGCACGACAAGGAAGTGAAGCCGTCTTGACGACCGTACTGATCACAGGGGCCAGCGCCGGACTGGGCGCCGCCTTCGCACGGGGCTTCGCGGCCAAGGGCTGCGACCTGGTCCTCGTCGCCCGCGACAAGGACCGCCTGGACGCCGTCGCCGACGCTCTGGCCCGGGAGTACGGCACCGACTCCGAGGTGCTGCCCGCCGACCTGCTCGACGCCGGGGACTGCGCGGCGGTCGCCGAGCGGCTCGCCGACCGGGCCCGGCCCGTGGACATCCTGGTCAACAACGCGGGCTTCGGGCTGCCCGCGCCCTTCCCGTACAGCCCGGTCGAGGACGAGGAGCGGATGCTCGACCTGCTGGTCAAGGTCCCGCTCCGGCTCACCCACGCCGCGCTGCCCGGGCTGCGCGAACGCCGCCGGGGCGCGGTGCTCAACGTGTCCTCGGTGGCCGGGCTCCTGCCGACCGGGACGTACGGGGCCGCCAAGGCCTGGATCACCGCGTTCAGCGAGTCGCTCCGGGTGGACATGGAGCCGTACGGGGTCCGGGTACTGGCGGTGGTCCCCGGATTCACCCGCACCGAGTTCCAGGAGCGCGCCGGCATGGACGTCAGCGCGCTGCGCGACGCGGTCTGGCTGGAACCGGAGGCCGTGGTCGCCCAGGCCCTGAAGGACCTCGCCCTGCGCCGCCCGGTCAGCATCACGGGCCGCCGCTACCGCGCGTACGCCCTGGCGGCCCGCCACCTCCCGCGCGGCTTCGTGGCCCGCAAGATGGCCCGCAAGCGGCGGCCCCCGGCCGACCTGGACGCGTGATCCCGCCCGTGGACCGAGCCCGCGAGGCCGCCGCTACAGCTCGATGACCTTGCCGCCCGAGACCTCCAGGCGGCAAGCCCGCGAGGCCGCCGCTACAGCTCGATGACCTTGCCGCCCGAGACCTCCAGGCGGCGGGTCACGTGGACGGCGTCCAGCATGCGGCGGTCGTGGGTGACCAGCAGGAGGGTGCCCTCGTAGGCGTCGAGGGCGGCCTCCAGCTGCTCGATCGCCGGGAGGTCCAGGTGGTTGGTCGGCTCGTCCAGGACCAGCAGGTTCACCCCGCGGCCCTGGAGCAGGGCCAGGGCGGCGCGGGTGCGCTCGCCCGGGGAGAGGGTGGCGGCCGGGCGCGTCACGTGGGCCGCCTTCAGGCCGAACTTCGCCAGCAGGGTGCGCACTTCGGCCGGCTCGGTCTCCGGGACCGCCGCACAGAAGGCCTCCAGCAGCGGCTCGTCGCCCAGGAACAGGCCGCGGGCCTGGTCCACCTCGCCGACCAGGACGCCGGAGCCGAGGGTGGCGGAGCCGGAGTCCGGGGTCAGCCGGCCCAGCAGTACGGCGAGGAGGGTGGACTTGCCGGCGCCGTTGGCCCCGGTGATCGCCACCCGGTCCGCCCAGTCGATCTGCAGGCTGGCCGGGCCGAAATCGAAGTCCCCGCGCCGGACGGCCGCCTCGCGCAGGGTGGCCACCACCGAGCCGGAGCGCGGGGCGGCCGCGATCTCCATGCGCAGCTCCCACTCCTTGCGCGGCTCGTCGACGACCTCCAGGCGCTCGATCGCCCGCTGCGTCTGGCGGGCCTTCGCGGCCTGCTTCTCGCTGGACTCGCCGCGCAGGTTCTTGCCGATCTTGTCGTTGTCGCTCGCCTTGCGGCGGGCGTTGCGCACGCCCTTGTCCATCCAGTTGCGCTGCATCTGCGCCCGGCCTTCGAGCGCGGACTTCTTGCCCGCGTACTCGTCGAACTCCTCGCGGGCGTGGCTGCGGGCCCGCTCCCGCTCCTCCAGGTAGGACTCGTACCCGCCGCCGTAGAGGTTGATCTGCTGCTGCGCCAGGTCGAGTTCGAGGACCTTGGTGACGGTCCGCGTCAGGAACTCGCGGTCGTGGCTGATCACGACCGTGCCCGCGCGCAGCCCCTTGACGAACCGCTCCAGCCGTTCCAGACCCTCCAGGTCCAGGTCGTTGGTGGGCTCGTCGAGCAGGAAGACGTCGTAACGGGAGAGGAGCAGCGAGGCGAGGCCCGCGCGGGCCGCCTGGCCGCCGGAGAGCGCCGTCATGGGCAGGTCCAGACCCACGGTGAGGCCGAGCTCGGCGGCGACCTCCTCGGCCCGCTCGTCGAGGTCCGCGCCGCCGAGGTCCAGCCACCGGTCCAGCGCGGTCGCGTACGCGTCGTCCGCGCCCGGCGTCCCGTCCACCAGGCCCTGCGTGGCCGCGTCGAGCTCCGCCTGGGCGGTGGCCACGCCCGTACGGCGGGCCAGGAAGTCCCGTACCGACTCCGAGGGCCGGCGCTCCGGCTCCTGCGGGAGGTGGCCGACGGCGGCGGTGGGCGGGGAGAGCCGCAGCTCCCCGGTCTCGGGGGTGTCCAGGCCGGCGAGCAGGCGCAGCAGCGTGGACTTCCCGGCGCCGTTCACGCCGACGAGGCCGATGACGTCGCCGGGGGCGACGACGAGGTCGAGATCGGCGAAGAGCGTGCGCTCACCGTGCGCGGCGGTGAGCTTCTTGGCGACGAGGGTTGCAGTCATGATGTGCCGATCCTATCGGCCGGGGCCGGACGCCCCGTCGTGGCCGGATAGGTGGGAAGCACGTCATTGCAGCCATCGCGCCCGGCGGACCACCATGAGGCCATGTCGTTGTCGCCGCGAAACGTGCTCGTCGTGCTCTACGACGGGGTGCAGAGCCTTGACGTGACCGGGCCGGTGGAGGTGTTTGCCGCGACCGGGCACTTTCCGGGGCGGGCGGGCTACGCGATCCGGACGGTGTCGCCGGGCGGCGCGCCCGTGCGCACGAGCAGCGGGCTGACGCTGGTGCCGGACGGGGACCTGGAGAGCGCCCGGCCGGGGGCCGGGACCACGCTGCTGGTGCCCGGGGGCCGGTACAGGGCCGACTTCGAGCCGCGGCTCACCGAGTGGCTCCGCGCCTACGGGGGTGGGGCGGAGCGGCTGGTGTCCGTGTGCACGGGCGGGCTGCTGCTGGCCGAGGCGGGGCTGCTGGACGGGCGGCGCGCGACGACGCACTGGTACGCGTGCGAGCAAATGGCGCGGGACTACCCGGCCGTCCTGGTGGAGCCGGACCCGATCTACGTACGGGACGGGCCCGTGGCCACCTCGGCCGGGGTCACGGCGGGGATCGACCTCGCGCTCGCGCTGGTGGAGGAGGACCACGGGCGGGACATCGCACTGGCGATCGCCCGGCATCTGGTGGTGTTCCTGCGCAGACCGGGCAACCAGGCGCAGTTCAGCGCGCAGCTGGCGGCCCAGACGGCGCAGCGGGAGCCGCTGCGGGAGGTGCAGCACTGGATCACCGAGCACCCGGGCGGGGACCTGAGCGTCGAGACCCTCGCGGCCCGCGCCCGGCTCTCGCCGCGGCACTTCGCCCGTGCCTTCCAGGCGGAGACGGGGGTGACGCCGGGGCGGTACGTGGAACGGGTCCGGGTGGAACACGCCCGCCGCCTGCTGGAGGAGAGCGGGGAGGGGGTCGCACAGATCTCCCGGGCCTGCGGCTACGGCACGCCGGAGGCCCTGCGCCGCGCCTTCCTGAAGACCTTGGGCCAATCCCCGGCCGAATACCGCCGCCGCTTCGGCCCACCCGCAACCCACTGAACAATCCCGCCCCAGACCCCCGGGCTTTGCCCGGAACCCCCGGGGCTCCGCCCCAGACCCCCGGGCTTTGCCCGGAACCCCCGGGGCTCCGCCCCAGACCCCCGGGCTTCGCCCGGAACCCCCGGGCTTCCACCCGCCGGGCTTTGCCCACTCCCTGGGGCTTCGCCCAGACCCCGGGCTTCGCCCACCCGCCGGGCTTCGCCCCAGACCCCGGGCTCCGGCCCAGATTCAGAGCTACCGTCCCGGTATGGGCCGGTTTCGTGATCGTCTACCGCTCCGGAGGAGCCATGCAGATCGCCGTACTGCTCTACGACCGCTTCACCGCCCTCGACGCCATCGGCCCCTTCGACACCCTCGGCCGGCTGGACGGCGCCGAGGTCGTGTTCGTCTCCGAGCGGCCCGGGCCCGTGCGGACCGACAACGGGGCGCTCGCGCTCGTCGCCGACAAGGGGCTCGGCGAGGTGACCCGGCCCGACATCGTCATCGTGCCCGGTGCGCCGCACCCCGAGGTGGAGATGGAGAACCCCGCCGTGATGGAGTGGCTGCGCACGGTCGACGCCACGACCACCTGGACCACCTCGGTGTGCACCGGCTCAATGCTGCTCGCCGCCGCCGGGCTGCTCGACGGGCGGCGGGCCACCAGCCACTGGCTGTTCCTCGACCGGCTGTCGAAGTTCGGGGCCGCGCCCACCGGCGAGCGGGTCGTGTTCGACGGAAAGTACGTCACCGCCGCCGGGGTGTCCGCCGGCATCGACATGGGGCTCACCCTGCTCGGCAAGATCGCCGGCGACGAGTACGCCCAGGCCGTGCAGCTGATGACCGAGTACGACCCGCAGCCGCCCTACGACGCCGGTTCCCCCGACAAGGCTCCGGCCGGGCTCGTCGCCCGGCTGCGCGCGAACAGCCCCCTGAGGTAGCTCACGGAGTCCACGTGAAGGCGGGGGCCCGGCGCTCCAGGAACGCGGCGACACCCTCCGCGGTGTCGTCGCTTCCGGCTGCCTGCTCCTCCCAGTACCCGTCCCGGTCCGTCCGACCGTCCGTGAACTCCTTGGCCGCCGCCTGCGTCAGCTGCGAGCGCGAGGCCAGCACCCGGGTGAACTCGGCCACGCGCTTGTCCAGTTGGCCCGTCGGCAGCAACTCGTTCAGGAACCCGGCGCGCAGCGCCTGGTCCGCGCCGATCAACTCCGCAGAGAAGAGCAGGTACTTGGCCCATGCGGGGCCCACCAGCGCCGCCAACCTCCGGGTGGAGGAGGCCGGGTAGACGATGCCCAGCTTTGCCGGGGTCACCCCGAACGAGGCCCCCTCCTCCGCGAACCGCAGGTCACAGGCCGCCGCCAGCTGGCTGCCGCCGCCCACGCAGAATCCGCGGACCGCCGCCAGCGTCGGCTTCGGGAAGGCGGCCAGGGCGTCCTCCGCCGTCACGGCCAGGGCCCGCAGGTCCTCGTCCCCGGTCAGTGAGGAGATGTCCGCGCCCGCGCAGAAGGTCGCTCCGGCCCCGGTGAGCACGAGCACCCGTACGGCCGGGTCGTCCGCCAGGCTCGCCAGCAGCTCCGGGAGCGCTCGCCACATCGGGGCGGTCATGGCGTTGCGCTTGGCGGGGTGCGAGATGACGACGGTGGCCACCCCGTCGGCGACCGTGTGCAGGAGGGTTCCGTCCAGGGCTGCGTCCATGCGCCGGATGCTATCCCGGGCCGGCAAACCTATGATCAAGGGAGTCCGTCCGGGGGTGCGAGGAGGGCGGGTTTCGTGATCCTGCGCCGCCCCGAGGCGAGCGCGGAGGCGCTGACCATGTTCGCCGCACTGCTCTTCCTCACCGGCGGGGTGTTCCGGCTGGCCGGAGCCCTGGTGGTGCGCGGCGCCAACTTCGGGCTCGCGCTCGTCCAGGGCGCCTTCGGGGTCCTGCTGGGCGTCCTGATCCTCTCCAACTGGCCCGGCAACAGTCTGTACGTGATCGGAACCTTCTTCTCCCTCGCCCTCCTGTTCGACGGCCTGAGCCTGGTGGCCCTGGGCATGGGGGCCCGGCGCATCCTGGGGTTGGTCAGGGAAGACGGGGCGCCGACGGAGGCGGGCGCCGCGGACGGGGCGCGCGAGGCGGCCGAGAAGCGTCCGGCAGAAGATCAGGAACAGTCGAACAACTGACTCTGTCATACGCCAGTGGTCAGAAAGTGTCCGATTGACGCTGACTTCTGGTCAGCGGTCCGGTCCGAACCGGCCCGTTCACCACTCTTGACGCGTGGAGACGATCGAGCGTGAAGACGGGGGACGGAAGATGGATGTCAGCGGGAGCGTCCCGCCAGCCAGGGAGGGGGAGCCGGAGGCTCCGGCCGACCCCCTCGCGTACGAGGGAGTGTGGAGGTTCACCGCTCCCGCCGTGGAAGAATCCGTTCCCCAGGCCCGCCGTGCGGTTCGCGACCTGCTCGGGCGCCAGGGGGTGCCGGCCCATCAGGACCTCGTGTACTCGCTGCTCCTGATCGTCTCCGAACTGGTGACGAACTCGGTCCGGCACGCCGCCCTGCTGTCGCCGGAGGTGGCGGTCGAGGTCGCGATCGGCCGGGAGTGGGTACGGGTGGCCGTCGAGGACAACCACCCGTACCGACCCAAGGCGCTGGAGGCCGACTTCGGCCAGACCGGCGGCCGGGGTCTGCTCCTGGTACGGGAGATCACGCTGGAGGCCGGCGGGGTCTGCGACGTCGAGCACACCTCGACCGGCGGCAAGGTCATCTGGGCGGCCCTGCCGCTCGCCACCCCGACCGCGCCGACCCCCGTGAGCTGACTCCGTCCGGGGATCCCCCGGACGGAGGCCGGGGGACGGCTACCAGCCCGCTTCCTCGCCGGTCAGCTCGCGGATCGCGGGCCGGGCCGCGTCCAGTACGGTCATGAACCAGGCCGAGAACGGCACTTCGGCATGCCGCTTCGCCAACTCCTCGGCCGTGACGAAGGCGGTGTCCTCGACCTCCTCCGGATCCGGCCGCACCGCCGCCTGCGCGAGTCCCACGAACAGGTGATTGAACTCCTGCTCCACCAGACCCGACGCGGGGTCGGGGTGGTTGTAGCGCACCGTCCCCGCCTGCGCGAGCAGCGAGGGCGACAGCCCCAGCTCCTCGTGGGTGCGCCGGGCCGCGGCCGCGAACGGCGACTCCCCGGGGTAGGGGTGACCGCAACAGGTGTTCGACCAGACGCCGGGGGAGTGGTACTTCCCGAGGGCCCGCTGCTGGAGCAGCATGCGGCCCTGCTCGTCGAAGAGGAACACCGAGAACGCCCGGTGCAACTGACCGGGCGCCTGATGGGCGGAGAGCTTCTCCGCCGTGCCGATGGTGTTGCCGGACTCGTCGACCAGTTCGAGCATGATCGGTTCTTGAGTACCGGTGCCGTTGGACGCGCTGTTCGCGGCGGTGGCTGGTGTGGTCGGCATACCCATCCTTCGCTTCGGACTTCGGCCTTCAGTCTGCCGTACAAAGGAGGCTTGTCCCCACTTCGGAGATCCGCGCATGTCCGCTCCCCGTCCGTGCTAGTGCTGTGACCGGAGAGGTTCACCGTGTCACGGCCCCCGGCACGGCACCTCGCCGCGTTGTCGGACCGCGCCGGTACCTCCAGTACGAGCCGCGGCCCTCCGCCTTGCGATGCACCGCACCGGACGCCGCGACCCGGCAAACCTTTCCGGCCACAGCACTAGAGGGTGTCCGGGCGCAGGACATAGCCGGTGTATCCGTACTCGTGCCCGTGGCGGACCCGTACGTCGAGCTCCTCGCGGACGGCATCCACGGCCCGGGCCATCGCGGGGCCGTCGGCCTCGGGACGGATACGGACCCGCTCGGCGAGCGGGTCGTAGTACTCGGCCCAGTCGGAGTCGGGCAGGTGGTGCACGCCGAGCACCCGGTAGCCGGCGGCCCGGGCGGCCGCGAGGTTGTCGGCGGTGGATCGCAGCGGGCACTGCGGGTCCCAGAAGGCGCGCGCACCGGCCGAGGGTTCCTCGACGGTCCACTCGCACTCGGTCAGCACGAGCGTGCCGCCGGGGGCGAGCAGCCGCTTCCACCGCGCGAGCGCGGTGTCGAAGCCGAGGATGTAGGCGGAGCCCTCCGCCCACACGAGGTCGAAGGAGCCGTCGGTGAAATCGGCGGAACCGGCGGACGCCTCGGACGCGGCCGAGCCGTCGGCGGCCTCGTGCGCAAGCGCGCCCATGTCCGCCTCGACGGCGCGGACGCGGTCGGCGAGCCCGCGGGCCGCCGCGGCCGTACGGAGCTCGTCGAGGAAGGGGCCGTGCAGGTCGACGGCGGTCACCTCGGCGCCGTCCGAGCCCGGCCCGCCCGCCTCGGCGGCGAGCAGCAGCGCGCTGCGGCCCGGACCGCAGCCCAGGTCGAGGACGCGCGGCCGCTCGGGCAGCGGGCCGCACAAGGACAACAGGTGGCGGGTGCTCGCGTCGGAGCCGGGGGCCTGCCGGGGCAGGCCGTGGTGCAGGGTGAAGAAAGCCTGCCAGAAGCTGTGGGAAGCGGTGTCGGTCAAAGTGAACCCTTGAACGGGGGCTCCGGCCGACGAGGCCGAATCAGCTCAGCGGATGATCAGGCCCGGCCGGGTGCCCGGAAGGAATGGGGGATGCACCGGAGTTCGCTGCGCATGGCCGCGACCACTGCGACGGTCATCAACCCACCTCTTTCCGCTCGACACCTTCGGGGGCGTGTCCACCGTAACATCCAGGCCGTTTGTGGTATCGCGCCGTGATCATCGATGATGATCGCGCCTGGGCCCGGGCCGGGAATTTTCGGCTTATCGGGGCGTAAACGGGTGATGAACCCCTGCTTCCATTCATCCGATAGCCTCTGCCGACGTGCCGCCGCCCCCTCAGGCGCCCGTTCGCATCCGTTACAAGGAGTGAGTTCGTCTGCCGACCGTCATCCTCACCGGCCTGCCGGTCCCCGGATCACCCCTCGCGGACGAGCTGCGCTCCCTCGGCTTCGACGTCCGCCCCGCCACCGGCCGGCAGGACGCCGCGGCCGCGCTGGCCGGCGTACCCGCCGACCAGCGGGTGGCCGTCGTGGACAGCGGCTTCGTCGGGCACGTGCACGCACTGCGCCTCGCGCTGACCGACCCGCGCTTCGACGCCTGCACCGTCACCGGCGCCTTCGCCGTCCAGCCGGGCGCCCGCGCGGCCCTCGACCGGGCCGTCGCCACCGAGTCCGACGGCTCCGGCCCGTACGCCGACCGGCTCGCCACCGCGGTCGAGGCTTCCGGGACCGCCGTCCAGCGCCCCGAGCTGGGCACGCTCGTCGCCACCGTCCCCGCCTCCGCGGCGGACCGGGACGCGGCGACCGCCGCCGTCGCCGCCGTCGACGACGAGGCCGTACGCCTGCGGACCGCCGTGAAGTCCCGCGACGGGTTCTTCACCACCTTCTTCATCAGCCCGTACTCGCGCTACATCGCCCGCTGGTGCGCCCGCCGCGGCCTGACTCCGAACCAGGTCACCACCGCCTCGCTGATCACCGCGCTGATCGCGGCCGGCTGCGCCGCCACCGGCGAGCGCTGGGGCTACGTGGCGGCCGGTGTGCTGCTCCTCGTCTCCTTCGTCCTGGACTGCACCGACGGGCAGCTCGCCCGCTACTCGCTCCAGTACTCGACGATGGGCGCCTGGCTCGACGCGACCTTCGACCGCGCGAAGGAGTACTCCTTCTACGCGGGCCTCGCGCTCGGGGCCGCCAGGAACGGCGACGACGTATGGGCCCTGGCCGTCGGTGCCATGGTCCTCATGACCTGCCGGCACGTCGTGGACTTCTCCTTCAACGAGGCCAACCACGACGCCGCCGCCGCTGGTACATCTCCTTCCGGGAGCCCCACGGCCGCCCTCTCCGCCAAGCTCGACAACGTCGGCTGGACGGTCTGGGTCCGCCGGATGATCATCCTGCCGATCGGTGAGCGCTGGGCCATGATCGCGGTGCTGACCGCCGTCACCACCCCCCGGATCGTCTTCTACGCCCTGCTCGTCGGCTGCGCCTTCGGCGCGCTCTACACCACCGCCGGCCGGGTGCTGCGCTCCCTGACCCGCAAGGCGAAGCGCACGGACCGGGCCGCCCAGGCCCTCGCGGACCTCACCGACTCCGGGCCGCTGGCCGAGGCGGTGGCCAGGCTGTCCGGCGAGCGTCGGCCGAGCGCCGGGTCGTGGCTCATGGCCCTGATCAGCTCCGTGCTGATGGTCGGCGCGGCCGTGACCCGGGACTTCGGCTCGCCCTGGCTCATCGGGACCGCCGTGGTCTACGTCCTCCTCGCGGGAGAAGCCGTCGCCCGCCCCCTCAAGGGCCCCCTCGACTGGCTGATCCCGCCGCTGTTCCGGGCCGCCGAGTACACCACCGTGCTGATCCTCGCCGTCAAGGCGGACGTCCCCGGAGCCCTTCCGGCGGCATTCGGCCTGATCGCGGCGGTCGCCTACCATCACTACGACACGGTGTACCGCATTCGCGGCGGCACCGGCGCGCCCCCGCACTGGCTGGTGCGGACGATCGGCGGCCACGAAGGCCGGGTCCTGCTGACCACGGTCCTCGCCACCGTCCTCGTGGGGCACGAAACGGACTTCCCCGTCGCGCTCACGGTCCTGGCCGTGTTCGTGGCACTGGTGGTGCTCGTGGAGAGCATCCGCTTCTGGGTCTCCTCCGGGGCACCCGCCGTACATGACGAAGGAGAACCAGCATGATCGGCCTTGTACTCGCTGCCGGTGCCGGACGCCGCCTGCGTCCCTACACCGACACCCTGCCCAAGGCCCTCGTGCCCGTCGGTCCCGAGGGTGACGAGGAGAGCCTCACGGTTCTCGACCTGACCCTGGGCAACTTCGCCGAGGTCGGCCTGACCGAGGTCGCCATCGTCGTCGGCTACCGCAAGGAAGCCGTCTACGAGCGCCGCGAGGCCCTGGAGGCCAAGTACGGCGTCAAGATCACGCTGATCGACAACGACAAGGCCGAGGAGTGGAACAACGCCTACTCCCTGTGGTGTGCGCGTGACGTCCTCAAGCAGGGCGTGATCCTCGCCAACGGCGACACCGTCCACCCGGTCTCCGTCGAGCGCACCCTGCTCGCCGCCCGCGGCAACGGCCAGAAGATCATCCTCGCCCTCGACACGGTCAAGCACCTGGCCGACGAGGAGATGAAGGTCATCACGGCCGACGGGAAGGGTGTCCAGAAGATCACCAAGCTGATGGACCCGGCCACCGCGACCGGCGAGTACATCGGTGTCACCCTCATCGAGCCCGAGGCCGCCGAGCAGCTGGCCGAGGCGCTGAAGACCACCTTCGAGCGCGACCCCGACCTCTACTACGAGGACGGCTACCAGCAGCTCGTGAACGACGGCTTCACGATCGACGTGGCCCCCATCGGCGACGTCAAGTGGGTCGAGATCGACAACCACGACGACCTCGCCAAGGGCCGGACGATCGCATGCCAGTACTGACGAGGCTCATCCCCTCGCCCGTCGTCGTCGACATCAGTCGCGGGGCGATGGACGATCTGGCCGGCCTCCTGGCCGACCAGCGGATCTCCGCCTCCGGCAAGCTGGCCATCGCGATCAGCGGGGGCTCCGGCGTGGCGCTGCGCGCCAAGCTGGAGCCCGTACTCCCGCACGCCGACTGGTACGCGGTCGTCGACGGCACCATCGACTCCGCGGTCAAGCTGGCCGACGACATAAAGGGCCGCCGCTACGACGCCGTCGTGGGCCTGGGCGGCGGCAAGATCATCGACGTGGCGAAGTACGCCGCGGCGCGGGTCGGGCTGCCCATGGTGGCCGTCGCCACCAACCTCTCGCACGACGGCATCTGCTCGCCGGTGTCCATCCTGGACAACGACAACGGCCGCGGTTCCTACGGCGTCCCCACCCCGATCGCCATGGTGATCGACCTCGATGTGATCAAGGACGCCCCGGTACGGTTCATCCGCGCCGGCATCGGCGACGCGATCTCCAACATCTCGGCGATCGCCGACTGGGAGCTCTCCCACAAGGTCACCGACGAGCCCGTCGACGGCCTGGCCGCCGCCATGGCTCGTACCGCCGGCGAGTCCGTGCTGCGCCACCCCGGCGGCTGCGGCGACGACGAGTTCCTCACCGTGCTCTCCGAGGCACTGGTCCTCTCCGGGATCGCCATGTCGATCAGCGGGGACACCCGCCCGTCGTCCGGCGCCTGCCACGAGATCAGCCACGCCTTCGACCTGCTCTACCCGGGGCGCTCCGCGCTCCACGGCGAGCAGGTCGGCATCGGCGCGGCCTTCGCGATGCACCTGCGCGGGGCCGCCCAGCAGGCCGGGCTCTTCACCGAGGTGCTGCGCCGGCACGGCCTGCCGGTGGTGCCCGAGGAGATCGGCTTCAGCGTCGACGAGTTCGTCGCGGCCGTCGAGTACGCCCCCCAGACCCGCCCGGGACGTTTCACGATCCTGGAGCACCTCAACCTGTCCGCAGCCGAGATCAGGGACGCTTACTCCGACTATGCCAAGACCATCCGTAGCTGAACTCCGGCCCGTCGTTCACCCGGCGGGCGTCAAGGACCGGGTCAGCGGCGAGCACTGGGGCGGGCGCCTCTACATGCGCGAGATCTCCCTGCGCATCACCCGCCTCCTGGTCACCACCAAGGTCACGCCCAACCAGCTGACCTACGTGATGACCCTCGCCGGTGTCCTCGCCCTCCCGGCCCTGCTGGTGCCGGGCGTCTGGGGTGCCGTCCTCGGCGTCGTGGCGGTCCAGCTCTACCTGCTGCTCGACTGCGTCGACGGCGAGGTCGCCCGCTGGAAGAAGCAGTTCTCGCTCTCCGGCGTGTACCTGGACCGGGTCGGCGCGTACCTGTGCGACGCGGCCGTGCTGGTCGGCTTCGGCCTGCGCGCCGCCGACCTGTGGGGCACCGGCCGGATCGACTGGCTGTGGGCCTTCCTGGGCACCCTCGCGGCGCTCGGCGCGATCCTGATCAAGGCCGAGACCGACCTGGTCGGTGTCGCCCGCCACCAGGCCGGCAAGCCGGTGGTCAAGGACGCGGCGGCCGAGCCGCGCTCCTCCGGCATGGCGCTCGCCCGCCGGGCCGCCGCCGCGCTGAAGTTCCACCGCCTCGTCCTCGGCATCGAGGCGTCCCTGCTCATTCTGGTGCTGGCCATCGCGGACCAGGTCCGCGGCGACCTGTTCTACTCCCGGATCGGCGTCGCCGTCCTCGCGGGCATCGCGCTGCTCCAGAGCGTGCTGCACCTGGTGTCGATCCTGGCCTCCAGCAGGCTCAAGTGACGGCCCCGATGCGGCTGGGCGCCGTGATCATCACCATGGGCAACCGCCCCGACGAGCTCAAGGCGCTCCTCGACTCGGTGGCCCGCCAGGACGGCGACCCCGTCGAGGTCGTCGTCGTGGGCCAAGGCGTGCGGGTCACCGGCCTGCCCGAGGGCGTCCGTACGATCGACCTCCCCGAGAACCTGGGCATCCCCGGCGGGCGCAACGTCGGCATCGAGGCCTTCGGCCCCGGCGGCCGTGACGTGGACGCGCTCCTCTTCCTGGACGACGACGGGCTGCTGGAGCGCACCGATACCGCCGAGCTGTGCCGGCAGGCCTTCGCCGAGGACCCGGAGCTCGGCATCGTCAGCTTCCGGATCGCCGACCCTGAGACCGGCGTCACCCAGCGCCGGCACGTGCCGCGGCTGCGCGCCTCGGACCCGATGCGCTCCTCCCGGGTGACCACCTTCCTGGGCGGCGCCAACGCCGTCCGTACGAAGGTGTTCGAGCAGGTCGGAGCCCTGCCGGGGGAGTTCTTCTACGCGCACGAGGAGACCGATCTGGCCTGGCGGGCGCTCGACGCCGGGTGGCTGATCGACTACCGGGCGGACATGGTGCTGCTGCACCCGACGACTGCCCCCTCCCGGCACGCCGTCTACCACCGTATGGTGGCTCGTAACCGGGTGTGGCTCGCCCGCCGCAACCTGCCCGCTCCGCTGGTCCCGGTCTACCTGGGCGTCTGGCTCCTGCTGACGCTCCTGCGCAGGCCCTCGGTCCCCGCGCTCAAGGCCTGGTTCGGCGGTTTCCGGGAAGGGTGGACCTCTCCCTGCGGACCCCGCCGCCCCATGAGGTGGCGTACGGTCTGGCGGTTGACCCGGCTGGGCCGACCACCTGTCATCTGACGAGCCCGCGTCTGGGAACATGGCGCGATCACGGGCCTCGCGCCACCAGCCTGATGCCCACCTGGCCGCATCTTGAAGACGAAAGTTTCAACTTGTGAGTGACACAACCCACGACGGCGCCCTCGCCACGAGCAAGCCGCCGTCCGAAGACGCGAGGCTGAGCCCCGCGGAGCTCGCCAGGAAGTACGGCCTCTCCGTCAGCGGTGCCCGGCCCGGTCTGGGCGAGTACGTGCGGCAGCTCTGGGGCCGGCGCCACTTCGTCATGGCCTTCTCCCGGGCCAAGCTGGTCGCGCAGTACAGCCAGGCGAAGCTCGGCCAGGTCTGGCAGGTGGCGACCCCACTGCTGAACGCGGCCGTCTACTGGCTGATCTTCGGCCTGATCCTCGGCGCGGGCAAGGAGATGCCGTCGGGCGTCTACGTCCCGTTCCTGATGATGGGCATCTTCGTCTTCACCTTCACCCAGAGCTCGGTGATGGCGGGTGTCCGGGCGATCTCCGGGAACCTCGGGCTGGTGCGGGCGCTGCACTTCCCGCGAGCCGCCCTCCCGGTGTCCTTCTCGCTGCAGCAGCTCCAGCAGCTGCTGTACTCGATGATCGTCGTCTTCGTGATCGCCATCAGCTTCGGCAACTACCCGCGGCTCTCCTGGCTGCTGGTGGTCCCGACGCTGGCACTGCAGTTCGTCTTCAACACCGGCCTCGCCATGATCTTCGCGCGGATGGGTTCCAAGACCCCCGACCTGGCGCAGCTGATGCCGTTCGTGATGCGTACCTGGATGTACGCGTCCGGGGTCATGTTCCCGATCGGGATCTACCTCAAGGAGCAGCCGCAGTGGATCAGCGACCTGCTGCTGTGGAACCCGGTGGCGATCTACATGGACCTCATCCGGTTCGCTCTGATCGACGACTACGGCAGCAGCAACCTGCCTCCGCACGTCTGGCTCTTCGCCGTGGGCTGGGCCGCCGTGATCGGCCTCGGCGGCTTCGTGTACTTCTGGAAGGCTGAGGAGCGTTACGGCCGTGGCTGAGAACACCCAGGGGCGAGTCCCCACCGTGATCGCGGACGATGTCCACATCGTCTACCGGGTCAACACCGGCAGTGCCGGCAAGGGTGCGGCCACCGCCGCGCTCAGCAAGATAGTGCGCCGGGGCAAGGGCGAGTCCGCGGGCGTCCGCAAGGTCCACGCCGTGCGCGGGGTCTCCTTCACGGCGTACCGCGGCGAGGCGATCGGCCTGATCGGCTCCAACGGCTCCGGCAAGTCGACCCTGCTGCGCGCCATCGCGGGGCTGCTGCCCTGCGAGGCGGGCAAGGTCTACACGGACGGCCAGCCCTCACTGCTGGGTGTCAACGCGGCGCTGATGAACGACCTGACCGGCGAGCGGAACATCGTCCTCGGTGGTCTCGCGATGGGCATGAGCCGCGAGCAGATCAAGGAGCGCTACCAGGACATCGTCGACTTCTCGGGCATCAACGAGAAGGGCGACTTCATCTCCCTGCCGATGCGCACCTACTCCTCCGGCATGGCGGCGCGCCTGCGCTTCTCCATCGCGGCGGCCAAGGACCACGACGTCCTGATGATCGACGAGGCCCTGGCCACCGGCGACCGCAGCTTCCAGGTGCGTTCGGAGAACCGCATCCGCGAACTGCGGCAGAAGGCCGGCACGGTCTTCCTCGTCAGCCACAACAACAAGTCCATCCGCGACACCTGTGACCGGGTGCTGTGGCTGGAAAAGGGTGAGCTCCTGATGGACGGGCCCACGGAGGAAGTCGTCTCGGCGTACGAGAAGGCGTCCAACGGCTGACCTCCGGGTCGCGCGGCGCCCTCCGGCGCCTCTCCCGCAGGCCCCTGCCGCTCCATTGCGGCGGGGGCCTGAAGCATGCTCGGTCATGACGCGGCGGCATTCGATGGCGGGACGCGGCGACATTCGGTCGCGGAGTGAATACCCCCGAGGCCTCGACGGCGTTGTACAGCGTAAGCTGAAGCGGTCCTTAATCGCGCCAAGAGGGGACGATTCCCCGCAGGTGAACGGCCATGGGGTACCCCATGGAAAACCCGGGCGGCGTGTCCGAAATAGGATGTATTGGGTCGGCAGTGTAGAACGGGAGATGTGACGGCAATGGCTACGGGAATTCTCCGGCCCCCAGGCACTACGGCCGTCCCCGCCCCGGGCGGCGGGCGGTGACCCCGGGGCGCGGCATCCGACCCCTGCCCGACTCCGTCCACGCGGCCGACTCCGTCCACGCGACCGACACCGTTGACGTGGCCGACTCCGTCCACGTGCGCGCCACCCTCGGCAAGGCCACCGCCGAGAACTTCCCCGTCGCCCCCGCCTTCCTGCCCCGCGCCTGGCGCGACGGACTGACGGCCGTCTACGGGTACGCCCGCCTCGTCGACGACATCGGCGACGGCGACCTCGCCCCCGGCGGACGCGACGCCGTGCTCCTCGGCCTCGACCCGGCCGCCGTGGACGACCGGCTCGCCATGCTCGACGCCTTCGAGGCCGACCTGCACCGCGTGTTCGGCGGTACGGACGGCCCCCCGCGGCATCCGCTGCTGCTCGCCCTCCAGCCCGTGGTCCGCGCCCACGGCCTCACCCCCGAGCCGTTCCTCGGGCTCGTCGAGGCCAACCGCCAGGACCAGCGGGTCGCCCGCTACGAGACCTACGGGGACCTGCTCGCCTACTGCGAGCTCTCCGCGAACCCGGTCGGCCGCCTGGTGCTCGCCCTCACCGGCACCAGCACCCCCGAGCGGATCCGCCGCTCCGACGCCGTCTGCACCGCCCTGCAGATCGCCGAGCACCTCCAGGACGTCGCCGAGGACCTCGGCCGCGACCGGATCTACCTCCCCGCCGAGGACATGCGGCGCTTCCACGTGGCCGAGGCCGACCTGGCGGCCCCGTCCGCCGGCGCGTCCGTACGCTCCCTCGTCGCGTTCGAGGCCGAGCGCGCACGCGAGCTGCTGGACGAAGGCACCCCGCTCGTGGGCAGCGTGCACGGCAGGCTCCGGCTGCTGCTCGCCGGCTTCGTGGGAGGAGGGCGTGCGGCCCTGCGGGCCGTCACCGCCGCCGGTTTCGACGTACTCCCCGGCCCGCCCAAGCCCACCAAGAGCGGCCTGCTCCGCGAGGTGGCCGCCGTCCTGCGCACAGCGCCGAGAAAGGGGTGAGCCCGACCGTGGAGGGCCCCACACACGCGTCCGCACCCGTCCTTGCGGCCTACAGCTACTGCGAGGCCGTCACCGGTTCGCAGGCGCGCAACTTCGCGTACGGAATCCGGCTGCTGCCCGCCGACAAGCGGCAGGCGATGTCCGCGCTGTACGCCTTCTCCCGGCGCGTCGACGACATCGGCGACGGCCCGCTGCCCCCCGAGGTGAAGCTGGCCCGGCTGGAGGAGACCCGCGCCCTGCTCGGGCGGATCCGCGCCGAGGAGATCGACGAGGACGACACCGACCCGGTCGCCGTCGCACTCACCCACGCCGCACGCCGCTTCCCGATCCCGCTCGGCGGCCTCGACGAACTCATCGACGGCGTCCTGATGGACGTCCGCGGCGAGACCTACGAGACCTGGGACGACCTCAAGACGTACTGCCGCTGCGTCGCCGGTGCCATCGGGCGGCTCTCGCTCGGCGTGTTCGGCACGGTGAACACCGCGGGCCTGGGAGCGCAGGACGCCGCACGCGCCGGGGAGTACGCCGACACGCTCGGCCTCGCCCTGCAACTCACCAACATCCTCCGGGACGTTCGCGAGGACGCGGCCAACGGCCGCACCTACCTGCCCGCCGAGGACCTCGCCAAATTCGGCTGCTCGGAAGGCTTCCACAGCGACCGGGCACCCGCCGGCGCCGACTTCGCCGGGCTCGTCCACCACGAAGTCCGCCGCGCCCGGGCCCTGTTCGTCGAGGGCTACCGGCTGCTGCCCCTGCTCGACCGGCGCAGCGGCGCCTGCGTGGCCGCCATGGCGGGCATCTACCGCCGCCTCCTCGACCGCATCGAGCGGGAGCCGGAGGCGGTGCTGCGGGGCCGGGTCTCGCTGCCGCCGCACGAGAAGGCGTACGTCGCCGTGCGCGGCCTCTCCGGCCTGGACGCGCGGACCGTCTCCCGCCAGAGCGCGCGGAGGCGAGCCTGATGGCCCCGACCCGCTCCGTCCACCGGGGCCGCGCCCGGGCAACCACCGGGCGGGCGGCCGCGTCTCTTCCGGGGGGCTCCGCCGCGTTCGCCGTATTCACCGCGGCCGGCCCGCAGGGCGACCGCATCACGGGGGAGGGTGCATGACCGGCAGCGACCACCACGCCGTCGTCGTGGGCGGCGGACTCGCGGGAGTCACCACCGCCCTCGAACTCGCCGACGCGGGGCTGCGCGTCACCCTGCTCGAAGGCCGCCCCCGGCTCGGCGGGCTCGCCTTCTCCTTCAAGCGCGGCGACCTCAACGTCGACAACGGCCAGCACGTGTACCTGCGCTGCTGCACCGCCTACCGGTGGTTCCTCGACCGCGTCGACGGCGCCGCCCTCGCCCCGCTCCAGGACCGGCTCGACGTACCCGTGCTCGACGTCGCCCACCCCGGCGGCCCGCGCCTGGGACGGCTGCGCCGCAGCGCCCTGCCCGTGCCCCTGCACCTGGCCGGGGCACTGGCCCGCTACCCGCACCTCTCCCTCGCCGAGCGCGCGAGCGTCGGCCGCGCCGCCCTCGCGCTGCGCCGCCTCGACCCCGCCGACCCGGCGCTGGACGGCCTGGACTTCGCGACCTGGCTCGGCCGCTACGGCCAGTCCGCCCGTACCATCGAGGCCCTGTGGGACCTCGTGGGCATCGCCACCCTCAACGCCACCGCCGAGCAGTCCTCGCTGGGCCTGGCCGCCATGGTCTTCAAGACCGGCCTGCTCTCCGAGAACGGCGCCGCCGACATCGGCTGGGCCCGCATCCCGCTGGGCGACCTGCACGACACCCTCGCCCGCAAGGCCCTCGACGCGGCCGGCGTGCGGACCGAGCTGCGCACCCGGGTCACGGCCATCTCCCGTACGCCCGAAGGGGCATGGCGGGTGGACACCGAGGACGAGACCCTCGACGCGGGCACCGTCGTCCTCGCCGTCCCGCAGCGTGAGGCGCACGGACTGCTGCCGGCCGGGGCGCTGGCCGACCCCGACAAGCTCCTCGACATCGGCACCGCCCCGATCCTCAACGTCCACGTCGTATACGACCGCAAGGTGCTCAAGCAGCCCTTCTTCGCCGCGCTCGGCTCCCCGGTGCAGTGGGTCTTCGACCGCACCGACTCCTCCGGACTCCCCGACGGCGGCCAGTACCTGGCACTGTCCCAGTCCGTCGCCCAGGACGACATCGACGAGCCCGTCTCGGTCCTGCGCGCCAAGTACCTGCCCGAGCTGGAGCGGCTGCTGCCCGCCGCGCGCGGCGCCAAGGTACGGGACTTCTTCGTCACCCGGGAGCGGACGGCCACCTTCGCCCCCACCCCCGGCGTCGGCCGGCTGCGCCCTGGGGCGCGAACCGACACGCCGGGGCTCTACTTGGCCGGTGCGTGGACTGCCACCGGTTGGCCCGCGACCATGGAGAGCGCCGTCCGGAGCGGACTGAGCGCGGCGCACGCCGCACTCGCCGCGCTCGGCCGCCCCCGCGTACACCCTCTGCAGGAGGCGGCATGACGACCATCAGCACGACCGCAGCACGTACAGGAACAAGAGGAGAGCCAGTGAACCCGGGGAATCCGGCTGTCGAGAACACGGATGCCAGTGTGGGCACCGCCGGAGCAGGCGTGGAGAAGGCGGACACGATCGCCCTTCTGGAGCGCGGCCGGACGCTGTCGACCCCCGCCCTCCGCGCCGCAGTCGACCGCCTCGCGTCGCCCATGGACACCGTCGCCGCCTACCACTTCGGCTGGATCGACGCCCAGGGCAACGTGGCTGACGGCGACGGCGGCAAGGCCGTGCGCCCCGCACTCGCCCTGCTCTCCGCCGAAGCCGCCGGCGCCGCCGCCGAGGTCGGTATCCCGGGCGCCGTCGCGGTCGAGCTCGTGCACAACTTCTCGCTGCTGCACGACGACCTGATGGACGGCGACGAGCAGCGCCGCCACCGCGACACGGTGTGGAAGGTGCACGGACCGGCCCTCGCGATCCTCGTCGGCGACGCCCTCTTCGCCCTCGCCAACGAGGTCCTGCTGGAGCTCGGCACCGTGGAGGCGGGGCGTGCGACGCGCCGGCTGACCACCGCCAGCCGCAAGCTCATCGACGGCCAGGCGCAGGACATCTCGTACGAGCACCGCGAGCGCGTCAGCGTCGAGGAGTGCCTGGAGATGGAGGGCAACAAGACCGGGGCGCTGCTCGCCTGCGCGGTCTCCATCGGCGCGGTGCTCGGCGGCGCGGACGACCGTACGGCCGACAAGCTGGAGGAGTACGGCTACCACCTCGGCCTCGCCTTCCAGGCCGTCGACGACCTGCTCGGCATCTGGGGCGACCCGGAGGCCACCGGCAAGCAGACCTGGAGCGACCTGCGCCAGCGCAAGAAGTCCCTGCCGGTCGTCGCGGCCCTCGCCGCCGGCGGGGAGGCCTCGGAGCAGCTCGGCGAGCTGCTCGCGGCCGATGCCAAGAGCAGCGACTTCGAGAACTTCTCGGAGGAGGAGTTCGCGGCCCGCGCGGCGCTCATCGAGGCGGCCGGCGGCCGCCAGTGGACCGCCGACGAGGCGCGTCGCCAGCACGCGATCGCGATCAAGGCCCTGGACGACGTCGACATGCCGCAGCGCGTGCGCGACCAGCTCGTTGCCCTCGCCGACTTCGTCGTCGTGCGCAAGAGGTGATCGCCACCCGACAGCGGATATGACTCGCGAGTCGCCGACCGGCGCCGCCACTTGAGGGTGGCGCGCACCGGCCGACGGCAGACCCCAGCACAGCAGAGGACACTGTTCTAAGGGGAAGCCATGACAGCGACGACCGACGGCAGCGCGGATGGCGCTGGCGCTGGCAGCGAATCCACTCCGGGCGTTCCGCAGCCCGGCCCTTCGGCCCGCCCGGCGGCCGGCCTGGCCGCGGAACCGGCGCCTTCGGCCCCGCAAGTCCCGCAGGCCCCGCAAGCCCGGCAGGCCGGGCGCGGCCCCGGCGCGGGACGGGCCACCGCGGGTCTGCCCGAACCGCCGGACGGCGGCCGGCCGGACCGGGTCCAGGAGGCCGCCGCGCGCGCGACGCGGCACCTGCTGGAGCGCCAGGACCCCGAGGGCTGGTGGAAGGGCACCCTGGAGACCAACGTCACCATGGACGCCGAGGACCTGCTGCTGCGGCAGTTCCTCGGCATCCGGGACGAGGCCACGACCCACGCCGCCGCCCTCTTCATCCGCGGCGAACAGCGGGAGGACGGCACCTGGGCCACCTTCCACGGCGGGCCGCCCGAACTGTCCGCCACCATCGAGGCGTACGTGGCCCTGCGCCTCGCGGGGGACGCGCCGGACGCCCCGCACATGGCCCGCGCCTCGGCCTGGATCCGGGCCCACGGCGGGATCGCCGCCGCCCGCGTCTTCACCCGGATCTGGCTCGCGCTCTTCGGCTGGTGGAGCTGGGACCACCTGCCCGAACTCCCGCCCGAGCTGGTGTTCCTGCCGCCCTGGGTGCCCCTGAACATCTACGACTTCGGCTGCTGGGCCCGCCAGACCATCGTCCCGCTCACCGTGGTCTCCGCCCTGCGCCCCGTCCGCCCCGCCCCCTTCGCCCTGGACGAGCTGCACGCCGACGCGCGGGTCCCGAACCCCGTCAGGCGGCCGGCCCCGCTGGCCAGTTGGGACGGCGCCTTCCAGCGGATGGACAAGGCCCTGCACGTCTACCGGCGGTTCGCGCCGCGCCGGCTGCGCAAGGCGGCAATGGCCACCGCCGGCCGCTGGATCGTCGAACGCCAGGAGAACGACGGCTGCTGGGGCGGGATCCAGCCGCCCGCCGTGTACTCCGTCATCGCCCTGCACCTGCTCGGCTACGACCTGCGGCACCCCGTGATGCGCGCCGGACTGGAATCCCTGGACCGGTTCGCGGTGTGGCGCGAGGACGGCGCCCGGATGATCGAGGCCTGCCAGTCCCCGGTCTGGGACACCTGCCTGGCGGCCATCGCACTGGCCGACGCGGGCCTGCCCCCCGACCATCCGGCGCTGGTCAAGGCCGCGGACTGGATGCTCGGCGAGGAGATCGTCCGCAGCGGGGACTGGGCGGTACGGCGGCCCGGGCTCGCCCCGGGCGGCTGGGCGTTCGAGTTCCACAACGACACCTACCCCGACATCGACGACACCGCCGAGGTCGTCCTCGCACTGCGCCGGATCAGGCACCCCGACCCGTCCCGGGTCGAGGCGGCCATCGCCCGCGGAGTGTCCTGGAACCTCGGCATGCAGTCGAAGAACGGGGCGTGGGGCGCCTTCGACGCCGACAACACCAGCCCCTTGCCGAACAAGCTGCCCTTCTGCGACTTCGGCGAGGTCATCGACCCGCCCTCGGCCGACGTCACCGCCCACGTGGTGGAGATGCTCGCCTTCGAGGGCCGGGCGGGCGACGCCCGGACCCGGCGCGGCATCGCCTGGCTGCTCGCCGAGCAGGAGCCGAGCGGCGCCTGGTTCGGCCGCTGGGGCACCAACTACGTCTACGGCACCGGGTCGGTGGTCCCGGCGCTCACCGCCGCCGGTCTGGCCGCGGGACATCCCGCGATCCGGCGGGCCGTGCGCTGGCTGGAATCCGTACAGAACGAGGACGGCGGGTGGGGCGAGGACCAGCGCTCCTACAAGGACCCGTCCTGGGCGGGGAAGGGCGCCTCCACCGCCTCGCAGACCGCGTGGGCGCTGATGGCCCTGCTGTCGGCCGGCGAGCGGGACGGCAAGGCCGTCGAGCGGGGCATCGCGTACCTGGTGGAGACCCAGGAGGGGGACGGCTCCTGGGACGAGCCGTACTTCACCGGCACCGGCTTCCCCTGGGACTTCTCCATCAACTACCACCTGTACCGGCAGGTGTTCCCGCTGACCGCGCTCGGCCGCTACCTGTACGGGGAACCGTTCACCGCCGTCGGGGAAGCGTGATGTCCGCCGCCGGGGGGGACCGGGCCGGGGCGGCGCCGCAGAAGAACCCCGACCCGCTGCTGGTCGCCTGCGCCCTGCGCATCGAGCGCTTCGCGCTGCGCGGTGCGGGACGAGGCGCCCCGGATGAGTACGCCCTGCTGCGTACGGGTATGGGCCCCCGCGCGGCCGAGCGGGCCGTCGGCCGCGCGCTGGAGCGGCCGGGCATGGGCCGGGCCGCCGTCCTGGCCACCGGATTCTGCGCCGGGCTGGTCCCGGGCATGCACCCCGGTGACCTGGTCGTCGCCGAGGAGACCCGGGATCAGGAGGGGGCCGTCAGCTGTACCGGAATCGCCCTGCTCGCCGAGGCACTGGCCCGGGCCGCCCCGGGCCGGACCGTGCACACCGGCGCCCTGACCGGATCCGACCACGTCGTCCGCGGCCAGGAGCGCGCGCACCTGCGCGCCACCGGAGCCATCGCGGTCGACATGGAGTCCGCGGCCACCTTGCGGACCGCGATCCGGGGCGGCAGCCGTCCGGTTGCGGCCGTCCGGGTGATCGTGGACGCTCCGGAGCATGAGCTCGTCCGTATCGGCACGGTTCGCGGGGGAATATCGGCCTTCCGTGTCCTGCGTGCCGTACTGCCCGCGTTTTATGACTGGCACCGTTCTTTGCTGCTCCCCAGGAGGTGAGCCAGATGGCCATGCCGCTGCGCCAGACCATCAGGGTCGGGACGTATCTTCTCGAACAGAAGCTCCGCAAGCGCGAGAAGTTCCCGCTGATCGTCGAGCTGGAACCGCTCTACGCGTGCAACCTGGCCTGTGAGGGGTGCGGGAAGATCCAGCACCCGGCCGGGGTGCTCAAGCAGCGCATGCCGGTCGCCCAGGCGGTCGGCGCCGTGCTGGAGTCCGGTGCGCCCATGGTGTCCATCGCGGGCGGCGAGCCCTTGATGCACCCGCAGATCCACGAGATCGTCCGGCAGTTGGTGGCGAAGCGGAAGTATGTCTTCCTCTGCACCAACGCGATGCTGCTGCGCAAGAAGATCGAGAAGTTCACCCCGTCCCCGTATTTCGCCTTCGCCGTGCACATCGACGGCCTGCGCGAGCGGCACGACGAGTCGGTGGCCAAGGAAGGCGTCTTCGACGAGGCGGTCGCGGCCATCAAGGAGGCGAAGAGGCGCGGATTCCGGGTGACCACCAACTCCACCTTCTTCAATACCGACACCCCGCAGACGATCATCGAGGTACTGAACTACCTCAATGACGACCTCCAGGTGGACGAGATGATGATCTCGCCCGCGTACGCCTACGAAAAGGCTCCGGACCAGGAGCACTTCCTCGGCGTCGAACAGACTCGTGAACTCTTCAGGAAGGCCTTCGCGGGCGGCAATCGGCGGCGCTGGCGGCTCAACCACTCCCCGCTCTTCCTGGACTTCCTGGAAGGAAAGGCCGATTTCCCCTGCACGGCCTGGGCCATCCCGAATTACTCCCTCTTCGGCTGGCAGCGCCCCTGCTATCTGATGAGCGACGGCTACGTGCCGACGTACCGGGAACTGATCAACGACACCGACTGGAGCAAGTACGGCCGCGGAAAGGACCCGCGCTGCGCGAACTGCATGGCGCACTGCGGCTACGAGCCCACCGCCGTCCTCGCCACCATGGGCTCCCTCAAGGAATCCCTGCGGGCGGCCCGGGAGACGATCGGCGGCAACCGGGAAAAGTCGGCATGACACCCGCGTCAGGAGGGGGCAAGGGCTTCGACCTCGCCGCGCTGCTGGCCGAGCGCGGCGCGGAACGGTACGAGCTGCACGCGCGGCACCTCAACCACCAACTGCCCAGGATGCTCCACACGATCGGCTTCGACAAGGTCTACGAGCGGGCCGAAGGCGCCCACTTCTGGGATGCCGAGGGCAACGACTACCTCGACATGCTGGCCGGCTTCGGGGTGATGGGCCTGGGCCGGCACCACCCGGTCGTCCGCCGGGCCCTGCACGACGTCCTGGACGCCCAGCTCGCCGACCTCACCCGCTTCGACTGCCAGCCCCTGCCCGGGCTGCTGGCCGAGAAGCTGCTCTCGTACAGCCCGCACCTGGACCGGGCCTTCTTCGGCAACAGCGGCACCGAGGCGGTGGAGACGGCCCTGAAGTTCGCCCGGTACGCCACCGGGCGACCGCGGGTCCTCTACTGCGACCACGCCTTCCACGGACTCACCACCGGCTCCCTCTCGGTGAACGGGGAGGGCGGGTTCCGGGACGGCTTCGCGCCGCTGCTCCCCGACACGAGGATCGCGCTGGGCGATCTGGCCGCCCTGGAGCGGGAGCTGAAGCGCGGGGACGTGGCCGCCCTGATCGTCGAGCCGGTCCAGGGCAAGGGGGTCCTCGCGGCCCCGCCCGGATTCCTGCTCGCCGCGCAGGAACTGCTGCACCGGCACAAGGCTCTGCTGATCGCCGACGAGGTGCAGACCGGCCTCGGACGCACCGGGTACTTCTACGCGTACCAGCACGAGCCGGGCGTGGAGCCCGACCTGGTGTGCGTGGCCAAGGCGCTGTCGGGCGGCTACGTGCCCGTCGGCGCGACCCTCGGCAAGGACTGGATCTTCAAGAAGGTCTACTCGTCCATGGACCGGGTGCTCGTGCACTCCGCGAGCTTCGGGTCCAACGCGCAGGCGATGGCGGCGGGGCTGGCGGTGCTGTCGGTCATGGAGGACGAGGAGGTCGTCGCCAACGCCCGGGCGATGGGCGATCTGCTGCGCGGGCGGCTGGCGGCGCTCGTGGACGAGTACGAGCTGCTGCACGAGGTGCGGGGGCGCGGTCTGATGATCGGCATCGAGTTCGGCCGGCCGTCCTCGTTGGGGCTGCGCAGCCGCTGGACGATGCTCCAAGCGGCCCGCAAGGGGCTCTTCGCGCAGATGGTCGTCGTGCCGCTGCTCCAGAAGCACCGGATCCTCACCCAGGTCTCCGGGGACCAGCTGGAAGTGATCAAGCTGATTCCGCCGCTGATCGTGGACGAGCGGGACGTCGACCGGTTCGTCGGAGCCTTCCGCGAGGTCATGGACGAGGCGCACGGCGGGTCCGGGCTGATGTGGGACTTCGGCAGGACCCTGGTGAAGCAGGCGGTCGGCAACCGCTGACCGCCCGCTGCGCCGGACGTCAGTCGAGCAGCTGCTCGCGGAGACGGCCCAGGGTCTCGGGTGTGAGCCCGAGGCCCTGCGACAGGTAGCGGTCCACGCCGCCCCAGGTCTCGTCGATGGTCTCGAAGGCCCCGAGCAGGTACTCGGCGCGGGCGTCGAAGAGCGGGGCGAGCAGCTCCGTCACCTCGGGGGAGCGGGCCTCGGCGGACCCGTCGCTCCGGCGGACCCGGTAGCGGCGGTGCGGGGCGTTCGACTCCAGGTAGTCCGCGACGATCGCCTCGCGCTCGACGCGCAGCGCGAGCAGGGTGACGGCGATCGACAGGCCCGCCCGGTCCTTGCCGGCCGCGCAGTGCAGGAGGGCCGGGACGCTGTCCTCGGCGAGGGCGTGCAGGACCCGGCTGTGCTCGGCGGTGCGGTTCTTGATCATCCCGCGGTACGAGTTCGCCATCCGGGCCGCGGCCTTCCCGTCGCCCAGGATCGAGCGGAGCTGCTCGACGTCGCCGTCGCGGACCATCTTCCAGAACTCGCGGCCGTCGGCCGGATCCGAGAGCGGGATGTTGACGTTCCGCACGCCGGGCAGTTCCACGTCCTGGCCCTCCAGCGCGTGGTCGGCGCCGTTGCGGAAGTCGAAGACGGTGTGGAGGCCGAGCGAACCGAGAAAGTCTGCATCGGTTTCGGTGGCATGCGCGAGATGTCCGCTTCGGAACAGTCGTCCCGTCCTGACCCTTCGTCCGTCAGAAGTCGGCAATCCGCCCACATCGCGGAAATTGCGCACTCCGGACAACTCCGGCTCCTGTATCTGCTGGGTCAAGGGAACTCCTCCGCTTCGTCGTGCTCGTTGTGGGTGCTCTGTCCGAATTACACTACTTGGCGATAACTTGCCATCAGCGGAGGCGAGATCGGGCACGTCCCCGTGAGCCAGATCATACGGTGACCGTGAGTGCCTGATCACGAAAGCCGAATGGCCGCGTCGGAACGGTTGTTGGCGGTGCGGAATGGACAGAGGGTGACCGGAATTCCGGCGGACCCTCATCCCTGTTATTCCGTCAGGGAATTCATGGCTTGTTCGGCGTGGCCTTTTGGGATTACGTTCGCGATCGATCCGGGTGGATCGCCGAATCCTGCCGCCGCCCGGAAACCGCACCCGACTATTCACGCGCGGCAGGAGCGGGGGAACCAGGTAAGCCGCTGTCCCGGATCTTCGAGCCGGGACGGCTAGGGGTGAAGCCGTACATGTTCCGTTCATGTGCGGCCGGACATCTCCAGTCCGAACCCGACAGCTCACCTCGCAGGCGCCGGAGAGGAAATGCGCCATGCCTGCAAAGGGTAAGCACCGCCGTCCCAAGTCCCTCTCGATATCGCGCGGTTTCGCCGTCGCCGGCACCGGTGGCGCTGCCCTCGCGCTGCCGCTGATGGGCACCGCCGGCGCTCATGCGGCCGGTGCCCCGGCCGCCGCGACGACCGCCGTCACCACCGTGGCCCCCGTGGTGGCCCCGCAGGTCCCGGTCTCGCTCCAGGCCGCGGTCGCCGCGCCGACCGTGTACACGGTCGTGCCGGGCGACTACCTCTCCAAGATCGCCGCCGAGCGCCACCTGTCGGGTGGCTGGGAGCAGCTCTACGCCGACAACCGCGAGGCGGTCGGCAGCGACCCGTCGCTGATCCACCCTGGCCTGAAGCTGAACCTCGGTGGTGCGGGTGAGGCGGCTCCGGCCGAGTCCGCTCCGGCTCAGAAGCCGTCCCAGAAGCCGGCCCCGAAGCCCGCTTCGAAGGCCGCCCCGAAGCCGGCCGCGAAGGCCGCCCCGGCGCAGCAGGAGGCCGCCGCCGAGGCGCCCGCCGCCCAGCAGCAGTCGGCCTCTTCCTTCGTGGCGCCGGTGAGCGGCGGGATCTCCACCCAGTACAAGGTCGCGGGCAGCATGTGGTCCTCCGGCTACCACACCGGCGTCGACTTCATCGCGAGCTCCGGCACCACCGTCAAGGCGGTCGGCGCGGGCACCGTGGTCTCCGCCGGCTGGGCCGGCGCGTACGGCAACGAGGTCATCATCCGGCACGCGGACGGCAACTACTCGCAGTACGGCCACCTTTCCCAGCTCTCGGTCTCGGTCGGCCAGAGCGTCACCGCCGGCCAGAGCATCGGCCTCTCCGGCTCCACCGGCAACTCGACCGGCCCGCACCTCCACTTCGAGATCCGTACGGGCCCGTCCTACGGCTCCGACATCGACCCGATCGCCTACCTCCGCTCGAAGGGCGCGAGCCTCTGACGGCACCCGCCGTCGGCGCAGGGACACGCGTGAGGCCGGGACCCGAGGGGGGTCCCGGCCTCACGTGTACATATTCCTTATCCCGCGGGTGGTATAGATCACGGCCCGTCAACCCCTCATTACGTTGGCGTAGGTTGGTTACGGGAGTGAAGGATGTGTCCCGTGGCAGCGACGACGACGAAACTCAAGACCATCGGCTCGTACGCGGCGATCGGGGACAGCTTCACCGAAGGCGTGGGGGACCCGGGACCCGGGGATTCATTTCTCGGCTGGGCGGACCGGCTCGCCGTGCTCCTGGCCGATCAGCGCGAAGAACACGACTTCCGGTATGCGAATCTCGCGGTGCGCGGCAAGCTCCTCGACCAGATCGTGGCCGACCAGCTCCCGAGGGCCAAGGCCCTCGCGCCGGACCTCGTCACCTTCTGCGCGGGAGGCAACGACATCATCCGGCCCGGCAGCGACCCGGACGACGTGGCGGAACGGTTCGAGGCGGCCGTGGCCGACCTCGCCGGAGCCGTCGGCCAGGTCATGATCACCACCGGCTTCGACACCCGCGGTGTGCCGGTGCTCAAGCACCTCCGGGGCAAGGTGGCGACGTACAGCGCGCACGTGCGCGCCATCGCCGACCGCTACGACTGCCCGGTGCTCGACCTCTGGTCGCTGAAGTCCGTACAGGACCGGCGGGCCTGGGACGCCGACCGGCTGCACCTGTCGCCCGAGGGGCACACGCGGGTCGCGCTGCGCGCCGGGCAGGTGCTCGGGCTGGACGTCCCGACCGACCCCGACCAGCCGTGGCCGCCGCAGCGGCCGCGCGGATCGGTGGACGTGACCCGGGACAACATCCAGTGGGCCCGCGACCACCTCGTGCCGTGGATCGGTCGGCGGCTGCGCGGGGAGTCCTCCGGGGACCACGTGGAGGCGAAGCGGCCGGACCTGCTGCCGCTGTAGGAGGCGGGACGGGGGACGCGGGGGCGCGGTCGCGGGCCGGGGCGGGGGAGGCGGCCGGGGTCGGGGGCCACAAGCGGAATCCTTCGGGGCCGGTGTGCGTTGGGATGGTCGTAGAGCGACGACCACCCCTGACCCCACCCTCCCAGGAGGCGCTTTGACCGGCTCCCGTCCCCTGCGTCCGCGGCTGCGTGCCCTGCGGCCCGAAGCCTTCGGCGCGGACCCGTCCGGCGCCCGGCTGGAGCGGATCCGCCGCTCGCCGAACTTCGCCGACGGCGTCTTCCAGAACCCGCTCGGGGCCCGGAACAGACCCTCGGGGTCGATGGCGGAGTTCGCCAAGATCTACTTCCACCGGGAGCAGCGGGCGCGGCGCAGTCCCGCCGCACCGATCCCCGTGTACCCGACGACCCTGGCGGAGCTGGCGAAGCCGCCCGCGAGCGGTCTGCGGCTGACCTGGATGGGCCACTCCAGCGTGCTCGCGGAGATCGACGGCCGCAGGGTGCTGTTCGACCCGGTGTGGGGCGAGCGGTGCTCCCCCTTCCCCTTCGCCGGCCCCAAGCGGCTGCACCCGGTGCCGGTCCCGCTGGCGTCGCTGGGGAAGGTCGACGTCGTGGTCATCTCGCACGACCACTACGACCACCTCGACCTGCCCACGATCAAGGACCTGGCCGGTACGGACACGGTCTTCGCCGTCCCGCTGGGAGTCGGCGCGCACCTGGAGCGATGGGGCGTACCGGCCGACCGGCTGCGCGAGCTGGACTGGAACGAGAGCACCAAGATCGCCGGTCTCTCGCTCACGGCGACGCCCGCCCGGCACTTCTGCGGACGCGGCCTGCGCAACCAGCAGCACACCCTGTGGGCCTCCTGGGTCGTCGCGGGCGACGAGCACCGGATCTACCACAGCGGGGACACCGGCTACTTCCCCGGCTTCAAGGAGATCGGCGCGGAGCACGGGCCCTTCGACGCCACGATGATCCAGATCGGCGCGTACTCGGAGTACTGGCCCGACATCCACATGACCCCCGAGGAGGGCATGCGCGCCCACCTCGACCTGCAGGGCGGCACCCCGCACGGCACGATGCTGCCGATCCACTGGGGCACCTTCAACCTGGCCCTGCACCCGTGGGACGAGCCGGGCGAGGGCACCCTGGCCGCTGCCGAGGGCGCCGGAGCGGCGATCGCGCTGCCGATCCCGGGCCAGCCGTTCGAGCCGGGCACCGCCGCGGCCCCGGCGAGCCCGTGGTGGCGCCCCTTCGTGGCGGGCGGCCCCGCGCTGCCCGCCGAGCCGGCCCGCGCGGTCGCGGCGGAGGGGCCCGGTCCCGCGATCCGGGAGGAGCCGGAGGCGGTGGGCTCGTAAGAAGGGCCGACTGCCGGACGGCTCGGACGACCGTGGCCCAAGACTGGACCAGGCCACTACGGATCATCCCAGAGTCCTGCTTCGTCGAGCAGGGACGGCTCATCGCGCCGTACGACCACGCGGACTACCTGGACCGCGGGAAGGACGACATGCGCCTCGCAGGAAACCTGCCGATCGCCGTCGATCTGAGCACGGGCGCGTGTTCGTTCATCACGTGGGATGAAGTCGACGACTTCGCGGCGCGCAACCTGCTGTAGGGCGCCAGTCACCTAGTGACCTGAGTCAGAGATTCGGTGGCAGTAGGCGGCGACTTTGTCGAGGATCTCGTCGGCTGTCTTCGTCCAGACGAAGGGCCGGGGTTGC
>NZ_JBVIFS010000022.1:0-128575 GCF_055571215.1 Streptomyces sp. NPDC030995
CCGCTACGAACGCAAGGCCGAGCATTTCCTCGCCTTCACCAGCATCGCCTGCACCCTCATCTGCTACCGAAGACTCACCAAATGAGATGACGTCTAAGCGGTCCCACCACCTTGCGGACGAGCAGCGAACGACGCCAGCAACGGGGCGGCCGACTCCGAGAGTTCATCAGGAACCAGACGCTTCGATAGATCAGCACCCACGACCGGCATCATGCCGCACGAACATCACGTCACGTGAGACAACCTCTAAGCCTTGATTGGTGCGGCCGACCTGGCGGCCTGCTCGATCTTCGCGCAGTAGGCTGCACGGGCTTCCTCGTCGATCTGCTTCTCGTGTTCGGCGCGCAAACCGGTCCGGCCGTCGAGGCCCTCGCGCAGGATATCGGCGTGCCCGGCATGCCGGATGGACTCGCCGAGGACATGGACCATGATGGCGAACAGGTTCGTGTCGGCATAAGGCTCCGGCCACCACGGCACGTGGCCGGGGGCGTCGAGGGGAAGCTCGTTGATCGTCGCGTCCGAGTGTTCCCACGTGCGCCGGTAGAACCCGATGATCTGATCGCGGGTCTCGTCCTCGGCCGCCCACAGATCGCTCCCGTCGGAGTCCTGCCACCGGGGCAGCGGTTCCGGGGAAGGGCGGTCGAAGACCTCGCCGAAGTACCTGGCCTCGACGGTGGCCACGTGTTTGACCAGGCCGAGGAGGTTGGTCCCGGTCGCTGTCAAAGGCCGGCGGGCGTCGTATTCGGACAAGCCGTCGAGTTTCCAGAGCAGCGCCTTGCGGTCCCGCCGCAGTCTCCCGTGCAGGTTGTCTTTCGCGAATTCATCGATCATGCGGCATGAGCCTGCCATGGGCTGCTCGTGGTCTCAAGATCCCGTACGTGGTCCGCAACGATGGCACAGCCGAGGCCTGGCCATGGCCGCCGCCCTGACCTGCTACAAGAAGCTCGCGAAACTTGCCACGTGAGACAACCTCGAGGCCGTCTCATTTGGTGCTGGGTAGGCTGCTTGACACGAGCACGGCGAGCTGGTGCAACCGCTGGCAGTACTGGGCTGCTGCAGGGTCATTGATCTCAGGGACGACTCGGTCCAGGTCCTCGATGCAGCTCTGCAGGAGGACGCTGTTCTTCGAGTCGAGAGTGCCGCCGTTGTCGAACCAACGAAGAACGCAGCCGGCGATGTCCAAGTCGAGCAGCCACACGTGTGTACCCCCGAACGTCGCATGTCGAAGGCTGTCGGGGAAGGGCTCGTGGCGGTGTTCCTTCCAGAGACGATCTGCGGTCTGCACCTGCTCAGTCGATTCGCTCATTTGAACCATCTTGCCTGGCTGTCGTGGAGGTTCGCCCCGGAGATTCCGATCGACAGGGGCAGACCGGTCCGCTCAGTGATCAAGTGGACCTTCGACCCGAACTTGCCCCTGTCGACAGGATTCGGACCTGTCGGGTCCCCCTTTTCAGGGCCCGCATGTTCACCGAGTCGATCGCGCAGCGGGACCAATCCAGCTCGCCGCGGGCGCCGAGTTCGTCGAGGAGCAGGCGGTGGAGCCTGGCCCACACCCGGGCCTTCGTCCACTCGGAGAACCGACGGTGGGCTGTCGCCCCCGACGGCCCGAACGACGCCGTAGGCAGCTGCTGCGAGGTACACCCCGACGTAGCCACGAACAGAATCGCCGCCAGCACCTCCCGGTCACCATGCCGACGCCGGCCACCGCCTTGAGGCCGCGATGGCGCCTCCGGCACCACCCGCTGGAACAGCTCCCACAACTCATCCGGCACCAGCCGCTCAACAATCCCCGCCACGATCGGCAGCCTACCCAAGTCGCCAAATGAGATGACTTCTAAGGCAGAGGTGCTCGACCTGTCCCTTCCAGTCAGAGGGGGGCCAGGACGGCGGGATGAGCGCGCACGTCGCTCTCGTGCTCATCGGCGGCGCCATTCCCGCATTCGCCCTCCTGCGCGAAAGCCGCCTGGATGGGGCGTGTCCGGGCAGAGCACGCCGCCGCCCGGGCAGGCCGCCACACACGGCCGGGAGGCGGACCGAGAGCCGTTTCGCCCTCGATCGCCTCCGCTACGACACCGACGCGTAGCGAGCGGTGTCGGGGTGCGGCCCCCGTCGCGGCCCTGATGGCCTGGGCCGCACCCCGTACGGCCGAACGTACCCGCTGCTGTGGGCAGCCGCGTACGCCGACGGGTCAGCCGGTCATGCCGAGCGGGTTCTCGGGGCTGCAGTAGGGGCACGGCTCGACACCCTCGGCGAGCGTTCGGCGGGCTTCCTCGCGAATGTGCAGCTCAGCGCCAGCAGACGTGAGGGAGGGCATCCATTGCGACAGGTGTGGTGCTATCGCCGGTTCGAGTGATGGCCTGAGGCGGCGACGGCAGCGGATGAGCTTGCGGGGTATCTGGCCGCAGTCCGCCTGCGCTGAAGATAAATGCGAGGACGGCGATGGCGCTGACGACCAGCGTGACCGCGCAGTACGAGCTCATCTTCAGCGCGTCGATGGTGGTCATGCCGAGGGCCTTGCCGAGCAGGAAGGCGATCAGGCTGACGAACCCTGACCCGATGATCAACAGGGCGACGACGATGATGGCGAGTTCAAGGCGATGAGACATGGCAAAGCCCTTCGCTGTGCGGATGAAGTCAGAATTGGTGTGGAAGGCGCGGAGCCTTCAGCGCCGTCGCGTGCGGCCCTCGCCGTGACGGCGGTGCAGCCCCAGCGCCAGGCCGCTGGCAATAGAGATCGGCGTCGTGATCAAACCGAACGTGTCGGGTCCGACCCTTCCGAAGCAGATCAGGGACAGGCCGACCGAGACTGCGACAACCGCGAAGAAGGCCGGGACGATCATCACGGCCCCGAGCTGCGGGCGCCGTGTCCTTCGCCGGCGCTCCGGCGGATTGGCGGTCAGCTGATCGGCGCTGCGGAAGATCTTGTCCAGGGTGGCCGACTGGTCGATCGGTTCCTGGGCGAGTTCGCGCTGCTCCCGGGCGAAGGCGTCCTTCATGAGCCCGAGCCGCTCATCCACGTGGTTGCGTGCTGCCCTCGTGGGCTTGGGCGGCATGGAGAGGTCGACGGAGATGGAGATGGAGACGGAGAAGAGTTCTGCGACCCACTGAAGGAGCGCGTGGACCCGGTGGCGGACCGACATGGCCTGCATGCGGGCGGGGCGGTGGGTCATGCCTTGCCTCCCTGGGTGCGGGCCGTGAGGGGGTACTGCTCGGGGTGGATGCTGAACTTCTCGAGCTTCACGCGGGCTCGTTCGATGTTCCGCTGGACGCTTTCCGGCCTGATCCCGTTGAGGATCTCGCCGATCTCCTCGTCCGCGTAGCCGAGAAGATGCAGCTGGAGGCAGTGGCGCTGACGCTCAGACAGATGCTGTTCGATTACCGCCAACGTCTCCTGAACGTCCTGCATGGCCTCAGGCCCCGCGGACACGTGGTGAAGATCGGTGAGGGGAACGAACCGGGGTGCGCGGACGGCCTTGGCCTTCCGGCGCTGGGCGAGCGCTTTGTTGATGCTGACCCGCTGGAGCCAGGCCCTGGGGCTGTCGATGGTCATGCCTTCACGGAGCTCGACGATCATCGTGGCGAGGGCCTCCTGGATGACCTCCTCAGCTTCCCCTCGATCGCAGTGCAGGAGCTGTCGGATCGTGCTCAGGAGCTTGCTCATCAGCCGAACGTTGCTGAGGAGTTCGGCCATCAGGTCCCGGATGCTTCCCTCCGGCATCGGGGGCCCCTGGCGCTTGGAGCGTGTCACCAGGACACCTCCGTGGCATCCGCCGGGCGGGGGTGAAACACCCCGGCGGGGGTGTGGTTCGCGTTGGCGTCTTCCCTCATGCCCCTATGGATGCAGTTAGGGCTCTGCCGCCGACATCGAGATCCGAAGTTTCTCGGATTTCTTTCACGGTCCTGGGGCGCCGGCGGCTCCTATGTGGTGGTTCATCAGGATTGGTTGACAGATGTGGAGTTCAGGGACCTGGTGAGCTCGCGGTTCGCGGCCCGAGCCGCTTCCAGCTCCTCCGTCCGCTCTTCAAGCTCGCCCCGCTTCTCGGCGAGGTCCTGTTCAAGGAGGGTGATGCGTCGCTGGAGCCGGTCGATGTCGACGGGGGCGCCGAGCCCGGACTTGGCCCACACGCTCTCGCCGAGCCGGGCCGACAGGTGCTTCTCCAGCTGCCGGATCCGTGCGGTGAGGCGCTTGTTGGCTTCCGGCGCGTTCGCAGGTCGCTCTGGAGCGACGTCCGGCTGACTGCCGCCATCCGTCCGTCTTGGATGGGCGTCTGGCAGCGACGTGGATGCGTTCGAGCAGGTCAGGATGGCGGTAGAGGAATATCCGGTCGACTCGGGCCGTGCGGGCGAGGCCGGAGACGGTGATGTCCCCGCCGGACTCACCGCGGCGGCATGACCTTGAATCTCGATGGGCTGACTGTGCCCCGGCAGACAATCATGCGCCGCACGGCCCTCCTGGCCGTGCGCGCGGACCGCCGTGGGGAGGGGCTGGGACGGCGGCTCGCCGAGACCTTCCTCGACTGGTACCGGGCGAGGGACTACCGGATTGCCGTGACCAGCATCGCGCCCGGTCGACACGAGCTCGTGTCCCTCTACCAGCACTGGGCTGGCAAGTAGGAGCTACCGCCGCGGGCCTTGGCATCCAGATCGGCAGTGACCCCGTCCTGATCAACGAAAAGCCCGTGCGCACACCTGGCTCCCGCTGGCGCCCGAGGCACGTCCGTCGCTCTCCGTTGTCCCCGGCACCTTGGTGGTCACCGGCATCTTCGACTGACCACGACGAAACCCGGCGCACCGCAGTCGCAACGCCGCTCCGCCGGAGCCCGCACCCGCGCAGACTCGTAGCCGGGTGCCGGGCGGCCGCCGTGGTGAAACGATCGTCCTCGGCCTGGACTGCCCTACCGTTGACGGGATGCGCAATCTCCCAGCAGGCCCGGCGGCTTTCGCCGCCGTGCTGCTCCTCGCTCCGGCCCCGGCGCATGCCGCCGTGCCGGCGCCCTGCATCGCGACGTCGGGGAGCGACGCCACCGAGACGCGTGAGGACAGCTCCGTCGATGACGGCGAGATCCGGTGGACCGCGAGCACGAAGTACAGGGCCGAGTACAGCCACCCCAACAGGGCGTGGTCATACTCCCGGGCGAAGATCAAGATCGCGCCGGATGCGGCGACCACCGTCAACGACCTGAACTACGAGGACTTCTCCGACCCGAAGAACTCCGCGGCCGGCGTATGGTCCCGCCGTCCCGGCCCGGCGGCAACGGACCTGATCCGCTTCAACAAGACGCGCATGGACACCCACGACCCGGCCACCCGCCGGATGGTCGCGGCCCACGAGCTCGGCCACGCGCTCGGGCTGTGCCACAAGTCGGGCAGCGGCAAGAACGCCGTGCACTCCGTGATGTGGCCGGACGTCGCCCAGTACCCCGACGTCCCGACCGACGTCGACCAAGCCAACCTGAAGAAGCTGTGGGGCTGATCATGCACGTGAAGGCATGGGTCGGCGGCTGCCTCGCGGCCGCCATTGCCGCAGCAGGCGCGGCCTGGTTCACCCTCGCCACCCAGGAAGTCGCAACCACGCACGCCGTGTGCGGCCCCGACCTCGCCCGCGACGACATCGTCGCGGCGAAGTCCAAGGCCGTGGCCGTCGTCGAAGCCGTCGAGAACACCCGGTACCGGGAAGACGGCGGCAGCGCCTGCCTGACGACCCGGGTGAAGACCCTGGAAACCCTCAAGGGCGAGTTCGGCGACGTCCTCCACGTCACGCAGGGCGTGAAGAACGGCGGCACCCCGGGCCGGTACGCCACGGAAGACCCGGACCGCTACGCGGTGCTGGAGCCCGGCCACCAGTACGTCATCGCGGTCCAGTCCGGATCGACGGCCGGCACCGCAGGCACCGAGGCATGGGCGTGGTACGCCGAGCCGGCCCAGCGGGGTCTTGCGGGGGAACGGCAGCACTGGCAGGAGGCCCTGGCCAGTCCGCCCGAGACCGCCGTGAACAGCAGCTGCGAAGACGTGGACGCGCCGACGGCCTGACGGGCGCTCACCGCGCCCGCGTACGACTGGAACCTGTCCGGCCGAACATGCGACTCCTCCGCGTTCACGTCATCGACGTGGACACGGGACCGGGCGGTCCGAGTGATGTCGGGCGGGAGCGGCCGTGGCCATCTCTGCCGGTCGGCAACAGCCGTTGTGCCAGGTGGCGGGACTGTCAGTGCCCGCGCCTAGGGTCCTCGACATGACCACGCTCACCGTCGATCAATCCTGGGCCCGCATCGAGACCTGGCTCGCGCAGCACGCTGCCGTCAGCCACGGGCTGCTCCGACCCCCGGCCCGCCCGCAGGACATAGCGGCGGCCGAACTCCGTCTCGGCGTGACCTTCCCGTCCGACCTGAAGGACTCGCTGCTGCGCCACGACGGCGTACAGCTCCAGGACGGAACAGCGACGCTGGGCTACTACGGACCGCTGTCCGGCGTCGAGGACATCGTCCGCAGCACCGAGTTCCTGCGGGACATCGGCGCGGACCTCGCCGAGTACGAGGCCGAACTCGACGAGGAGGAACGCGACCAGCACGCGTACTGGCCCCACGAACGGCTGCTGATCACCCTGGGCATCGGCTGGCAGTCCTCCGACGGACTCTTCCTCGTCTCCCGCCCCGGCCCGCACCACGGGCGCATCGGCCGGTACTTCGACGAGGACGGCCCGTCCTTCACCGAGTGGCCCGGCGTGCGCCACGTCCTTGCCGACTTCGCCACGGCCCTCGAGAACGGCACACCCTTCAACGGGCGGACACCGCTCGCCTTCGAGGGCCGGCTGATCTGGGACGACGGCGCAACGATCGCCCCCGATCCGCTCTCCCCGCTCGGCCTCGCCGCCGAGGCCACCGAGCCACTGGTCCCGCCCGCGCCCGCGCCCGTCCCGCCCGCCCCGCGGCCCGACGGGGCGTACGCCGTCATCACGTTCGAAGCCCCGGCCGCACAAGCACCGCCACGGCAGCCGGACATCGTGTTCGTGGCCGGTATCCCGCCAGAGGAACTGCTGGACAGGTTGGGCTGCATACCTGCGACCGTCCGGCCGCGCAGCCGGGAGCAGACGCGGCTGTCGGCCGCCGCACCCTGGGCGGCGTACCGTCCGATGGCCCGGGCCGGTCTGTGCGGTGACGGGTGGTCGTACGCCACCCAGGAGAGCGGCGACGCCCAGTTCGGCCGTCCGGAGGTGCTGCGCCGGCTGTCCCGTGGGACTCGGGTCGTGAGGCTCTCGAAGCAGGGGCCCGAGGTGCACGTCACCGTCTTCGACGACGGTGTGGAGCGGCCCGAGGCGGCCCGCCGGGTCGACTCACCCCGCGAGGACTACGTGACCGACGCCGACGGACAGCCGGTCATGGGATCGGACGGGCAGCAGTGGCAGCGGATCGGCGTCGATCCCTGGCCCGGCTCCACGGCCGCGTACGCCCGGCTGCTGGCCGGCCTGGCGCAGGAGTACGGCATCACGTGGAATCCGGAAGGCGACGGCGACGAGCCGCTGGCGAGTGCCCTGCTCCTGCCGGTCCTCGACGACCTGCCGCCGACACGGCACCCGGTCTCCTCGGTACGCGACTTCGACCTCGGCGAGCTCATCCACCGGACACCACCGGAGCGGTTGCGCTCCGCGATGGCGGCGCAGCTCGCCCGGCTGGCGTCCGAGACCGGCATCGACACCCACCCGGAGATCGCGCAGACGCTGGAGCGGATCCGCCGGGACGAGCCGGTGGACCTCCCGCCCGACGGGCCCCTCGACCTGCGTATGAGGACCCTCTCGGCGGAGGCCCGGGCGGCACGGGGACTGCTGGACGCGGCCCGACACCAAACGGACCTGGCGCCGGTCACCGCGGCCGACCACGCCGCGTGGGCCGTTCGGGATTCTGCGGCCGGCGCAATGCGCGAGTTCCTGCTGCTGCCCCTGCCGGCCGCTGCCGCGACGATCCTGAGCCAGCGTCTGTCCGTACGCTGGCGCGACGACCTCGCCGCGGACCTGGCCGGCTAGGACCTGTCCGGGCGATCTCTGAGACAACGGTGCCTGACGCCTGTGAACGAAGGCCTCGCCGCGAGATCCGCTGGCCGGATTGATGGTCTGCGGGGGAGTGCCGTCACCTGAATCCTGGTAGTTGGCGCTGACGGATAGTGCTCACCTGATGCGTTTCGTCTGGCGGGACACTGGCCGATCCGCTTCCCAGACCTTGACACGCTGCGTGCCTGGGGCAGCCCTACTGGAACGCGAATCGAACAAGGGTGCTTCAATTGAAGCGCCCGTTGCCGACGAAGGCGTCCAGGGCGCTGTCCCCGGCTCTCAGTGCCTGGTCGTGCTCAAGGAAGCGCTCAGAGCGCTTAACGCCGTCGACCGGAGCACCGACTCACCAGGCATCCGCCGCGACGTCATCCAGCGCGCCGACCACACAGAAGAAACTCCTACGCCTCTTCCGCCACCGGCGGGTTCGACGCACAGGAGTTCGCCCGGCGTACCGACGATGCAGGCGGGGACATCACTGCGGCGATTCACCAGTGGCTCGTGGACACCGAACGCATCCATCCCGACGCACGCATCCTCCACCTTGAGATCCGCACCTGGCGCCCCCGACACCGAGACCAACCCGCCGGCCACGCGGAGATCGCACCGCCTGCTTCGCGCGGCCCCCGCCCCGGCCATCCGGACGCCTTGTCAGTGGCGCGTGCAAGGCTGCCTCGGTGATCACCCAGAAGGTAGCCGTCCGGTATCTGGCCGATGAGACGAGCACCTGTGACGTGCCCATGGCTCCCGAGCGCTTCCACCGCAACCGCTTCACCCAGCACGACTTCGTCTTCTTCGGGCACGTACCCGTGCGCTCCTACAAGCACGCCGGCCAGTGGAAGTTCATGGAGCCGGACGTCCGCAACGCCGGACGCGCGATCGCCTCACTTCCCTGGGACCCCGAAGACCTCGTCACCCCACGCCAGGATGGCCCCCTCCTGCTCGACCCGTCGGCCACCGTGCGCTCCGGCTGGCGCGGCGAACTCAATCGCCTGATCGACACCGCGGCCCGCGCCCAGAACAACTGCCAGTGCAAGCCACCCCTATCCCCCTGCCGCAGGGAGGAGAACGACTGGGCCAAGCGTGCCGGCCTGCGGCATCTGCTGCGCTGCGACCGCTGCCGCACCCAGCGCACCCTCCCGCCGCACCATCGGCTCGCCGCGCTCCGCCTCCACCTGCACCAAGAGTGGGGTGCCGAAGGATGCGACTGGCCCATGCACTTCTGCGTGAGCATCGAGGCAAGCGGTGGCGCGTACGACTGCAGGGTCCGCTGCGCGAAGCAGGGCTTCGACGGTGCGCGCATTCTGAGCCTGCCAACGGGGGAAGCCGAGCGCATCCTGTCGCTGACGATGGAGAGGGGGATGGCGGAAACCGACTGACAACACGGGACCTGGCGAGCCTTGGCGAGTCCGGTGCTCCCAACTGCCTCACGCCTGCCGTAACCCCGGCAGACCTTCCTCTGCCGTGCCGGGCAGCACGCTCATCGCGCCCGGCCAGTACGTGCCGTGACCGCTGCCGAACCGACACCGGCCAACTCCCCACATCCGGCGCGCGTTGCGAGGAGTACGGGTTCCGTCCGCTGGTCTACCCTTCAGACCCCTGGCCCCGGAGGAGCGGCAGATGACCGATACGACGACTCCCGACCTCGGACCACAAGCCCGGATCGTGGCCCGTCTCGTGGCGGGCGTCCCGGACGCCCGCCTCACCGACCCGACGCCCTGCCCCAAGTACGCGGTCAGCGACCTGCTGGGCCACCTCGCAGGCCTCGCCGTCGCTTTCCGCGACGCCGCCCGCAAGGACCTGGGCTCCACGACGGACACGGCCCCCGACGCAGCCGCGCTCTCCCTGCCCGCCGACTGGCGCGACGAACTGCCCCGGGTCCTGGGCGAACTGGCCGAGGCCTGGAGCGATCCTGCCGCGTGGACCGGCATGACCCGCGCAGGCGGCGTGGACCTGCCCGGCGAAATCGCGGGTGCGGTGGCTGTCAACGAACTGGTGATCCACGGCTGGGACCTGGCCCGGGCCACCGGCCAGGAGTACGCACCCGATCAGGCCGCCCTGCGCGCCTCGCATGCGTTCCTCCTGGCGGCCGCAGAGGACGAGAGCCGCGGCGGGGGCATTTTCGGCGCCGTCGTGCCTGTACCGGACGACGCCCCGCTGCTGGACCGGGCAGTCGGGCTGAGCGGGCGCGATCCGCGCTGGACAATCGGTACGGGTTCCCGTATTTGAGCTGATGCTCGACAGACGGGTCCTCGGTCTGAACATGCGGCCAGAGGTTAGTGCTGAGGCCGGAGGCCCGGACCGAGAAGCCGGTGTGGAGGTGGCAGTTCGGGCACAGGCCGGGGGGACGAGGCCGTTCTGGTCAACGGTGAGGCTGGTCATGGTCCAGGGATAGCGGACCGCCGGGGTATCCGGCCGCGAGTTTTCCCGTCCCGGTTCACCACCCCGCTCTGAGCTGGGCGGTCAAACTCACCTGGCAACGGTCAAGATCGCCTGTCAGAGGACAGACGGAGTGTCTTCGGCGAGGCGTCTCACAGCCTCACAGGTTCACCCCGTCTACCTGGGGAAATGGGTTGTGAGCCTCACAGACCTCACAGGCTGGGGCTGACGTGAGAACAGGTGCGTGACACCTGCGGCGTTCAGGTCTGGCAGGCTGTGGTGCGCGGTGAGCTGTCGCGTCTGGCCGCAGGATGGGGGCCCGGGTGGGAGGGATCGAGCGTGAGCCGGCGGAGGTGCGGATACCTCGCGCGGCCGTCGATGCCATGGCCGCGGCCCTGAGCGTGCGCACGGTGGCGATGCGCACCTGGCCCGACGGCATCGAGTGGATGTACCCGGTGGGGACGTGGGAGGAGCCGCACCTGGAGGTGGCGCTCATGCCCGGCGGTGACGAGGTGTGGCTGCGGATGTCCACCGATCGCTCCAGCGTCGCCGTGTGGTCCATCCAGCAGTGGTGGGACTTCACCGGAGACTTGCCCGGGGCGACACCGCCGTAGGAACGCCTCATGAGCACGGCGAACACCTGGGCGCAGTGCCTCCTCGTACTGATCACCACCGACATCTACTGGAACGGCGCCTGGCAGAAACTCCGCTCCCCGCAAGTCCGCACCGGCCTCTACCTCGCCCAGTGGATTCATACCTACACCCAGGTCAGGGACCAGCTCCCTTACCGGCGCCAGCCGTCCCCGGCCTTGGCTTTATTCACGGGTAGTGAAGCCCGTTCGTCATGACTTCGGGAGGCACCCGCCGAGGCAGGATATCGATGTTCACGAGAACGGGAGGCAGCAAGCCACAGGGGGCCGTGAGACGCCTAGTGCTGTGGCCGGAAAGGTTCACCGGGTCACGGCCCCCGGCACGGCACCTCGCCGCGTTGTCGGACCGCGCCGGTACGTCCAGTACGAGCCGCGGCCCTCCGCCTTGCGATGCACCGCACCGGACGCCGCGACCCGGCAAACCTTTCCGGCCACAGCACCAGCGCGCAGGCGGCACGGAAGACTGCCTCGGTGGCGACCCTCGGGCGGCCGCCGATCCGGCCGCGCTCGCGGGCGGCGGCCAGGCCGGCCGCCGGGGGTGATGGCATCCAGGTTCTCGTGCAACGAGGTGAAGCCGATTCTGCTCACGCGGCTCGCCATCCTCGGGGGCCAGCTGCTCGACGCCACACACCCGGGCCGGCCGCTGGTGGAGCGGGCAGCCCGGGTGGACCTGCCCGGCGTCAGCCGGGCGCGTCGTGCGACCTGGTGGTGCGGGGGCCGTAAGCCCGTCTTAGTTGCCGATGCCGGAGCTGCCGATGCCTGAATTACCGATGCCGTGGCTGCCGATGCCCGTGTTGCCGATGCCCGCGTTGCCCAGACCCCAGTTGGCGATGCCCGCGTTGCCGATGCCGTCGTTGAAAGCACCCGCGTTGCCGATGCCGTCGTTGAAAGCACCTGCGTTGCCGACTCCTGCGTTGCCGACTCCTGCGTTGCCCACGCCGTCGGCGCTGGCCGCGCCGGCGCCGCAGATAGCCAGCACTGCCGCGGCACCCATCGCGGCCGTCACACGGAGAAGAGTTGTGCGCATCGTCGCATACCTCCTACTTTGGGACTATTTCCCCCTATCTCTAGCACGCGGCCGTACCGGATACGGGGATAAATGTCCGAAGCTGCCGTGTCGCCCTGATGCTTCGCCCGACGGCGTGCGGGTCAGGTCGGCGGCCCAGAAGACCCGCCCACCGCCGAGGCAGCCGTTGTCCCGGAGCAGCGCTGTACCGATGCTCCCCGAAGGCCGGACCCAGCCTGGGGGACGCCCAGACCGTCGGTACGACTTTCCAGCGGTGGGCGGTGCCTCCCGTCGTCATGGACAACGGCTCGGCGCCGACGGCCAGGGTGACTCCCGAACTGCTGTCGAAACGCTGCTCTTCGGCGTGTACAAAGCCACCGGCCTCGTCCGCCGCTACATGGGCAACCTTACGGACCGGGACGTCTGCCTCTGGCGCCTGGTCGCGGCCACCGTCATCGCAGCGGAGATCGCACTGCCCCCGCGCTTCTCATCCCGCAGACGATGCCGTACGCCGTCCTTGCCGGCATCGGGATGCACGCGGCCTTCACCTGCCTCACGCCCCGCCAGCTCCTCACCTTCTCCGGCCTCACGCTCGGCACCTACTTCGCCTTCGCCGCCTAACCCTCCCTCTCCCTCCGGGGCTAAGCGCCTTCAGCCAGCGAGGGGCCGCCATGTCGCATCGGGTCCTCTCGAACCTGTCACGCGCGGCCGGAGAGCCGCGGCAGCGATGCTTCGTGGTCAACAGAACATCCGTACGCGATCCGTACGGTGAACGTACGCTATTCGTACGCTTCATGGGGGTAGGGTGTCGGTCAGGAGGTGTTTCCATGTCCGAGTTGTTCGACGCGGTCGACGCGCTGGTCGCGTCCCGTGCACCGCTCCCGCCGCCGGAGGAGCGTAAGCGCCTGCGCCAGGCGCACGGCCTGACCCTGGACGAGGTGGCCGCCGCGCTGCGGGTGCGGCGGGCGACCGTCAGCGGCTGGGAGTCCAAGACCGAGCCGCGGGGACCGGAGCGCGAGGCGTACGCCCGGCTGCTCAACCAGCTCGCGGAGCTCTACCCCGCCCCGGCCAACACGGCCGCACCCGCCAAGGACACGGTGCCGGCCACGTTCACCGGGACGCCCGCTTCGGCCCCGGAAGCCGAGACTCTCTCCGCAGGCCCGGCGGCCGAAGCTGCGGCCATGGCTGCTTCCGAGAACACTCAGACCCGTTCCGCCGCCGCTTCGGTGGCCGTGCCCCGTCCGGCGCGCACTGCTGCGCCGCCTGCGACATCGCGCCGCCCGGCGTCGAAGAAGGCCGCCCCGGCCAACACCCCGGCCGGCGGCGCCGACCCGCGCTTCGAGAACGGGCCCCTCGCGGTGGTCGACGTCACCGACGAGGGCCAGGTCCTCGCGTACTGCACCGGCGGCCTGGTCCTGGACGTGCCCGCCAAGTCGATCCCGGCGCTGGTGGACTGGACCCTCAAGGCGGCGAAGCTCGGGCAGCCGAAGCTGTCCTGGCCGGGCAAGGACGGCGATCCGCTGCTCGTGCTGACCGAGGCCGCGCTGGAGCGCTACGGCCTCCCGATGACCCTCACGGAGGAGGAGCGGCTCGCCGGACGGCTCCCGGAGGGCCACAAGGTCATCAAGCAGCTGGTCCGTGCGGAGTGGAAGCTGACGAAGCGCGGTTTCGGGCCGTGGGCGCGGATCTACCGGCCCGCGCAGGGCTCGGAGCGCGCCTGCGTCCAGCTGTGCATCCCATCGTGGGACGCGCTCGACACCCGCCACTGGGGCGAGGCCGGGCAGCTTCCGCCGGCGGAACTCGCCCGGGTCTTGGGCGTGTACGCCGCCCGGGTGATGACGCCGCGCGGCTCCACAGCCGTGACTGGCCTGGAGCTGATGACCGCGCTGCACCCGGCGACCCGCGCCTCCGAGCCGGACGCCGACGGCAAGCGGCACTCCGAGCACAACCCCGGCAGCCTGGGGAAGGACCCGGTCGACTGCGCGCCGTGCGAGGCCCCCGACGGCCACCCGCTCCTGGCGGACCTGCCCCGCTTCCACGTCCGCGGCCCGGCGGAGAAGCTGTTCGAGGAGGCGTACGACTGGGCGCGGCCGATGACGGACGCCGAATGCATGCGCCGCCACCTGGTCGGCGTCGACGTGAACATGGCGTTCGCGGCGGGCGCCAACGGCCTGCCCGTCGGCCTCGGAGCGCCGGCGCACGTCACGAACCCGGCGTTCGACCCGAAGCTGCCCGGCAGCTGGCTGGTGGACCTCTCCCACGTCGACCTGTCGAAGGTGAAGGTCGGCAAGGAGCGGGTGGAGCTGGACGGCTCGCTGCTGCCCTCCCCGTTCACGGCGAAGGGCGAGCGGCCGCAGGGGCCGGCCTGGTACGCGACCCCGACGGTGGCGTACGCGGTGGAGCTCGGCTACGAGGTGCGGCCGCTGGAGGCGTGGGTGCGGCGCGAGAACGGCCGCTACCTGGACGGCTGGTACAACCGCCTGCGCGACGCCTACCTCGTCACGATGGCCGACCTCGGCGTCGCCGCCGACCTGTCGCCGGAGGACTTCCTTGCGGCGATGGACGGCTACAAGGGCCGTGACCCTCAGCTGGCGATCGTCGCATCGGCCATCAAGGCGACGGTGAAGGGCGGCCTGGGCAAGCTGCGCGAGCGGCCCCGGGGCGAGGGCTGGCGGCCCGGCGAGCCGTGGCGCGCCCTGTCCCGCCCGACGTGGCGGCCGGACATCCGTGCGGCGGTCATCTCCCGCACCCGGATCAACCTGCACCGCAAGATCGTCAAGCACGCGGCGTTCACCGGGCAGTACCCGGTCGCGATCCTGTCCGACTGCGTCGTCTACGCCGCCGACGGGCCCTCGCCGCTGGACTTCCTGCCGTACCGGGAGGGCAAGCCGCTGCCCGGCGGGTTCAAGCTCGGCATCAACCCGGGCCTGGTCAAGCACGAGGGCACCCAGAGCGTGCTGTGGGGCGAAGAGGTCCGCGAGCGGTTCAACGCGCCGGAGCTCAACCTCGCCCGGTACATCAAGGACGGCACCGTCACCGACTGTCAATTACCTGTGTAGTTGCAACATGGTCAGGCCTCTGACCTCGGGTGCTGCAGGTCTAACGGCAGGAACTGTGAGAGGCCGTGACCTGTAGAAATGGGTTCTGACTCGCTCGCAGAATCTTTCTGAACTGCGGTGCGGTAGATCGAGTGAGAGATGTTGCAACTGCACTGGTAATTCCCCGGAGAGTTGCCCAGATGGGCAGTCTCCGTCCTGGGCAGATCAAGCCTGGTTTCTGGGGGAGAGGGACTTTCGGGTGAGAGCCCTCCGCTGTGGCGGGGCCTGCCTGAGTGTCAGAGCTCAATGCCATACTCGCGCTCTGCGGAACTCGACCATGCAGGGACGTCTGTCGATCTGGTTCCGCCAGCCCGATGGTTTGAGAGGACACAGCTTCGTGCGTGGGTACGCCTGGACCACTGACTTCAGCATCGATGACCATGAGTTCCGGGACGTTCTTCTGACCGTGAGCTACCCCCGTAAGCGGCACCGTGAAGCCGCTACCCCAGGGTCTCGCATCGACATAGACATGCGCGCGGTCATGGAGATGCTCCAGCTGGTTGATCAAGACGTCATTAGCGCCACCGCGGCCCTCGCGACCCTTCAGCGCCTCCTGGACGAGGTGGAGAACGAGGGTGAACGCGAAGAAGAGGAGACGGCGGTGACCGTGATGGAGGCTCCGCCGCGCAGGACTCCTGCCGACCTGGTCCGCAGTGACTCACGGCTGGTGTATGCCGTGTCGTCGGAGGCGGAACCGAAAGTCATCAAGATCGGAGTGTCGAAGGACGTCCGCGTGCGTCACCGGACTCTGCAGGCTGGGTCCGGGTTTCCCTTGGTCGTGCGGTGGACGTCCGCCGGCGGGGGCTACCTGGAGGAACGTCTGCACGAATGCTTCGCCCCCAGAGCGGTGGGGCGCGAGTGGTTCGACTTCCGGGATGTCGAGAACCCGATCCGAGACATCGCCCAGGCAGCTGGGGCGGTACTGCGGGACGTAGGCCACTCCGACCTCGGAGTTGATGAGACCTTCACCCCTGAGGTCACGGCCTGATTGACCCCTTCGGCCGCTGGACACGCAGTCGGGTGGTGATGACGCCTGCTGGGCGGGTAGGGGGCATGCCACGTGTGATCATGAGATCGATGGGCGGAGAGGTGAGGTGGCTCTGCCGACGCGCAGAGCTACTACAGCACTTGAGGCTTCGTCGCCGGCGGATCCAGCTGCGTGGATGCACGCCCCGTGGTGACGGGACTGCTGCGCTGCCCCCTCGCTCGGCCACCAGGGACGTCGCTTTCCGCAGCTGGCGCGCCCGCTGCCCCGCCACGCACGTACGCGCACCATTGCAGCACGTGATGCGTGTCCTTGAGGTGTGCCCCATCCGTACAGTCCTCCGGCAGGAGGACGGCGCGGATGCGCGGTCGGCGGCCGCAGCGGCGGGCGCAGGGACAGGGTGCGCCCCTGCTGATGGGGGTGGCAGTCCGAAGCCGACTGTGTCCTGGTCGAGGGCAGGGTCGGGAGCGGGACGACAGTTGTCGAACACAAGAGCGGTCAGCTTGCTGGCCTGCGTCAAAGAGCAGACCCGCGGCGCGGCCACCTGCAGCTTCTGCGGCTGTTGGCTGAATGGCGTGACGTCGATCCAAGGCTGCTCGTTAGGAAGGGCGAGCTATGCGGCGCGGGCCGGGTGGGCGAATCAGAGGAAGGTCGTCCCGATCTCTGTCGCCAGCAAATGTGTCCGAAGGCAGGCGGCGGTACCTGTGTAGAAGGTCGGCGAGATGCTGGGGGTCAACCTCGACTGCCGACACCAGGGCGGCCAACAGCTCCGCGCGGGACGTGCGTTCGCCGGCTGCAGCGGCCGCGCGGACGAGGACGTTGACCCGGGTGTCGACGTCGGCGGGCCAGCTCACCGACGTCACATGACGCTGCTGCTGACACAGCAAGTCCAACGGTCCCCCTCGGTGACAGCCGACACATATCGAATATATATTGCTCCTCATGGTGATGCTGCTGCAAGACCGTCCTACGCCCAACCCCAACGGCACCGCTCCTGGGGTGGTGCGGGTGGCGGGGCGGACGCTGCAGCCGACGCCGGTGTTCGACAGCTACTGGCGATTTGCCTCCGCCCGGCAGGCGGTCTACGAAGCCCGTCTGGCCGGCCGGCCTCAGCCGTGGACACGGGATCCGATCCTGACGCAGTACCGCTTCACTAACTGCTACCGCGCGGCCGACCGCGTAAGCCAGAGCCTGATCTCCGGGGTGATCTACCAGGGTTGCCAGGAGTGGGACGAGGTGTTCTTCCGGACCCTGCTGTTCAAGATCTTCAACAAGGACTCGACCTGGCAGCTGCTGAACAGGGAACTCGGAGAGGTCCGCTGGGACACCTACGACTACCGCGCCTACGACAAGGTCCTGTCCGCGGCGTTCGCCAAGGGCGAGAGACTGTACTCGGCTGCCTACATCGTCCCGCCGCCGCAGCTGGGGGAGGGACGCAAGCACCGCAACCACCTGCGGCTGCTGGAGATGCTGATGACTACGGGCGCGCCTGACCGTGTCACGGACGCCGCTACCATGCGCGAAGCGTACGAGGTGCTGCTCAGCTACCCGGCGCTCGGGCCATTCCTGGCGTATCAGTTCACCATCGACCTGAACTACGCCTCTCAGATGCCGTTCTCCGAGATGGACTTCGTCATGCCCGGCCCCGGCGCCCGCGACGGCATTCGTAAGTGCTTCGGACGCAGGGCAGACGGCATCGAGGCAGAAGTCATCCGCTACATGGCCGACACACAGGAGCAGCACTTCACGCGCCTCGAACTCCCCTTTCACGGGCTCAAGGGACGCCCCCTCCAGCTGATCGACTGCCAGAACCTCTTCTGTGAAGTCGACAAGTACGCCAGGGTCGCGCACCCCGAGATTGCCGGGATCAGCGGGCGCAGCCGCATCAAGCAGTCCTATCGCCTTGATACCAAGCCGGTCAGTGCATGGTTCCCGCCCAAGTGGGGCCTGAACGCCTGACCTCGTCTGGCACAGGCGCGGCTGCCCTTCCTCTCACGAGAGAGGGCAGCGAAGCTCCCTGCGCACACGCAGCCTGGGCGAATCCGCGCAATGCCATGGAGTGAGGCGCACGTGATGACGCTCGACGGCTCCGAAGCAGCGAGATTTCCCCGTTGATGGCGAGCAGCGTGTCTGCGGATCCGTGCAGGTACGGCGCGCCACGGGAACGCCCGAGTTACGCCCTGGAGAGAGGCGGCAGGACCGTCACTCGCCGAGGCCGAACAGGGGAGGGTGGGCCACAGCATTTTGGATACGACTGAGCTCGGCTTTCGTGCAGTCCAGCCGTGCGCTGCCGGCCATGACGGTCAGAGTGCCCGGCTTCAGGCCCGCCTGCTGGGCTACCCAAGCGCACAGGTGCCCCAGTGCCAGATAGTTGCCGTAGGCGCGGTCGAACATGTAATGGCTGCGGTAGTAGGCCACAAGATGCACGGACCCCGCGGCGGCGTCGAACTGGAACGAGCAGTGACTCAGGCAGGGGAAGTCCCGCGGCCTGGTGTCCAGCGCGGCCGCACGAACCACGGCCTCCGTGTCCTCGGCCGTGTCCGGCTCTTCCTCAACGACTCTCTCGCAATCCAGGATGTGCGCGGTGCCAGCCTCGTAGACCGCGCTCCACTTGGCGCTGGTACGCAGCTTGTCCATGCGGCTGATGACCCGGGCGATCTGGTCGACGGGCTCGGTCTTCGCGCCGGCGCCGGGGTAGGCGATGAGACGACCGAAATAGGTTCCGTGCGCGTTGCGCCGGACTTTGCGAAGCCTGGGGTACATGGACCGGTAGCGCTCGGCGAGTTCCGCGTGGCTCTGGCAGGTCTTCGCGAGCCCCACGGGGAAGAGGGTGTTGACGACGGTGTCGATGGGGTAGAGCGGCGCGGTGCGGGCCGAGCGCAGCCGGTCGAGTTCGCCGCGCAGCTGCGAATCCTCCCGCAGCGGCTGCGCAATGCGGACCACGGTGTGGAAGGCCCTGGTTCCGGGGAGCTTCGCGAGCTGCTCGCAGGCTTCGAGCCATGCACGCGAGATGCTGGGGGCGTCGACGGTGAACGTCTGCAACGGATCACTCCTTGTGCGGCCAGGTGCGCGGACTCGGGCGTGGGGGAGGCAGGTCCATCAGGCAATGCGGCGCTTCAGTAGCGGTAGTGGTCGGCGCCTTTGCGGTCCGGTGTGCGCCGGACCGTGACACGGAACAGGCCCGTAGTGCCGGGCACCTCTGCAGTGAGGGTGCAGGCGTCGGCCAGGTCCTCACCCACCCAGACGGCCTGTGCCTGAGCGGGCTCGTGTGGACTGTCCGGCAGTGACATCTGGCCGCCGAACTCGGGGGCTGTGGATCTCAGGCCTGCTGGTACATGGTCGAAGCGACCGCCGGGGATCTGTAGTAGGAGACAGTCGCCGGCCTCTGCGTGCACCGTGGCCCGGTGCGCGGCACCTGTGAGCACATGCACGTGGTTCCGGGGCCCGACCGGCATCCCGTCGGCGAGTTCGCCCTTCAGCGCGCCGGGGGAGTGCTTGAGCCAGAGTGTCTCCATCGACCGGTCGATCATCTTCAGCCGCACCAGATGACGCACGGTGGTGGCATAGGGCGTTCCCATCCAGCGAGCTATCCGGTACACGTCGGGCGGGGAATCGGGCCGAACCAGCCCGCAGCGTGCCAGCGCAGCCCGCGCGGCGGGCCTGGGCATCAGGAACCAGGACGCGAACGCCTCGGCGTCCCGTTCGTGCTGCGGCCACCCCTCACCCCACCGGCCGTGCGCCTGCTGATGGTCGTAACTGGTCTTGTGGCCCAGTCGGTGATGCCCCAGCTCGTGAGCGGCAGTGTGTCGCATGCTCACCTCTTCCAGGCCCGCGTTGAGCAGACATGCCGGCCCGTTGTCCTCCGGTCCCACGTACAGGCCCAGCAGCCCGCCAAGTAACTGCCCCATGACTTCGACGCCTTCGGTGCGCAGGGCGCCGAAGACATCGACATATCCGTCGTCATGAGCGATCGCAAGGTCCTCGTGCGCCTGGGCGGCCGCGATCATCGCCGTGCCATGGGCGTTGTTCCAGCTCACCGCACCCGGCCGGGCCGCCGCCGCGGAGCCTGGCCGTCCTGCTGCTCGGCTTCCCGCTTGGCCTGCAGATACTGGATGAACTTCGCAACCTCGATGCGGTCACCCTCGCTCAGTGGCTGCTTGGTGCGGGGCAGGCCCGCAAACGCGTGCTCTCCGGCGTCGGCAGCCTCGTCCTCGTCGAGGAAGTAGGACACCGATAGGCGGTACAGGCGCGCGAGCTTCTGCAGCTCCATCACCTCGACGCGGCGCATGCCCCGCTCGATGTCGCTGATGGCCGACCGCACGATTCCGGTCCTCTCGGCGACCTGTTGCTGGGACAGGCCCAGGTACTCGCGCGTGTCCTTCAGCCGCCGACCGAGCAGGGCGCGCTGCTCCGCTTCGCCCCCGCCGCCGGTTTGTGCCCTGTCGATCATTCTTCCTGCTCCTTTGCCTGCATGGTGTAGTACACGGTCTCCGCGAACGCCCAGACCGATCGCAGCGAACGCCCCGCCTCGGCGTCGGCCGGAATCGACACGTCGAAACGCTGCTCGACCCGCGTCAGGATCTCCATCACCAGAACCGAGTCGACTGGCAACTCTTGTCCACGGGCGGCGAGTTCTTCGTAGACCTCGCCGACAGACCGGTTCTGGTGCTGCGCCAGGAGGCTGATGGTGATGTCGACGATCTCCTGGACGGTGTGCGGCGGCATGCTCTGAATTCAGCCCCTTCGCGCAACTCCCGGACGGATGGCCCGGCATGACCTACTGTAGAGCGTTGTCGGGAAATCCGACAGACTTGCCTGAAGATCCATCAAGGGAGTGTGTGTGCATCTCGCCCGCTACCAGGAAGCCGCGCTCAAGACGCTGCAGCCCTCCGCCGCCGACACTGATCCCGTCCTCGTGCCACTCCTCGGGCTGATCGGAGAGGCCGGCTCCGTCATCACCGCCTACAAGAAACGTCTGCGCGACGGCGCCGATGCCACACCGTCCAAGCAGCAACTACGCGAAGAACTCGGCGACACCCTCTGGTACATCGCCGCCCTCGCCCACCGGCTCGACCTCAACCTCGAAGACATCGCCGCCGCCAGCCTGGAGAAGGCCAAGGACCGCTGGCGCGCCACACCCGCACACGAACGCATGCGATTCGACGCCGACTACCCGGCCCACGAACAGCTTCCCCGCAAAACAACCGTCACCTTCACCCCCACCCCCCAACCCGGCGGGCGAACCGTCATCGTCGTCACCCGCGAGGACGGCAAAAACGCCGGCGACCCACTCACCAGCGCCAGCCACATCGAGGACGACTACCGCTTCCACGATGCCCTCCACCTCGGCCACGCAGCAGTCCTCGGCTGGTCGCCCGTCACCCGCTTCCTCCTCGACTGCAAGCGCCGCAGCCGCCCCGGCGTCGACGAAGCCGAAGACGGCGGCCGCGCCATCGCCATCGAGGAAGGCATCAGCGCCCTGGTGTTCTCCTACGCCAGCCGCCACCGCTACTTCGAAGAGGTCCGCCACGTCGACCACGAACTGCTCACGACCATTGATCACATGACGGCTCACCTGGAAGTCAACGTGCTGCGCACCGCAGACTGGGAGAAAGCCATCATGACTGGTTACGACGCGTGGCGACAGCTGCGCAAACATGGCGGCGGCAGCCTTGAACTCAACCTCGATGCACAGACTTTGACCTTCAGTAAACCCTGACCAGCCCCCAACGCCCGGCCATGACCGACTCAGCGGCGAAGCCCAACGAGGTCACCATGCCCTGTACGCCGACAGCCCGCGGCCCATGCCGACGCCGCTCCAGGAACTGTCCTGATGTGATCGTCGAGCCGCCGGTCCCACGGTAAGTCTGTGAGACCCCATTCACGGAAAGGAGGCCGAAGACACGATGCGAAACGGCTCCCGCTCGGCACCACTCACACCGGAGGAACGCTGGGGCGATCTGGGCTTGTACGGAGCACGCGGCATGTCCGGCGCCGAAGCACTGGCCCGACGGCTCGACTACCAGGCCGGCAGCCAACTTCCCTCGGTGAACACCTCGTACGGACTGGCCATCAGGCTGCGCTACCTCACCTGGGACACCCGAGGGGCCCAGCCGTTACGCAGCGCCGGGATCACCGCCACAGACCGGACCATCGCCCGATGGAAGAACGGACAACAGCGCCCCCGACCGGACAACCTGAAGAAGATTGATAGGGCGTTCTGGACCTGCCGCCGCACAAATCTCGCCGAGTACTACAAGCGGCGCCTTTGGGATGACGGCCGCGGCACACGCATCGAGATCTACCCGGTCGACCAGAAGCAGGTCGAGTCCAGCCGGCGCCGGGAACTCCGCATGCGCCACATCAACGTACGGTGGCAATGGGCGGCCATCGTGGATGCCTGGCACAGTAACGACTACGCCGCACTCGATGGCCTGTGGCAGTCGATCGTTCGCGACCTCGGATCCGACCACAGCGCGTACAGCTATGTATCCCACCTTGGGTTCGCCGCCTGATCCTTTCGCACTTCGCCGTACGCTTCCGGCAAGCCGCCAGACACATCTCCCTAAACGATCTAGATGCCGTAGTTGTCAGGGACGCGCTGGCAGCCCACCTTCAGTTCACCGATCACATGAACTCCGTCGGGAACGCAGCGCGGCGGCTTGAGGATACGTACGAGGAGTTCGGCCCCAGCTGATTCCGCTGGATCTCAACGGACCGCCCGCTGCGCGGGCACGCCGAGGCCGTCGCCCGCACCCTACGCACTCCGTAGGAGGGAATCCGTCAATGTCCGCTTCCAGGGCCCCCGGGGCGGGTACCGGGAGGTGACTACCCGCCGGGAGGACCAGGCGCGCAGCCCGACCACGCCCCCGTCACGCCGTACGCCCCCACGCCTGGGGCGCCAGCCGAACTCCTCGCCCAGCTGCGAATCGACCCGCGCGTCGGCACCTCGGTGCCGGCTTTGAGCAGCAGTGGGCAGCCGCCCTTGAGGAATCGCGCCGCACATTCTCCCTCGGCGGGCTGTCCGCGGTCGTCCAGGAGTGGCAGGGCCTCATCGCCTTCGGCTACGACGACAGCGACTTCATCGACATGGCGGAGCTCCGGAGAAGGCGCCGGCTACCGCGCAGCCCTACGCTGTCCGCCTCTCCGCCCAGCCGCCAAGGTTCTCGACGTCCTGCCCGAGCACGTCGCAGACACCGTGTGGGACGTCCCGGACGCCGCCTCGGCGGCCCCGTGGGGCTTTTGGCAACCCGCTGCTCGACCGGAAGGTCAAGAGGAATGGGGGAGGTCAGACGGGCCACGAAAGCCCTGACTATCCCGGATTGCTTACCAGGGGATGCCCGGCGGTCAAGGGATCGGAGCAGGTGGGGTCCGTCGGAGATGATCAGAAGCGCGGCGGTGGTCAGTCGGTGAAGAATGGGCCCGACGGCACCACTGCGATTGTGCGAAGGCGGCATGGATTCTTTCGACTTGGGACGCCTGACGGATCACGACTTCGAGGTCGTCTGCCGGGATCTTTTCGGTGAGATTCTTGGCGTGCCGCTTGAGCTCTTTCCACGTGGCCGGGACCGGGGGATCGATCTGCGCCACATGGCGGCGGACGGGACCATCACGGTCGTGCAGTGCAAGCACTGGCCCAAGGCAGCGCAGGCGACGCTGACGAAGCGCCTGATCAAGGATGAGCTGCCCAAGGTCCTGGCGCTGAAGCCGGACCGGTACCTCATCGCCACGAGCGTGGGCCTGACCGTGGACGGCAAGGACACGATCCGCGACGCGTTCGCTCCTTACGTGCACACCACCGGCGACCTCTACGGCGTGGACGAGATCGTCGCCGAACTGAAGAGCAGACCCGAGTTGGTCCGGCGCCACTTCCGTCTCTGGCTGAGCGGCACCGCTGTACTGCAGACGGTGCTCAACCAGGAGAAGTACGTGCGCTCGTCCTGGCTGCGCAAGCGCATCCCGCGTACGGCGGACACCTTCGTCCCGCACGAGGGCTTCGACCGGGCGAAGGCCATCCTGGACGAGCAGCACGTCTGCGTCATCGCGGGGATTCCGGGGGTGGGCAAGACAACGGTTGCCCTGATGCTCGCTGCGTGGCTCATGGGCAATGGGTATGAGGTGCATGAGATCTCGCAGGATGCCGAGGAGATCACGGCACTGTGGCGCGAGGATACGCCCCAGCTTTTCCTCTACGACGACTTCCTGGGCCAGACGACGCTGGAGTCCCCTCTCAACAAGAACGAGGACGCCCGCCTCATCGACATCATCCGGGAAATCCAGGAGGCTCCGGACAAGGCACTGGTGATGACGACCCGTGACTACATCCTGGAGCACGCCCTGTTGAAGCATGACAGGCTCGGCGCCCCGGACGTCTCACAGGCGACCAGCGTCGTCCACCTCACTGACCTGAGCCTCGGTGTCAGGGGCCAGATCCTTTACAACCACGTCCACCACGCGCAGCTGCCCGCCGAGCAGAAGTGGCCTTTCGCCGACCGGGCGGTGTGGCAGCCGATCGTCGAGCACCGCAACTTCAGCCCCCGGCTGATCGAGGAGACGCTCCGACTCGCCGCGCGGCGGGAACAAGACGTCGCCGCCGCCGTGGGGAAGAACCTCGACGATCCGCGGCGCATCTGGGAACGGATCGTGGAGAACGATCTGACCGACGAAGCGGTCCATCTGCTCGAAGTCCTCTTCACCCTGCGCACGGCCTCCCTGGAGACGCTCAACGACTCCTGGTCCTGGTACCGGAAGGAGCGTGGGCTTGAGGCAGACGTCAGGACCTTTCGCAGGGCGCTGCAGGTGCTGGACGGCACGATGGTCGCCGTCGAGCAACACACGGTTTCCTTCCACAATCCGTCGATCGCGGACTACCTCCGCTTCCACCTCGACGCCGGGCGGGCCCCGATGGCCGCACTGCTGGGCGCGCTGGTCGATCCGGTGCAGATTCACAGTCTGATCGACGCGGCCGGAATGGCGGACGGGGCGGGCATCCTCGCGCAGCTCAAGGCGGAAGCCGCACGGACTGAGTCCGCGGTGCTGGAAACGGCGGAATTCGTCACGTGGTCCCTCGAGGTCGCGTACGAGAGCGAGACGTCTAACCTCCAGTGGATCCTGGAGGCAGCCGAACTGCTGGACTCCGCCCCGCTGGCGGCGCATATCGTCAAGGAAACGGGCCCGGACCACTGGCACGGCGAGCACGTCGAGCACCTTGTCAGTCTGGTGCACACCATGGAAGGCAGCCCGCTCATCGCCCAGGAGGACGTGACGCGCATCGCGGGTGAGGTAGCGGACGCAATCCGGCTGGAGCTGGCGCAGCAAGTGGAGCACGGCGACTGGTACGGGGCCATCAGCCTCTACGAACATCTGAAGGAGATTCCAGGCGACTCGCTGAGCGGCCCCTCTCTGGAAGCCCTCGTCGAGTGCGCGCTCGAGGCGCTTCACTTGGTCGCCAGCGAGGGTGTGGCACTCGATGCTCATCCGCTCGAAACGCTGATGCAGTTTCTATTCGAGCAAGGCTACGAAGGCGGCGCCGACGACGAGTCCGCTGAGGACCTCGCCACCATCCAAAAAATGGTCGACCGGTTCCCCAAGCTTGGTAAGGCGCCACGTTTCGAGCCCCGTCACGAGACCGCCGCACCAGGCCCGTACAGCAACGAGGAACGGGACCGCGAGGTCATCACCGAGCTGATGAAGGGGCTGAGAGACCCGGACATCACCTCCGGCGTATAAGGGAGGCAGCCGACGGAGTCGCTGGCCTGCGCTCTCGTCCTGTTCGTTGGCGAGAGTGCCGCCCGCGACATGGGCATCTTCAATGCCGCTCAACACCCTGGTCAGCCCAGCCCAGCCCAGCCCAGCGAACGGCGGCCCGGTGATCAGTTGACGGGCACTCCGACAGGGTGACAGCGACGTGCTTTGCGTCCTGAACCACACGGACATGCCGCGTTCTTGACAACGCCACGCCCAGGTCCCTTCGGTCGGTCAGGTGTGCTGCGCCTGACCATGGACTCACCCCGCTTGCGCCACCGCTGAAGAGGTGTCGGGAGGGCACCAGCGTTCTCGAGTACCCACGGGCCCACCGCACCGAACGCCTCGTCCCGCGAGCCGGAGGAGAATTCGAGGATCTCCCCCTCGGTTCCTTTCAGTAGCAAGCCTGCGACGATGGGGTAGTTCTTGCCGGCGAAACTCTGCATGCCCTGCACTTGGAAGACGTCCTTGGCGAACGCAGCACCAGCGGCCAGCGCGGCCCCGGTGACCACGTCTCCCTCGCCCTCGTCGTCGAGCCGGTTGAACAGACGGATAAGAGTCCCTCAGCGTCGCTCACAGGAAGATCCCGCTCGCACGCGAGAGCATCGGCAAACCGCCCCTGGATCTCGTCGGGAACGCGGTAGGAAAATTCATCCGCAGGCCCGCGGTGCTCAAAGTGCAGAGTGTGGACGCCTGGCTGCAGTCCTGATTCATGAGCAATCACCGCGCTGGTGGCCTCAAAGCCTACAAACCGCACCACGGCGTCCCGCACGGCTCCCTTGCGGAATTCGTCCCCCAGCCGAGACTGCGGGGAGAACAGGTAAGGGCAGACCTGAGCCGCGTACAGCGCGCACACTTCATGTACAGGGGCTTCTCCAGCGATGGCCGTAAGCAAAGGGCCTTCCTCGAAGACCATCTGCCAGCGCAGCTCGTCAGCGAAAGGCATACCGCACACAGCGCACCAGTCGAACGTGGCCAGAGCCAGCTTGCGCCTCTCGTTGATCGATCCGAAGTGCACCTCTTGCGGGCTGCGCTCGACCGTCGCGATCACCGGATAGCCGCGGCTGTCGAACGCCAAGTGCTCCATGCGACGCGGCAACTCGACCTGGTTTTGCGGTGTACGCCTCATCCCAACCCCTTTGCAACCGACACCTGTTCACTGTGTCGCCCCTCCAACAAGCATCATGATGCCCCAGCACCTGCCATCGGCACGCCGAGGAGAACAAACCACCCCTACGTGCCTGGCTGCTACCCTCATGCCGCTGGAGAGAGCCTGAAGCTGGCCCGGTGCGCAACGAGCCGATCCTGATACCTCTCCCGAGCAGACGCTGAGCAGCTCCGCCCCTACACTCGAAGCTTCTTGCCGATCGCCTCGTGGGGACCGTGGATGAAACGCGCGCGTGCAACGCAGTTGCTGACAGACATGCTCGACCGCCTCGAGGCTGGAGGCTGGCCGTTGAACCTGGTTGACGAGGTGTACGTCTTTGGCTCCTACGCCCGCGGAGCATTAGAGCCGGCCGACGTTGACGTGGTCGTCGAGCACCGGACGGACGATCGGCTGACCTCTGAGTTCGTCCAGGCTCTGTCCTACGGGCGTGACCCCTCAGCCTCGATGAAGCGTGCTTTGAAAGGCCGCTCGCGTGGTCTCCAGCTCCAACTGAGGCAGCGAAATCCTCTGGAGGAGGACGGCATTGCGCTGACTCTCCTGTGGCGTGGGGGAGAGCCGATCGATACGGCACGGAAACGCCTGGCCGCTATCACCCCCGACCCCGCAGCCGGCAGGGCTCCACGTGACCACATGATCGACGCCTTCGAAGGCATTGATCGATGGATTCCCCTTCCGGTCCGTGCCGACCTCGCTGCAATGGTTGATGCCAAAGCAGTGACCATCAGCCCGCTGGAACTCTCCGGATGCGACCCTACGCACCCGCTGGCTGAGCGCGCACTCACCCGTTGGAGTGCGACCAGCCCTCTGCGCAGAGCCGCTGCCGCAGCCCTTACCCATGCCGAGACACACGGCTTCGACATGCACGCCGTACACCTCCACGGCGAACCCCTGGACGGCCGCTGGGACACCGCCCCCACCCCGATTTTAGGGATCGGTTTGGGCTGGCAGCGCTACGATCGGCTTGCCTATCTCCTCGAAGACGTCACTGAGTGGATCGAAGTCATCCGCCCCACCCGAACCCAGCCGTTGCACGCCCTGCACATCACTGTCACCGACCGCAGTGCTGTACCACGCCCCTGACCGGCCGACGGTGATGCCGCCGGCGGGCCGGGGCTGGTTCTCATCCGTTGACGGGTTCCTCGATCAACGGTGCGTGGTCGAAGTATCGGTGCTCGGGGCTGAGCCGGATCTCGCGAACCCCGGGGTATGCCTGCGGCAGAGGGTCGTTGGTGACGGTGATGATCTGGCAGGCGAAGCCATCGGGGGAGGGGTCGTCGGCTGCGGTGATCAGGGCCTCCAGGAGGCGGGTGCTGGTCTGCTCATCCAGACCCTGGGCGCCGAATCCGCTCAGCGGTGAGTCGATCAGCAGGAATGGCGGCACGGTGACGGTGGGTACCTCACGCGCGAGGTCCCGCAAGGACAGCAGGACCGCAATGTTGGTGACCGTTTTCGGTCCGCCGGCGACCGAGCTGTCCTCGAACGCCTTGCCGTCCACCTGTGTGGTGAAGTCCGCGGCGTCGATGGCCGCAATGTTCTTGCTCGGGTCGATCTCCTGTACGCGGGACAGGAACAGCTCCGACCAGCGATGCAGCAGCTCCTTGCGACGCTGCTCCCGCGCCGCGCGGGCCGCATCCCGGTCGTGAACGGCAGCCTTTCGTTCCTCCTCGCGCGCCTTCACCTCGTGCTCCTGCACCGCGATGTAGCCGGCTTCCTCCAAGCGCACCGCGAGCTGTTCGATCTCTTTGGCGATGCCGTGAGCTGTCTTCTCTAGCTCGTGGACCTTGGTCCGCTGCGGGGCAAGGGTGTTCTTGTCGTAGGTGTCGCGTGCCGTCAGCGCATCCCGCGTCACAGCCTCCGCCCGCGCTGCCGCACTGGCAGCAGCGCGCGCCGTCTCCTCGCGCTTCGCACGGATCATGACCGCTCGATCGAGCTCTGCCTGAGCCCGAGCGAGCTGTTCCTGACGCCGCTCGTTGTTGCCGTCTCCTGGCACGCACGCCTGACCGCATACGACGCACAGACTGGCATCCCGCTCGGGCAAGGCCTGCCCGCAGTCCGGACAGCCCTTGGGGTCCTTCTTCGCGACAGCGTCGTTGAGACCGTTGAGTCGTCCCTGCGCCCTGCCCTGCTCCTCAGCTGCGGCCCGCAACAACGCTGCGGCCTCGTCCGCCCTCCGCCGCGCCGTGGTCCGCTCCTTGTCCGCAACCTCGAACACGGCATTCAGACGCCCGTATTCACCAGCCGCGAGGCCGTAGACAGTGTTCGCCTCATCCCACTGGCGGACGGTGTCCTGATGCTCCCTTGTCTTCGCGGCAAGCTGAGCCCGCACGGCCTCCGGGTCGGTGAGCACACCGGTCTCGCACAGCTTGTTGTACTGATTCAGCAGCCGTTTGGCCTTGCCATAGCGGCTATCGGCGTCATCGGCAGCGTTCTCCAGACGGTCGAGCTCGGCATCACGCAGCCCCAGAAGCACCTCGAACAACAGGACACGTTCCGCCTTGCTCAGACCACCCAGGTATTCGGTGGCGATCGTCGCCTGCCCCAGCGACATGACCCGGTAGACGTGCGACAGGCTCAGGGTCACCGCTCCGCGACGCATCGGCTGAATTCCGAAGAGCTCCAGGACGAAGTCGCTCGCTGACGTTTCACCCGCCTTCGAGCTCTGGACAGGAAAGGACCGCTCCGGTTCTTCGGACCTGCTCAGGTTCTGGAAGATCACCTGGCCGCCTGAGGAGCGACCGCTGCGACTGGCCCGCCACCGGGTGCCGGCCACACGGAAGACGAGCCGCACGACGTCGCACTGCCGTACCTCGGGCATGACCGTGCCCCCGGTCAGCCCCAGCGCGTACAGGAGCGACTCCGCTCCGGTGGACTTTCCCGAGCCGGCCGACCCGGTCAGGAACGTCACCAGTCCCGTGAAGGCACGGCAGCGCCACTCCTTCTTGTACAGGAACTCAAAGCGCTCGATCACGAACGATGGACCCACAAGTCCCCCTCTCCACGCGGGCCGATGTGACCCGCCGGAGAGCAACGACCCGCAGCACGCCGGAGTGACGCATGCTTTGAGTCACGTTCATGCCGGAAAGCGACGCTTGTATACCCAGACGACTCCGTGGTTGTCCCCCGAAATTAGGCGCGGCCAGCTTGAGACCATGTCACTGTGTCGTCCGGTTCGGCGAGGTCGTCACCGAACCGCCACGGGAGACAGGTGAGCCGTTCCAGGTGAGTGTCTGAAGGGGCCTCTTGATGGGGGAACGGCGTGGGCATCCGGCGCCACTTGCCCTGGGCCGGACGGTCGGCTCCACGGGGGAGCGGCAGCGTGCTGTGCCGCTGCATCCAGATGCTCACCGGCAGCAGCGCCAGGTCAGCGGGTATCTGCAAGTCAGCCAGCATCCCCCCTACCGCGTCGAGCCACGCGCTGTCGTGCTCAACGCTCCAGGTACCGCGCATGCGGCGGCGTTCCCGAGCAGCGAGCATCCACGTCAGGCGAACGCACTCGGGGTAGGACACGAGCGGCGCCAGGCGAAGGTCACCGCCTACCTCCTCGCCCAGGAGCCGCATCCGTGCCTCCCACACCGGAGGACTAAGCGAGGGGATATTCCACCAGAACGCTGCGATGTGCAGGGCGTCGGAGAACAGGGCACGCCCGCCCGCACCGAGTCTGCGCTCCAGCCCGATCCGGTCGCGATGCGCCTGGACCACCTCCGGGACGTCGTGCAGCGGCAGCCAGGTCGCACCGTCCTCACGGAGGTTGTCCAGCCAGCGGTGGTGCCGGGCGCACACGCTCCAGCGGGTCACCGACACCAGATACACATCCGAGGGGTGCCGCTTGGCCGCGGCGCACAGATCGCACGCGCGTACGAGGAAGACGTCCTTCGCCTCCCACTGGGGCCACCTCCACACCGGCCCCGGCCCCGCGTCGAGCAGGTGATGAGGCCGGAGGCTGGGCAGGGCCCGCTGCAGCACCTGTGGGGTGCGTGCGGTCAGCGCCGCCAGCCTCTCGAGCGCGCCGGCGTTGAGGTACACCTCGGTGTACCGCGGCTGCATCGCTTTGCCGCCCTCGCCGACGAGGCCCATCAGGTCGTCCAGCGGCAGATGGTTGAGCTGCGCGAGCCGGCCGAGGAACGATCCCGTCGACTCACCCGCGATCAGCCGCGCCTGCCGCGGCAGACGCTCCGGCACCCTCCATGCCTTGCGCCGCGCCGAGCTCTTCCTTGCCGCCACCCGTCTCAGCCCCCTCACCCGCTCCAGTTCGGCTGGAGACAACCGCAGAATGTCTCAGACTCCCTGCGCCACCGGTGATATCCAGCCGGATTCCCAAGATCCCCAAATCCCCGCTGGGCCCGCCTCGTACGGTGCATCGCCAAGACCACAACGGTGCCCGTGAAGGGCGCCTGCCAGTGACCCCGAGGGAAGACGTGAAACCCGCTCTGCCGCTCCTGCGTCCGCATCAAGCTGAAGCCGTCGACGCGGCCCTGGCCGCTTTCGCATCCGGTGAGCGCCGTGCCACCGTGGTGTCGGCCTGCGGAACAGGGAAAACGCTCACCGCCGCCCACATAGCCGACCGAGCCGCCGGAGAGGGCAACGTTCTGGTGGTCGTCCCCACCTTGGAGCTTCTCGCTCAGACCATCCAAAGGTGGCGCCAGGCAGGCCGGGACGGCACGGCGATCGGCGTCTCGTCGATGAAACAGAGGACAAGCGGCCTGAGCACCGAGCAGGCGATCATGACCACTCATACGGACGCCGCCGCCCAACTGATCGAGCGGGCCCGCGGACCGGTGACCGTCTTCGTCACCTACGGCTCCCTGCCCCGCATTCGTCACATACACGATGAGCACCGGATACCGGCATGGGACCTGGCGGTGGTCGACGAGGCCCACCGCGCAACAAGACGCTCAGACGAAGGATGGGGCGTCATCCACGACGACGCCCAGATCCCGGCGAAACTCCGCCTCTACATGACCGCCACCCCGCGCATCTTCCGCACCCCGGCACCGGCGAACGGGCTCTCCTCGCTATTCGAGTCCATGCCCGACGCCACCATGGACCGCGTCGACATCTTCGGCCCCACCGTCTACCGCCTCGGCCTGGCCGACGCCATCGAACGAGGAATCCTCGCCGACTACCGCGTCGTCATGCCCGTCATCGAAGACACAGACCTGCGCACCATCCTCACCGCACCACCCGCCGGCACCAGCCACCACAACGGACTGCGCACCGCAGCCCTCCACATCGCGGTACTGCGCGCCATAGCCGACCACGACCTGCGGCGCGTCCTGGTCTTCCACAACCGCATCGCCGCCGCCCACGCCTTCGCCAGGACCCTTCCCGGCACCGCCGGCCAAGTGACCGGCGACCTGAACATTCCCGACCTGTGGTCCCACGCCGTGGACAGCACGCAGAGGCCCTGGCAACGCCGTCGACTGCTCGAGGACTTCGACGCGACCAGCCGCCGCGCGGTCCTGAGCAACGTGCGCGTCCTCAACGAAGGCGTCGACATCCCCGCCATCGACGCCGTCGTCTTCGCCGCCGCCCGCAGAAGCGTCATCGACGCCATCCAGTCCATCGGCCGCGCCCTGCGCCAGCAGCCCGGCGAGGGCAAGAAAGCCACCCTCGTCATCCCCGTCTACCTGCCCGACGGCGCGAGCGCCCACGACATCCTGGCCGGCACCAGCTTCGGCGGACTGTGGAACATCCTGCAGGCCCTGCGCGCCCACGACGACACCTTCCTCGACCGCGTCGCCATGCCCCACTCCAGCGGCCACTCGGCTAGAACCGTCCGTAAGGTCCACTACCACCTGCCCGAACGAGCCCGCGAGATCGCCCAAGCCCTCGGCCTGGAGATCACCCTTCCCCCCACAGGCGACTGGGACCACGCCCACGCCAGCGCCACCGCCTACCGCGACACCTACGGCCACCTGGACGTGCCCGCCGACTACGGCAGCCCCGACGGCTTCGCGCTGGGGGAATGGATCGGACACCAGCGCACCCGGCACACCATCGGCCGTCTCAGCCCCGAGCACCGAGCCGCCCTCGACGACCTCGGCATGCTGTGGAACCCTCCCGGCGAAAACTTCCCTCGCATGCTGGACCACGCCCGGGCCTGGGCCGCCCAGCACGGACACCTCGCACCACCCCACCACGCCACACACGGCGGCCACCGCGTGGGCCGCTGGATCGCAGAATGCCGACACAAAGCAAAAGCCGGCACCCTCGCCCCCGGCTACGGACAAGCCCTCACCGACATCGATCCCTGGTGGAACCCGCCCTTCACCGTCACCTGGCGCCGCTTCTACGCGCACGCCAAAGCCCACGTCGAACAACACGGCACTGGCCACCTCTCCAACGCCTACAAGACCGAAGACGGCATCCCTCTGGGGCAGTGGATCAACCGGCAGCGAAACCGGTTCACCACACTGCACCCCGCCCAGGCGCAGCTCCTGCTCGCCATCCACCTCGGCCCCAACGAGTACAGCGTCTACGACGGCGAACGCCGCACGGCCCGGTACGAGAAGTTCCGCCCCTACCTAATCGCTTCAGCGGCCTATCTGAACCGTGAGGGTGACCTCAGGGTTCCCCGCGGACACGTAGAGACCATCTGGAACGGTCAGGAAGTCCGCCTCGGGACCTGGATCCGCAAGATCCGCAAAGCCCCCGAGAAACTGACCGAAGAAGAACGCACGGCCATGGAAAGCCTGTACATGGTCTGGGATCCCACCCTCGGGACACGAAGGACGCTGCGCCCGCCTGGCGCTGAACAGGCCGGCACTTCGTGACCGGCATCCGGCGACGCCCGCGCACCGAGGCTGCGGCGGTGCCGCGATGCCGCAGGGGGAGAAGGCGGTCAGATGTTGATCACCCTGCCGACCATGATGCCTTCCAGGAGCTCTTCCGTGATGCATTCCTCCCCGGACAGCATGGCGTGCTGGGCCGCCTGGCAGATCAGCTGGGACAGGGCGCGCAGGTAGCCCTTGCTGCGCAGATGCAGGACAGGGGAGAGGGCGGTCAGGGCGCCGGGCTTGTGATGGTAGAGCCGCAGGTCCTTGTCGAATTCGTTGACGATGCGGCGGAAGCGGTCCTTGCCGATTTGGTCGTAGCCCAGGCGGCTGGTCATGAGGACGGGGTGATCTCCCCAGGGGTTCTCGTTCTTCTCCGGCCGGGTTTCACGGTCGCGCAGCTGGGGGTCGACGATGGCGCGGCTGTTACGGCCGCAGTAGACGAACGTCACCCCGGTCTCGTCGCTGATGTGCTCAAGGAAGCTGAAACTCTGCTCGACGTCGGCGCCGGGCTGAAGACGCTGGATGCCGTCGATGAGGACGAGCTGCGTATGACAGCTGCGCATCACGTAGCAGATCGACTCGGTCGGATCGCTGCCCAGCGACCCTTCCAGACCGAGGAAGCGGGCGAAGGCACCGGCCCAGTTCCGTGAGCCTCCGCGGCCCTTGTCCGGCACACTGAGCGCGACGACGGGGATCCGGTCGTCATTGCGGCCGTAGCGGTTGTTCAGCCGCGCCTCCAGGTCGCGCCCGACGTACTGCATCAGCGTGGTCTTGCCCGTACTGGACGGACCCTGGATGATCACGCCGATCCGGCCCGATGTCCTCTTGGCGTTGGCGTATAGCTGACGCTGCACCACGAGCATCGCGGCCGCGACGGCGGGCGTCCGCACCGGACGCATACTGCCGTGAAAGACGAACCGAGGATCATCCGGGCCGATCTCGGTTCCCAGCGGAGCGCAGTCGGCCAGATCGGGGGGATCCAGGACACGGTCGACCGAGGCCCGCCAGTTCGTCAGCGTGTTGCACCATTCCGGCGCCGGCGGACGGAGCAGATCCGGCCCCTCGCTCAGGTCCCGCAACTCACCGCTGTCGATACGCGGGCGTTTCACCCTCAGCCCTCCAGATCCGTGTCAAGGAAGTCGAACAGCCCGCCGTCACCGGCCGCTGGCGGCGTTACCGCAGGCGAATCGGCGTGTCCTTCCGCCAAGGGAGCCAGGTCATCGAAGTAGGAGTCCTTGAAGGCGGCCTCGGCTTCCTTGGTCCACCGGCCGCCGGCACCAGCAGTCGTGGGGGAGAGGAACAGCGGGTCAGCACCCAGGGAGCGCCGCGACAGGTCGGACGGGCCGGGCAGCCCGTACATGCCCGCATCCGGCAGATCGAGATCCCCCAGCCCTGGCCCCGAAGAAGGCACCTCCTGGTCTCCGTACGGGTTGAACACCGGCGCCGACGCGGCTGCGGGAAGCTGCATGCCCCACCCGTCCGGCACGCTGGCAGCGGACGCTTCATCGGGGCCCCGGCCGGCCCGTTCCAGGAGCTCCGCCAGCGCCTGGGCGATGGCCTCGTCGTCGTCCTTGCGTCCCCCGCGCGCCAGATGCTCGGTCGTGGCGATGTCCCACAGGTGCTGCGTCCACGGCGCGCCGATGAGGTGCTGATGGCGGAACGAGGCCTCGACCCACACCCGCTTCTCGTGGTCGTACAGCCACACGTGCTCGGGGGCGTAGGGGTTGTAGCGCAGCTGCCAGCCGCCGCGCCGCTTGCCTCCCAGGCCGGAGCGGCGCCGCCGGTACGGGTCGAGTTCGCCCTTGGCGTTGTCGTAGACGCGGTTCATGAACCGGATGCCCTCGTCGCTGACGCCGACCCAGGCCGTGGGGAGCAGCCTCAGATAGTCCTCCCGTTCCAACGGGATCGGCAGATACCCCGCCACCTGCACGCCTGCGGCATACATCTGGTTGGGGGTGAGCGTCGGAAGGTTCGCATCATAGGGATTGCGCAGCTCGTCGTGCCGCCGGTTCTGCCATCCCAGGACGATCCACTCCTGCAGCAGGTCGTCGAGCTGGGCGAGGTTGAACAGGATCTCCCCGTCCATCGTGCGGGCCCGGCGGCTGATGTCGTTGCCGGTGTAGGTGTTCACGTACTGGCTGAACAGCGACTTGATCGCGCCGAACGTGCGCTCCACGATCGCCTTGTCGGTCGGTGTGCGCCGCCGGGCGGGACGCACCGAGATCCCCAGGTGGGCACAGGCGTCGAAGAATACCCACCCGGCGAACACGGACCCGTGGTCGATAACGATCATGTCCGGCACGATCACCGGCCGGCTCGCCGCCAGGGCCATGCGTGCGTCGGCTGCCACCAGCTCCTCGTAGGGAAGGTCGGAAGCCGAAGCATGCGCAGCAGGGGAGAAGCCCGGCCGCATCGGCAGAGGGATCAGCCCCTGAGCCAGCAGCAGCGAGGCGTCGACCGCCTTCGTCGCACGCCCCGGGCTACGGCTCGAGGCAACCAGCGCCAGACGCTGCGAGCGTTCACTCGCCCTGCGTCGCCGGGAGGTCTTGGGCCGCAACACCGCTGCGATGATGGTGCGGGTGGCCACATCCACCATCGCCGTCAGCTCGACCGACGTCGGCAGACCGTCATCGCCCAAGACCTTCACATCCAGGTCCGTGGAATCGATCTGCACCAGCTCACCCGGCGCCACAGCGGTCGTCGTCCCGAACGGCGGCCCCGGCCGGTTACCCGCATCCAGCCGCCTGCGGGTAGCCGCACGCAGATCCGTCACCTTGATCCCGATCCGATCCAGCAGTTTGTACAGCGTGGTATCCGGTGGAACCACGACCGCACTCTTGTACTCCCGGCGCACCATGCGGCGCACCAGCACGAACAGCGCCGACGCGGTGATCGCCGTCTTGCCCTCCCGTTCCTCGACCAGCCTCAACAGGACATCGACCACGCGCGGATCACAGCGCCCGTACAGGGACGGCATACGCGTGCGCCGTTTGTCGACCAGACCCCAGACCCCCTGCTTCTCGTACTGCAGTCGCTTGCGCTGAACGGTGTGCCACGACACGTCGAAGTCCAGAACCGCATTGAGCTCGGCCGCCTTTGTCTTGTACCGCTCGATCAGCGTGAACTCATCCGGCGAGTAGCCCGGCCGGGGCGTGGCGTCCTCAGGCTGCCCTGGCAGCAGCCCGGTCGCGACCTCGACGACGTGCCGCTCCCAGATGCGGGCCTCGCGAGCAGCAGCGGGACTGACCCCGCCCATGAGACCGAAGTCGGCGATCGGCGCATGCGTTACCGGTCTGCCTGTGGCGTCCAGGACGGCAAAATCACGAGCCGCAGCAAGAAGCCCGACGGGAAGGGCCACCAGGGGCAGGCCACTGCCCGGCCGCGGCGCCAGATGCACCGTTACCCCGTCGAGCAGCACCACCGTGTACGGCTCACCCCGCCAGCGCACCATGTCCCCACGGGACAGCAGGCCATGGTGCGCACGGGACGCGGCAAGAACTCCGTCCGCCATTCCGGTCACGAGGGCTCGCTGACATGGAAAGGCTGCATCGACGGCGCGATACGCCCACCACGGCGGATCACCGACGCCGGCCCCAGAGGAACGCTCCAGTCCATGGCCAGCTCGCGGCGCCACATCAGGTGGTACAGACGCGGTAGAGCCAGCAGCCGCGGCACTCCCGTGGCCTCGATCCCCTCCATGAGCCCGGCCGGCTCCCTGAACGCCTTACGCAGTGCCCGTTCCACCGCGACGTCGGCGCATCGGGGATGCCGGTAGCGGGAGACCCAGCGAAGATTGGCCAGCGCCGCAGGCTGAGGCAGCTGGGGCGAGCCGAGCTGCCAGCCGGCCTCGGCACATGCCTGCTTCAGTACCTCATGCTGCCGCTGCCACCTGCCGCTGGAGCCCGACGCAGGCGGACATGCCACGACCACGGTCGCACCCGCTGCCGTACGGACGAAGAAGTCCGGCACAAAACGGCAGATCCGGCTCCGCTCACGCCACTCCAGACGGGCCGTCCACGCCGAGAACTCGGCAACCTTCGGATGGAAGTCCAGCAGCATGGCCACCGACAACCGATCAAGCGACCGGCAGCCCACGTGCTTGCCGGTCGTCGCCGACCACCAGTACGTGACAATGCTGCGCTCGGAGGGGTGTCGCATCGGAACCCAGACCGGTTCTCCGTCGGTCACCCTGATCCCTGCCGCCTGTGCGGCAGGCAGAGTGATCTCCCGTCCCCGGTCGTCGCGATGGACGATCTGCAGGCTCCGTGACGCCATCCAAGCACTCCCGCATCTGCACATGTCGTCCCGCGCGCTTGCTCCTGCCGTGAATCCGAGCCGCAGCACGGCCGTCCGGAAGACGGACTTCGGCGCGAACTCAAACAATGAGGCAGGAGTAAATGCGCGGCATGCAATTCCCGTCAATCTCATGAGAGTTGAAGAGTCCCGTACCGGGAGAGAATGTCCCTGTGTGGGCACTCCCGCGTACCGCTCCACCCCCCTGTGCAGCATTCGGACGATGACGCGAACTCGCGTACCAAGTGGACAGACCTGGAAGATTCCGGGCCGTGAGAGACGACCACCAAAACGCACTGTTCGCCCGCGTCGATGCCCTGCTGGAATCCCTTCAGACCCCTCTCCCTCCCCTCGACGAGCGTGCCAGTCTCAGGCAGCGCGCTCACCTCACACCGCAACAGCTGGCAAAGGCACTGCAGTGCGAGCCGGGGGACGTCGAAGCGTGGGAAACCGGCGCCAGAGAACCGCAGGGCATGCAGCGAGCCGGCTACGCCCGTCTTCTCAACGGCCTTCGGGACATCGGCGCGCAAGCCCACCAGGAACCCGCGGCGAACGGCACCACCACACCCCCGCAGAACCCTCCCCAGCCCCAGCCTCGGACCAGGCTCTGGGCCCGTGGCGTTCCGGCCCAGCACGGCGCAGCGCCGCAGTCGCGCTTCCCACGAGGACCGCTGGCCGTCATCGACCAGGCGGGCGAGGGACTCACCGCCCACTTCGCAGACCAGACCCGCACCGACGTCGAAGCCGACCATCTTGTCGACCTGGTGCAGTGGGCGCTCGGCGCAGGAATCGGGCGCGAACGCCTCCACAGACACGGCAAGAATGACGCAGATCCCCTCCTCGTCCTGACCCCGCCGGCCATGCAGTACCTCGGCCTCCCCACTGCCCTTGAGGACCGCACCCAACTGAGGCTGCCTGACAGCCACCCGCAGATCAGCCAGCTGCGCGCCGCCGGTTTCCAGCTCACCAGAAGCGGATTCGGACCGTGGACGCGCACCTATCTGCCCGTCAAAGACGGCAAACGATCTTGCGTCCAGCTCGCCCTGACTGGGTGGGGAGCACTGTCCGACCGCGACGGATGGAACCTGCCCACGCTCCCGCCCGGGCCGCTCGCCAGACTTCTGGGCACCTACGCCGACCGTGTCATCACCCCCACCGGTTCCACGGCCGTGTGCGGTCAGGAACTCATGACCGCACTGCGCCCCCCGACACGCGCAGAACGCTCGGAGGTCAGCGGACAATGGGTCTCTGGACAGAAGCCCGATGCACTGTGGCAGCCGATCGACCCGGCACCACCGGAGGCGCACGACGCCCACCCTCTCGCCCAGGGGCGCCGGCCCGAGGACGCAATGAACGAGGAGGCCTGGGACTGGAGCCGACCTCTCACCGACAACGAGACCACTGAGTTCGCTCATGTCGTCGGCATTGACATCAATCTCGCCTTTGTCTCCGCCGCCTCCAGCCTCAGCGTGGGGCTGAACTCTCCGCCCCGACACGTGACCAACCCCCAATTCGACCCCAAGGTCCCGGGCGCCTGGCTGTGCGACTTCTCCCGAACCCCGCACGACCCGCTCCTGCCTTCCCCCTTCACTCCCACCGGCCAGCCACCCACTGGCCCCGCCTGGTACGCCACCCCCACACTGAACTACGCAAAGAACGAACTGGACATCTCGGTCCAGCCGCTCGAGGCGTACCTCCGCGACGACCAAGGCCGATACCTGGATCCCTGGTACAAGCGGCTGCGCAATGCCTACATGGACACCATGGCCGAGGCTGGCGTCCATCACGACACGACTCAGGAAGAGTTCCTACGCGCCATGCAGACCCTGCCCGACGCCGGCCCGGAACTGCTCGGCTTGCTTGCAGCCATCAAGGCCACAGGAAAGGGAGGCATCGGCAAGCTGAGGGAAGGACCCCGCGGCACCACCGCTTCCTACCAGCGTTGGGTTGCGCTGGACACACCCACCTGGCGACCCGACATCCGCGCCGCCGTCATCTCCATGGCCCGAACCCGCATGCACGGAAAAATGCGCAAGCTCGCCGAACGTACCGGCCGCTACCCCCTCGCCGTTCTCTCCGACTGCGTCGTCTACCCAGCCCACAAGCCCACCGCACTCGACGTCGTTCCCTCGGCTCCCGACGGTGGGCGACTCCCCGGCATGTTCCGGCTCGGAGTCAATCCCGGCTACGCCAAACAAGAAGGCACCCAGACCATGAGCTGGTACCACCACCAGCACGGCCAGGGCCTCAACCCCGCCCGCTACATCAAGAACGACTGACCTCCGCGGGGGGACTGAAGCCGCAGCGATTCAGCCCCCGAAACTGACGCTCGTCATCGGCGACCCCAGCCGCCATGGCAGACACGACACCTTCTCCAACGGCCCGCCCGAAGGAATCACCCGATGCGGCTCCAGCAGCTCCAACGACACACTCCGAGCCGCAGGCCGCACATCCTGCGCCAGCCGCTGCACCACCGGCACCGTGTTGCGGTGCGCCACCAGCCATGCCTCCAGAGCACGATGGCCACCCTCGGCCATCTCACCGCCCATGCCCAGACGCTCACCCACCCACTCGACCCACCGGCCCGTCGTCCAACCGACCGGCCCCCCGGCGAAACTCCGCCCCACAGCCTGCTGGCGCTCCCGAACCGCCATAGACTCCGCCACCACCACCGCCTCCGGATACACCACCAGCGGAACCGCCCACAGCGCCGACCGGTCCACCCCCAGCGCCTCCTGTCGCCGGCGCCACACCTCCCGCGAACCCATCTGACGGCACTGCCACCAATACACCGCCACCTGCTGCGCATCAGCCATCAGAGCCCGCCCGTACGGGCCCACCCTGCGCTCCAGGCGAGCCCTGCGCTCATGCGCCTCCACAACCTCCGAAAGCCCCGAAAGCCCCACCTGAAAACGCCCCCCAGCCCAGCCCGTCCACCGTCCGTGCCGCACACAAACAACCCACTGCTCCCCATGCACCCGCCACACCGGGCGCTCACTGCGTCCCGCCACGCACAACGCACACGCCTGTATCGGACCCTCATCCACCGGCCACGTCTCAACCTGCACCTGAAGGCGCGCCCGCGCACTGATCCGATTCCCCGACCACGATGGCAAAGCCCGCGCCAGATCCGTCGCCGAACGCCCACACGCCACAGACAGAAGCTGTTGAGCCACCGGCCCCAAACGCACCTCCTGGAGCGCGGCATCCACCTGCCCCAGCGACTGTGACCCGCCGATTCTTAGGACCAACGCCTCGAACGTCATCCCATTGCGATCCGCCAGCCGCCATAGGAACGACGAGACGGTCTCACCACGGATCAACTGCACCCGCCGCGGCAAAGACTCCGCCGCAACCACATCCATCCCTCTCTCTCTGCTCTGCCCATCACGGATCCGACAAAGAAACGCCATGCCACCCCTGAGGCTCAACGCCGATACCGTCCAAGAAGCCCTCGACAGGGCAGACGCCCGACACTGGACACGCAACCCGCCCCGCTCACCCCGAGCAAGGCTGAATTACCTCCTACGCCACCACGATGGCGACCTGGCAGCCCTCGCCGCACGCCTCACGACCACACCCCAGGAGCTCGACCGACTGCGAGGACGACAACGACCAGACAACACCCCTTTGCAGCAGGTGGTGGAACGAGAAGTCATTCGCCTGTGGCAACCCCGGATCCGTCGGCGTGCTCACGACACCATCCTGCACAACGACGGGCAGGTGATGGTCAGTTTCCGGGCATGGATCGGCTTCACCGCCGCAGCCGGATCATCGGACGATCCCCGGCTGCGGACACTCACCCTCTGCCTTACGGCCCCTTACCCCGAGCGGCTCTTCGCGGCCCGCCACCGCAATGTGCCGGAAGAAGAACTTCTCAAGATTCTCAGCGATGCCCTCAGCACCTGCTACTTCCACCGAAACAGACCACATGCAACCGGCGAAAGCACCAGCATTCAGAAGCTTGACTATCTCGAGTTCTACTACTGAACCCACACAGCAGGACCGCCGACTGGCCAGCTGTGACTGGGTCCCAGTGATGCTTGTCAAGCAGCGGTCCCGTAGGTGCGGCTCATGCGTTCATCGCTCCTGTCCGCGAACAGGATGAATCAGCCCATGCTCTTGCTTGGCCGGGTGACTTCGGCGTCCAAGTATGCCGCGGATTTCGGCAGAGCCCACGGCACGCACCGCACCAGACAACCACACCCTCCGACTTCCGGCCGCCGCGGCACACACCATCCTGGACACCCCATTCGACTACTCAATTGACTGGGTTCTTGCAGCCATGAGAGCTGTCGAGGAGGAGGCTCAAAGGCGTGAAGCAGCCGATATGGAGGACGTGGCCCGAGAAGGCAGATGGTTCACCCTGTGACCTGCTGGATGCTTCACAGCGTCCGTGCGTGCATTGCCGCCTTCATCACAGTTTGCCTGGTACCCGGGCATAGCTTGCGTGAACGCGATCGCGTCGATCACCTGCCGGGGATGCCCGGCGCTGGGCCACAGGCGGCGACGGCGGCCAACAGGCCGACAGCAGCGCCTATGTGAGAGCGGACTCTGATATTAGAGTTGGCTTGCATCGGCTGGAAGGAGTCGTTAGTGTCGAGCATCCGATTTCGTGTCACGGGAGTGGAGCGGTGGTGAGGGGATGCTGCTGACCACTGGCCAGGCAGCTGACGAACTGGGCTGCGCGGTCACCACCTTCCGCCGCCTTGTCCAGGCCGGCTTGGTGCCGGGCCTGTCCCGTCGGGGCAACCGCGTGATGGTCCCGCTGGAAGCGGTCCAGACGCTGCGGGACCGAGAGCAGGCGCCGCTGGAACTGCTGCCCGCACCAGAAATCGCGGTGCTCCGTGTCGATGTGGCCAAGCCAGACCCGGAAGACGACAGCCGGGATTGGATCGGCTACGCCGCGCACCTGGAACCGAAGGACCTGCTGCAAGCCCTCCGGGGCTGGTGGCGCTGTGACCCGGTAAGCGTGGCGGCTGGGGGAGTGCTGCCTGTGACTCTGTCCGGCTATGTGGTTGCGGTCCTCACCCAACTGGGCAACCCAGAATACGAAGGCGGACGTTACGCCTTTACCAACGCTGTGCTGGCGGGCCATGTCACCGATCTGGTCCGGCCCGTTATCAACCTGCACCCTGACGACGTCGAAGCACGCGAGGCTGCAGAGCCGCTCCTCGGAACCCGCCTGATTTCCCACTCGGGCGGCGCGATCGCCTACGCCCGCACCCCCAAGGGACTGTGATGGACGGCAAGACCTACACCGCCGCTCTCGGTGAACTGCGCGCGCTGCGGGACGACATCAAGAAGGCGCAAGCGGTGCTGACCCGCCTCGAAGCCGAACGCGAGAAGAAGATCACCACGCTGGCCGAATACGAGAAGGCGAAGGCCGAGCGGATCGCGCCGGCCGCGGGGCTGAGTCTGGCCGAGGTCGTCGCCCTGGTTCCGGCGTTGGCCCCGGCCGCCCTCACCGCCGAGCCCGCGCACACCGAGCCGCAGGGCATCCCGCAGCCCGCCCGGTCCGCACCCCCCTCCGCTCAGGCGGCAGCTCCGGCCGAGGAGGACGAGGCCCCCGGCGCCCTCGCTCCCGCCCTGACACCCCGCATCCCGGCCACCCCGCAACGACAGCCAACCCCTGGGCAGGCAGAACCCCGCTCCCTTGCCCTCATTGCCGCCGCCCCTGCACCGGCGATTGCGGAGCGAGAGCGCCCCCTGCCCTCAATCCCCGAAGGCCCCGACGGCGACAGCTGGTTCACTCACACCCCGAACCTTGCCTCCACCCACCCCAACTTCACCCAGCAGGCCCGCTCCACCGTCTTCCTCGACGCCGCCACCGGCACCCTGGTCCACCGCGACCGGACCCTCCAACTCGCCCTGGGTCACGCATCAGTGGGGGAGATCCTCACCGCCGTCTTCCACGCCGTACCCGAAGGCGTCGAGCGGATTTACATCACCGCCGGCGACCCCTGGCACCGTGATACCGACCGCCACCCCTACCTCAAGGACGCGGTGGCCGCCTGGCTGAACGCCCCCGCCCCCGGCTGGCGCACCGACACCGGCCGAGGCAAGGACCGCCTGGCCGGCCACTTCGTCCACCCCCGCAACCCCGTCGGCCGCTACCAGCGCGACAACGGCGAACAGCACGTCGAAATCCGCTCCGCGGGGGAGTGGTTCGACACCACCGACATCGCGCCCGCCATCGTCCGCGACGCGTTCGTCCTGCTGTGGACCACCCTGCGCGCCCACTGGCCCGACGCCGTCATCATGGGATCCCCCTCCCAGACCGGCCGCGACCTGTGGACCCGCACCATCCCCGAACGCGGCCAGTACGCCGACGGCTACCCCGTCCTGTCAGAGGAACTCCGCGGTCTGCTCCACGCCACTGCCGGGCAGGGCCGCACCGAACTGATCACCCCGCCCCGCGTCCCCGACCAGCTGCCCGCCCTGGTCGAATACGACCGCACCTTCGCCTACGCCAAACACACCTGGAAGTCCGGCGTCGGCGCCCCCCGCCGCGTCACCGCAACCACCTTCGCCACCTGGTCCGAGAAAGACCAGACGAAAGCCCTCTTCGGCTGCGGACACTGGCACGTCCGCGTCACCGTCCCCACCGGCTGGAACCACGTCGGGATCCTCCCCGCACCCGCTCCCGGCGACCGCGCATGGCACTACCCCTCCACCCCCGGCGCCACCTTCACCACCTGGGCCGGCGGCCCCGAGATCTACACCGCCCTCGCCAACCCCATCCAGCCGTGGAAGATCGAAATCCTCGACGGACTGCTGTTCGACGACGGCAAACCCCTCGACGACTGGTCGAAGAAACTTAAAGAAGCCTGGTCTCGCCTCGCAGCCCAAGCTCAACTCCACGGCGACCCCGCCCAGCGCACCGCAGCCCACCTCGCTTCCCGCGCCGTCCGAGCCGTCCTCCTCTACGGCATCGGCTCCTTCGCTCAACGCCCCCGCATGGTCACCGGAACCACCCCCCGCAGCATGGAACGCGACGTCCCCGCGGACGCCGAGATCATCGCCTTCGACGACGACCACATCACCTGGCAGCGCCCCACCGGCTTCGCCCGCGACCCCTACGCCCACCCCGAATGGGCCGCCGGCATCTGGTCCGGAGCCCGAGCCGCACTGCTGTCCCAGCGCATGCGCGCCGACAACACCTTCGTCGGCGCACTCCACACCCCACCCGGCAGCGTCGTCGCCTTCCGCACCGACGCCCTCTACCTCACCGCCCCCCAGAACTGGCCCCACCACAACCAGCCCGGCGACTACCTCAACAAAGGCCACCTCACCGGCCCCATGCCCGCCCCCACCACCGAAGACGAACTCCTCACCCTGCGCGACGCCGGACGCACCGCCCTCACCCAAAACCCCAAGCAGGCCTGATGCCACCCCGCCGCCGCACCACCCCACGCCCCACCAACGAAGCCGCCCGTCTCACCGACCAGCTCCAGGCCGCCGGCCTCACCAAACGAGACATCGCCCGCATCATCAACCGAGATCCGTCCCTGGTCTCGCAGTTCTACACACGTGGCAAAGGAGCCGCCTTCATCCCTGCTCTCACCCACACCCTGCACACCATCCAGACCACCGGCATCACCGACATCCCCACCCTCGCCACCCTCGCCGCCCCCCACATCACCCGCCGCACCACCGCATCCGGCACCCGCGCCCGCGTCCGCAGCAAAGCAGTACTCATCACCCCCAGCGGAAGCGGCACCGGACGCGTCGGCAGCCAGGCCATCGCTTCAGGCTCCACCCGCCTGCGTCCCCTGATCGCCGAAGCAGCCCAGCGCGGACTACGCCTGGCCTTCACCGTCCGCCTCCACAAGAGCGACTACGTGCATCCCTCAGGCAGCCGCACCGACTCACCCGGCATCCGCCGCGACGCCATCCAACGGCCCGACCAGAGCGAGGAACGCTCCTACGGCTCCGCAACCACCGGCGGATTCGCCGCCGCCGACTTCGCCCGCCGCGTCGACGCCGCAGGCGGAGATGTCACCGCAGCCATCCACCAATGGCTGGTGGAAACAGGCCGCATCCACCCCGACGCCCGCATCACGCACCTCGAGATCCGCACCTGGCAACCCGCGGCGGCCTCGTGAGCCGGCCGACCAGCGGCACGCTGCATCACGTCGAGCTCTGGGTGCCGGACCTCGACCGCGCGGTCGCCTCCCTCGGATGGCTACTGGAGGAACTGGGGTACACCCGATTCCAGAACTGGGACCGCGGCCGCAGCTGGCGACTGGGGCGGACCTATCTTGTACTCGAGCAGTCCCCGGCACTCGCCGGCGACCGGTACGACCGCTGCCGACCAGGGCTGAATCACCTGGCCTTTCACGTCGAAGACGACACCACGGTCGAGAAACTGACCAGCGACGCGCTGCAGCATGGCTGGCACCTGATGTTCCCCGAGAGGCATCCGTACGCCGGGGGCGAGCAACACCATGCCGCCTATCTGGAGAACGAGGACGGCTTCGAGGTCGAACTTGTCGCGAGCAGCCGAACAAGAACATTTTGATCGACCGATCCACAGGGACGTTGGTGGAGGTCCTGATGCTCTGGGAACCAATGACGCACCCGCTGGGCTGGGGGTCCCGCCCTCGTGCTGCCTCGGGCGAGCCTTCAACACCCCCGAGACCTGATGGAGTTCATGTGGCGGGCGGGGACCCGGGCGGCTTCGACCCCTTGACATCGAGCTCTTTGAGTGGCGCCGCGATGGGACGGAGATTTGGTCCAAGTCCCCGCCGTTGGTCGGCTTGCCCGTTCGAAGGCGAGGTTGGCGTTGGGGCAGTTGGTGGCGTGGCGCAGGAGTGCTTCGCGTTCGGCTTGGTCGACGGCGAGGTTCCAGCGGTGTTTGGTGGCTACCCATTCGCCGATGTACCGGCAGTGGACGGCGGGGGCGGGCATCCAGGTGGCCGGGTCCTGGTCGCTTTTCTGCCGGTTGGAGCGGGCGGTGACGCCGACGAGGGTGACGTCGGAGCCGAGGTCGTTGGCGTAGCGGCGGCGGCGCTCGGTGGTCCAGCCGTAGCCTCCTGAGTCGTGGACTTCGGCGAGCGGGACCATGTGGTCGATGTCCACCCCGGCCGCGCCCTGCACGAGAACGTCGTCGTAATACGAGTGCCAGACGCCCCCGGTGAGGGTGCAGCTGGCACCTACGGTCGGGGCCTGGATCGCTTCGGCGATCAGTACGTCGTTTCGGGCGGTGCAGCCGTTCTTGTCGTCGTCCTTCCAGTGGGGGTAGAGCTCGCGCTTGTAGCCGTCGCGGATCTCCTCGGCGATCGGCAGGGAGGTGATGGCCTCGGTGAGGGTGTACTCGTCGGCGTGCGCGGGGGAGGCGGGGGCGAGGACGGCGAAGGCGAGGGCGGTGGCCATCAGGCCCCGCCGAAAGTGTTTGATCATGGGCCCGATACCCGGTCACACACTCCCCCGGATAGCCCTGTTCAGCGCGTCTCACTCCGTCGGGTGGCCGGATTCACCGAAGAAACGGATCTCTTCATCCGGCTCGGCGTACCCGCCCTCCTCAGGACCTCGCTGGACACCGGCGTGAACGACAGCCTCTCCCTCATCCACGCTGGGGTGTCCGCCGGAGCTGGCAAGGACCGGGACCAGGACCCTTTCCACGCTGCGGGTGCATTGGGGCCGGCCGGGCTGCTGGACAGGAAGCATGCCCTGGCTGCGTTCGGGCGGGTTCGCCGGATAGGCGGCCCTCTGTGGTGTGGCGCTTCGCGGGATGCGGGTCCGTGGGCCGGGTGAGTGTGGCAGGCCGGACCGGTTCGGCCCGTCCCGGCTGACAGGCGTGTTTCGATGTGGGCAGCGGCGGGGACATGCCGTCCTCGACGGCGTCGCACGCCTACGACGGTCGGTTCGGCCGTCCGAAGGCGGCGGTACTGCGGGGCGCGTGCGCGTGCGGTTGGCGTGGGATGGCCGAGCACTCGCTCGACTGGACGGTGCTCGGCGATCAGCGGCCCCTGTACGAGGCGGATGTCGATCTGTCCGGGCCAGCCGCGGACTACCGCGCGCACTTGACGGTGGTGAGGCACGCGGCGGAGCCCCTGCCGGATGCGCTTCTCGCGCTCATGACCAGGTTGAAGGACGATCTGACGGTGGCGGCTGTGGAGGATCCGCTGGTGGCGCTGAAGGCCCTCGCCAACCTCCGGTACCTGATCGCCGAGGTGGGTGTGTGGGAGGAGGAGGAGGACGCGGCCCGAGCGGTGCAGATTGGACAAGTCCCGATCGAGACGGTGGCGACCGCGCTCGGTACCAGCGAGCAGGCTGCCCGCCGGTACGTCGTGTCCTATGTCCGCTCGTGAACCCCTACCCGGATGCATTGCTTTGACCTCTGCTGGTGTGCGACATGCTGGCCGCAAACTGGCTCCTCTGCTGCTTCCACGTGGCCCCTCTCGTGCCCGCGGATCTCGATGGGCACGGCGTGCGCGGGCACAGTGACGCGCGGAACCTGACGGACGTGAGGTCAGTCGGTCAGGACCGTGCGGGCTGGACCTGCGATGAGACGGGCAGGTAGGCACGGATCCGATCGCAGAAGTCCCGGAGATCGGCGCCGGGCTTCTTGAGCAGGGGGGCTGCGCCAGGGCCTGCAGGCCCTTCTGGAAGCGGACGTCAGGGACGTCTTCGCCGGGCTTTGCGGGCCCGTACGGCCTTCTTAATGCCCAACGTTCCGATCCGACGCCGCTGCTCCTCGTTCAGGCGGCCCCAGTCCCGCCGCTGGGAGGCGATCCAGCGCCCGACGGGTGCGGCGATGCCGGGTACGAAGGCGTGGGGGGCGAGTCGATCTACGGAGCGTGTTGAGCGCGGCAGGGTCGGGAGGATGGCAGGGCCGGCCCGGCGGGTGCGGGTCGGCCCTGTCGTGTGCGGCACTCGCCCTGCAACGTGGTGCTGCTGAGTAGTCGCCAGCACGCGAGGGTCCCGTCCGATCGTGAGATCAGGCGGGACCTTTCGGTGTTCGCGGACCTGTTTGGTGGATCAGGTCGTCTGGTAGACGCCGAAGACGTCGATGACCAGGTCGGCGTCCTTCCAGCCCTGGTTCCAGAAGTTGATGACGCCGTGGTCACCGTCGCTGGCCTGCACCAGGTTCGAGGTGGTCTGGCCCGCCTCCCAGTTCAGGGTAGAGGAGCCCGGACGCGGCGGGACCGGCGCGCCCGGCTGGTCGTTCCCCAGCCACGGGAACGGGCTCGGGGCCACGGACAGGAACCCGGAGTCCGTCGTGTTGGTCACGGTGGCGTTCAGCACGTAGGCGTCGGCCACTTCGCGGTCGTTGGGCGTGAACCACTGCGAGATGTAGCCGCGGGCCGGCAGCTTACCGCCGCGCCACCAGCTCGCGCGGGTGTCGATAACCCGGTACGACCCCGTCGCAACGTAGGCGGCCTTGCTGTCCTTGCTGTAGTAGCCGACGACGTCGACCACGACGTCGGTTGCCGCCCAGGCGCCGTTGAACACGCTGATCTTGCCGTCCGGGCCGACCGGCACGATCACCGAGTTGGCGACCGTCTGCCCGGCGGTGAAGTTCAGGTTGGACGCCGTCGGGGTGGCGCTCCCGCCCGGGAAGACAGACAGGTGACCGGCCTCCTTGGGGTTGGTCACGGTCACGTTCAGCGCGACGGCCGTGGCGCCCTGGGGCACCCCGCTCAGGCCGCTGATCTGGGTAGTGAAGGTGCCGCGACCGGCGAGCTGGCCCTTGGCCGTGCCGAGGCCCTCACGGGTGTCGACGAGCCGGGCCGGGTCCATCGTGCTGTAGCCGCTGGACGGGGCATGGGTGAAGTAGCCCGTGATGTCGGCGATCAAGTCCACCGGCTGCCAGCCGCCGTTGAAGAGGTCCACGTAGCCGTCGCTGCCCACCGGCACGATGACCATGTTCGGGACGGACCGACCGGCCGTGTAGTTGAGGTTCGACGTCTCAGGGATTCCGAAGTCGTCACCCTCCCACACCGTGATGTGCCCGGCAGCGGTGGTGTTGGTGACCGTGACGTTGAGGGCGACCGCTTCGACACCAGCGGGAATTCCGGATGTGCCGGCCACCTTGACGCGGGTCGTGCCGCGCCCAGCGACCTTGCCCGCCTTCGTGCCCGTACCGTCGCGGGTGTCCAGCAGCCGGGTCGGGGCGTGCGGGGTGAATTCCGTGCCCTGGGTGAGGTGCGTAAGGTCGTTGACAGCCTGGACACCGTTGACGGCGTCGGTCACCGTCACCTTCACCTGGTACTCGCCGACCTCGGTGTACGTGTGCTTGTTCTTCAGCTTGCCGGAGCCCTTGGTGGTCGACTTGTCCGTCGTGCCGTCGCCCCAGTCGACGACGACCTCAAGTGTGACGTCCGCGCTCGTGATCTCGGACTTGATCTCAAGTCCGAGCGCGGTGCGGGTGGAGCCGCTGATGTTCAGCGCGAGATCCGGGTTGCCCGCGGAGGACTGCGCCTGCACTGTGGCGGTCTTGCCCTTACCGGCGGGCAGCACAGTGCGGACCGTACGGTCGGCAGGGCTATTGTACGTCCGGACCGCGGACGTCTGGGCCTTGGCCGGGCTCGGTACGACGGGCTTGGTCGTCGGCCCCTCGGTTGCCGAGGCAGTGCTCGGGATGAAAGCGAGACCCGCTGCGACGAAGGCAGTGGAAATTACGACTCGGCGATTGCGCACCGGCCCCCCATTTTTCACTTTTGAACGTGATCACAACGAAACATGATCAGCGTACACAGCGATTCGGACGGCGCCTTCATGGGTTTCTGGATGTTGGTTCTTTACACCCCCGCTCAGTGGGTGAAATCGGGCCAAGCCGCAGGCATCACGGCGAAGTCGGTCCCACCACCAGCGGGCAGGGCAGGGGACATGACGTTGTCCTGCAACCTTGGAACAGCACGCCCCGCCCGCCCCCCCGGCTGGGGCCGGAAGCCGTCTACTGCGCCCATTTCACGCCCAGCGCCGCGAGTGCTTGGAGTTGTGCAGGGTTGAGCTTGTCGCGGCGGGCTGCCAGGCTGCCGATCGAGACTCCAGCCAGCTGCAACCCGAACTTCAAACCGGCCTGAGAGCGCTCATCGCCCACCACGAAGCTGATGAGTGGCCTGCAGATAAGCTTTCCCTTGAACGGCTCCGACTTGCGCAGGACTGACCTCTCGCGCTCGTGTCTGGCACCTTTCGAGAGTTGGTGCCAAGCACTGCGCAGTCCTGGCTGCCCGCAGGCCTGTTGGCGCAGCGATGATCCGGACTGAGTTCGATGCCTTGTGCGGTAGGGCTTTCGGGGTGGGTTACGGCTGGGGCTGCTGCTGGTCGGTGTTCGGTTCTGCTGGGGTGGAGCTGGCGGGGGTGTAGTAGACGGATCGGCCCTGCTTGGAGCGTTCGAGGAGGCCGCGGGCGACGCCCTGCTCGAGGGTGTTGCGGATGACCGCCGCCTGGACGGCGCGTTCGGGGTGGGCGGTGCTGATGGTGGTGGTTACCTCGGCGGCGGACTTGGGTTCTGTCTGTCCGGCCATGGCAGCCGTGATGAGTTCGAGCCAGGAGGGGCCGCTGGTTTCCTTCTTCGCTTCGGTCTCGCTCGCGGCCTCAGGGACGCTCGGGGCCGTGGCGGCTGCGGCCTTGGGCTCCGTAGCCTTCTTCGCGCCCCGAGTGGCGCTGCGACGCGCGGGAGGGACTGCGGCCCGCTTCGCGCCGCGCTTGGTGGGCTGCGCGGATGCGGGCTTCGCCGGGATGCCCAAGGCGTCCTGCATCTTCAGAAGGACCTTCTCGCCTTCCTGAAGCTCCTTGAGTTCCTGTTGCAGCCGCTGCAGTTCGGTTCGCCTCTGCTCTTGTGCCGCCTGGTTTGCCGAGAGGTCGCTGGCAATCTGCTGGGTGTAGTCGTCCTTGACGCGAGTGACGTTGGTGGTTGTGGTTGTGGTCATGGGTTCCTCGATGTTGTTGTGAGGGGACGTTGTGCGCGATGGTACGCACTCACGTGTACCCGTGAGCCTGGATCACGTACCAGGCATCGTCCAACAGCAGTCTGGGAGACGGCCTCGCGGACGTTGTGCTATGAAGCAGTCAAGTCCCGTACCCCAGTAACGGTCGAGTCGTCGCCGTGTTTCGGGCGGCCAAGTCATTTGGGCCGTCAGACGGCAACAAGCTCACAGTAGGCCCGGAGCCCAGGAGCCCGACGCTCTTACGAATGACTGTTTCGGACCCTTGCTTGGAAGCTGGGACGGGCTCAGGCGGGGTGGGCTTGTTCCCAAGCTTCGCGGACTTCGCGGGGGATGCGACCACGCGGGGGGACTTGGAAGCCGTTGGCGCGGGCCCAGTTCCGGATGTCTTCGGTGTCGACGGGCTCTCTCATGGGAGGATCTCCGACCTCGAACGGGGGCGGTACGGAGGGGGTGAAGTCGGCCGGGAGCCCGAGAAGGTTGGGAAACGGCGGGATGTCGATTTCACCGCTGAGAACGGCGACGAGGAAGTTGGTGAGGTTTCCGTCGTAGGTGAACCAGCGGGAGCCTTTGTCCTCGTTGATGGCGACGCGCCAGCTGTCGGGTGCATTCTTTGGTTCGGTGATCCAGAACAGTTTCTGGCCGCCTTCGATCCCGCCGATGGCGAACAGGTGCTGGGGGTCGTACGGGACCGGATACGTGCCTTGATCGTAGTCGCGCTGGAGGTATTCACGGATTCGGGAGGGCATTGGCCCCGTTAGGTTGACGTAGAGCGTCACGCCGTGGGGGTGGTAGATGGTGATGTAGTCGCCGCCGTACGAGCCCGGTCCGTAGGCGGACGCAAGCTGCTTGTAATCCTCGGGCAGACGCATGCCGAGCTCGGCCTCGACACGGTCCCAGTCGACGGGGGCCGGCTGGGTCTGCGGCGGTGGGCATAGCCGGATCAGGGCACTTAGATCGGTCACGGGCTTCCTTGTCGGCGGAGCTGCTGATTGGCATGGTCGGGGTTCTGGAAGTCGTCTCTGAGGATGAATCCGTCTCGGCCGTCGGCTTCCATGGTTATCCACCTGGGGACGGAGTCTGCCAGGTTGTCTGTGTACTCGAGATAGACGCTGTACTGGACGGTCTGCCCGGGAACGTTGTTCGTCGGATCGCCGCGTACAGCGTTGTAGATGGATTGTTCCAGGTCACGCATGACTGGACTGTTCGTCGGGTTCTGCGTGATGGTGAACAGGTTGTCCAGGGTGTCACCTGACCCGCCGAGCATCTGCGCAAGCATGTGGCCGCGGCCCTGGTTGTACGTGGTCCCGTGGATGAACCCGGGCGGGCGCAGTGCCTGGCTCGCGTCGGTGCCTTCGTTGAGCATGTCGCGGGTGACGGTGGCGTGCATCTCGTACGGGCGGCCATGTTCGTCGCGTACGAAACGGACACGCCCTCCCCACGTAGGGTCGGCTGTGCAGCCGGCCAGGCCCAGTGGATCCCAGAGGGTGAACGGGTTGGGGACGTAGCTGTAATGGTTGGCGGCCGGCGCGAGCCCGAGGGGGTCCGGGCTGATGTAGCGTCCGGTAGCAGGGTCGTAGTACCGGTTGAAGTTGTAGTGGAGGCCGGTCTCAGGGTCGAACGATTGGCCGGGGTAGCGCAGCGGCGTGTAAGCGGTTGCGTCCCGGTTCCACTGGGTCGCCCCCCACACAGTGCTGCGTCCACGCCAGGCGATTGACCCGTCAGGGCCGACCAGAGCGGTGGGCGCCCCGGACAGATCGGCGACGATCGCGAAAAACCGGCGGTCGACCTCCTCCTGGCTGTCGTTCTTCTTCACTTCCCGCTGGGCAAGGGGGAACAGGCCGGTGTAGTCCCACGTCAGGATGGTGTGGCCATCCTCCTGTTCGGCGAGCTGCGCGCCGTCCCAGGTGTAGGTGTACGTCTCTGCGGGGGAGCCGTCGGAGCCGAGGCGCTCTCGGGTGATCCGGCGGCCGAGCGCGTCGTAGCCGTAGCGCCAGATGCTGTGTTCCGGCGTGGTGACCTGGGTGAGGCGGTCTTCAGCGTTCCAAGTGAATGTCCAGGTCAGGGTTTTGCCGCTGAGCGTGGTGGTGGTCCGGGTGGTCAGGCGGCCCTGTGCGTCGTAGGCGTAGCAGGTGCGTCCCGATCGGGTGATGCGTGTGCCGCTGTACGCGCGGGTGCCTGTCTCGTCCTGACCCGGTGTCTGGTTCGGCAGCTTGACCTGGGTCTGGTCTCCGGCGCTGTTGTAGGCGTACTGCTCGCTCCAGCCCTGCGCGTGGACCGCGGTGATGCGGCCGACGGAGTTGAGAGCGTAGCTGCGCCGGCCGATCCCGCTGTCGTCGATGACTGTGGGGGAGCCGTCCGCCTGGTAGGTGAAGGAGCGCCCTAGAAGGGACGTGCCGTCGGCGGCGAGACCCTGGTGGACGAGGCGGCCCACTGGATCCCAGTCCTGGCTCAAGCGCATGCTGTTGTCGAGGGTGCGGGCGCTTTCGCGCCCGATGGCGTCGTATTCGAAGTGGAACACGTGCTCACCGGTGGCATACGCAGCCAGGCCAGCAGCGTTGAAGCGAAGTTGACTCACGGCACCTGAGGGGGTGCGGCGATAGGTACGCCGACCTTGGGCGTCGTAGGCGAAGGTGGTCGTGCGGCCGTTGACGCTCTCCGCCAGGACCCGCCCCGCTGCGTCATGCTCCAAGGTGATGTCGGCGTGGGCATTGCTGATGTGGCTGGCGTGGCCTTGCGGACCGTAGAAGAATTCTGAAGCGCTGCCGTCGTCGTGGACGAGGCGTGTGACACGGCCGAGTACGTCCCGCTCGAAGGTGAGGCTCTGGCCAGCGGCGTTGGTCCGGCGCACCAGGCGGCCGACGGCGTCGTGCCTGTAGGTGAGCGTGCGGCCGTCAAAGTCGGTCTCCGCCACGAGCCGGCCCGCAGGGTCATACTCGTACGTCCACTCGAATCCTTGTGCGTTGGTGACCTTTGCCAGCCGCAGTTCGGTGTCGTGGGTGTACTGGTAGCTGCCGCCGTCCTGGCTTGTCGTGCTGGCGGCACGGTCGAAGTGAGTGACCGTGTGGTGGCTGGTGCGGCCCATGCGGTCGGTGTGGGTCACCAGGTTTCCCTCACCGTCCCACGTCCACTCTTCCCGCGTCCCGTCGGGCAGTGTCCGCCAGGACAGGAGGCCCTCCGGGGTCCACTGCTGGGTGAGCGTGCCGCCGAGGGCGTCGGTCACGTGCGTGATCCGCCCGAAGGCGTCCCGGGTGTAAGAGGCCGTCGCACCGTCCGGTGCGGTGACCTCCACAGGTAGCCCGGCACGGTCGTTGACGACGCGGGTGACGAGTCCGGTCGGACCGGCGATCTGTGTCACGGCGCCCACGTCGTCGAAGGACCGGCGGATGCGGGCGCCGGTGGGGCCGGTGGCGGTGATGCTGCCGACTGAGTCGTAGGTGTAGCTGTGCCGGATCCCGCCGCGTTCTGTGATCTCCGTGGGTCGCCGGGAGAGGTCGTAGGAGGCGGTGGTGCGCTCTCCGTCCGGGGCCACCATGGCGACCACATCCCCGTCGGTGTTGCGCTCCAAGCGGGTGGTGTGCCCGAGCGCGTCGGTGACAGCCACGAGCCGGTCGTGAGCATCGGCTTCGAAGTGCGTGGTGTGCCCGAGCGGGTCGGTCTCGGCCACGACCTGGAGACGGTCGTTGATGTGGAAAGTCGTCGTGGCCCCGGTGGAGTCGGTGTAACGGGTGATGGAGTGAGCGGTCTCGGTGTGAACCGCGCCGTAGGAGAAGGAGGAGGACAAAAAGCCCTGCGGTCCGACAGTCCGCACCACCCTTCCGTCCTCGCCGTACACGTATCCGAACGTCGAGTTGTTGCGGTCCGTCCAGGCGGTGATCCGGCCGCGCTCGTCGTAGGCCAGCCGCAGAGGCAGCCTTGAGCTGTTGAAGACAGCGTCGAGGTTGCCCCGGTCGTCGAAGCCGTACCGCCGCACCTCCACGGGACCGTCAGGCGTCCGCACCCGCAGCGCGCACACCCGCTGCTCCTGGACGTCGACTTCAACGGTGTAGCCGCAGCTGTGGGAGACGGTCCTGGGGGTTCCAGCAGGGCTGCGGGAGATCGTGACACTGCTGCCGAAGCGGTCCTCGATCGCGGTCAGCCAGTACGCACTCGAAGGGTTGTACGGGCTGCCTGTGAACGAACGGGTCAGGCCGGTGCGGGGGTCGGATATGGAGTACGTGGCTTCCCCGAAGGCGTCTCCGTCATGTACGAGGGGAAGCCGTGGTCCCTCCACAGGCAGCACCGGATCACCGGCAGGTTCGGGCAGACGGGGGTAGACAAGCAGCGAACCGTCCTCGCGGGCCCATATAGCGCCGACGCCGATCGGGTCCACTTCGATGCGTTCGTCGAAGGTGGAAGCCCAACTGCGGCCGAACCAACGTCCGAACCGGTAACCCGACAGGTGCGTGCGGATCAGCGCCAGAGGCAGCACCCCAGGAAGCGACAGATCGGTGTGCTGCAGGACCATTTCGCCAGTCGCGACATCGACCGGGTCGCCCTTGCACGTCTTGTTCTTCAAAGGTACCGAGAGCTTCTTGAGGGATCCCATGCCCTTGGAGCCGATCAGCTCGGGGATCAGCTTGCCGATGCCTTCGGAGGGGTCCTTCAAGAACTCGCCAAGCATCTGCTTGCCTGCGCCCCAGGGGTCGTTGACCGTCGTCACCAGACCGGCCGCCGTGGAGTTGAGGTTCGTCAGGAACTCGGCGGGGTGGGTCAGGTTGTACGGGTCCAACGGGTTGAGGGCGCGGGCAGAGTTGACGATGCCGGCGGTGCCCTTGACAACACCGCCCATCAAGTGGGTTGAAGCCAGGTCGAGGTAGTCGAGGCCATCGCCGAATTGCTCGCTGTACGAGGGCTTGGGCGGGGCGGCGTCCCTCGCCGCGCGGACTGCTGCAGCGGCAGCTTCCGCTTGCTCATCGCGCTGCTTGCGGGCCTCGGTGAGCTTCTCCTGAGCGGCCGCCACCATCGCCTTGCCCGGGTCGTCGTAGTGCTCGGACGGCCTGGGCGGCAGGTGTTCCTTCTTCGCCGCCACAGCGTCCTTATAGGTTTCGACGAGCTTCTTCTGCGCGTCGTAGGCGTCCTGGGACGCCTTCTTCCCCTTGTTGTAGTCCTCCAAGGCCTCCTTGGCCTTGCCCTGCGCCCACTCCACGGTTTCAGCGAACCGGCCCAGGGCGTCGGCGGCCTTACCGAAGGCCTCGGCCGCGTTAAACCAGCGCGGAGGCTCCTTGGCCACGGCTTCCCGGAACGCGTCCGCCGACTGGCCCTTCAACCCGTCGGGCTCACCCATGCCCTTGAGTCCCTTGCCGACCTGATCGAAAGACTTCTTGAAGTCATTCAGGTGAGAGACCTGCTCGCGGATCTTGGAGACGCTGCCGTACACCAGCTTCTTCGGATCGTCCGTCTGACCGAGCTCCAACTCGGCCACATCCGCACCGAGCTGGTTCGCAGCCGAACGGCTCTTTTCACGGACCCAGTCGCCCGCATCGTCCAAGCCCACCTTGTCCGCTGCGCCGGCCACCTTGCCGCCGCCCCATTCGACGAGGTCACCGACATTCTTGGCCCGGTCCTCAACCCAGTCCTCCGCCGAGTCCGGAACAAAGTCCCGCAACCCCATCAGCCCTTCCCCCCGTTACCGTCGGCCTGGTCCAGCAGATCTTTCAACGACTCGATCTTCCCCGTCGAGGTCACCGTGTTTTTGGTGTCCGACCAGGTCTGCTTGATGTCCTCGCGGCTCTTGTCGAACGACTCCGAGCTGTAGTCCGGCTTGTAGACGTCGGCCCGCAAGATGTCGCCCCAGGCCTTCTGCTCGATCTCGTCCTCACTGGCGGACGGGTTGCCCCACGCAGCATTCGCCGCCACCTTGAACGAGCCCCCGATGTACTGCTCCTCCTCCCACACCGTCCCCGCAGCGATCCCCAGATTCCCCGCCAGCGTCGATGCGTCCTGGATCATGGCGCGCACACCCCACTCCCACCGCTCGCAGAAGTCCTCAAAGTCGGCAGCCAGTCGGGCATGTCCTGCTTCCATGCCCGTTATCGACAGCTCGCTGAACCCGGCACCCTGGGAGGCGCCAGCCGCATCCCCGGACTCGCGCAGCTCGGCGATCGCCGCCCGCAGACCGTTCTGGATCGCTGCGACCGCAGCCGGGGACACCTCGAGGTCACCGTCACCCGCCATCAGGCCACCTCCCCACGGACACCGCTGGCATCCTGATCCATATCCACGGCACACGCATCGGGGACGATCCCGGCCATCGGCGGGAACAGCATCGACCCGTCCTCGTCGGCCACGTTTACCGCCACCCCCGCCGGGCCGCCGCCGACCGCAGGAATCACTTCGTCGACCAGGCGGGCGCCGGGAATTGCGAGATATGGCCAGTCTCGGCCGGCCTCTCTGCGAGCCTGGGTGAACCGGGCCAGGGCCTCTTCGTCCGTGAACGCGTACAGCCAGCGGATCCCACCCGAGACGGCCGACATCAGACCGCCCTGGGCTCCAACGTCGCCGTTGGCGAGCGGGAGCAGGAGCAGGGCCCGACGAAACTCGCCCACCAAGCGCCCTGGATCCGCCCTCCCATCCCGGTACGCGGTAATCTCCGCGGCCAGTTCCATGAACTGCGTCCCCTCCCACTGGTCCACACTCAAAGGGGAAACCGTACCTTGATCGCCAAATCGGCCTATAGGAGTGGTTGTGTTCCGGACAGCGTCGAACCGACGCGCGGGCCGACGCCACCCTGATCTCGGTCCGCGGCCGCATCCAGCCGTCACCGTTGTCTCGGAGCAGGTCATGCGAGCGAAGCGGCGTACGCAGTCCGGGGGCGGGATCCGCCCGGCAGGCGCTCGGCCCGCGTTGAGGCAGTCAGCTTTGCGGACCAAGCGCTGGAGTGGCCCGGTGAGTTGAGCCTCTTCCTGGCTTCGTTCGGTTTCAGCACCAGCGTTTGTGGATGAGCTTCGGCGGCAGTTGGCATCAGCTGGCTCGCGGATGCTCACGAGAAGTGACGGCAGCGCCGTGCCGCTGAGACAGAAGCACGAAGGTGCGATGATTCGTTCGTGGTGACAGATGCCGAGTGGGCTCGGATTCGGAGGGGCCTGCGCTTCGGACAGGTCTTCGAGGGCACTGTGGTGAAGGTTCCCAGGCCCGGGGCGATCGGGATCTTCGTGGACATCGGCCTGAGTGTCGGAGGCTTTGTCGACGTCCTGTTGCTGCCAGACGAGAGCGAGGCTTGGCCAGCGGAAGGCACGGTGGCCGCTTTCGAGATCTGGTGGGCTGACAGCCGCCGACAGGTCCGGCTGAAGCCGTCCGATGCTCGGTATCTGCGGAACGACTTCACAGACTTCGTCGAACGCTTCCGTCCCAATTGGTCATCCGACGTCGGCCAGCCCGTGCGTGACCCAGGGCCTGCAACCCCTGACGAGTTGCGGACCGCGTTTCGCTCCGATGGGCTGTCGGCCAACTCCCTTTGAGGCTGGGGAGGTGGCCGACGGTCGTGGGCGGGAGCTGGCTGGCCGCGGCTTTGGCGCGGGCTCGTGTGCTGGCGAGCCAGTCATACGGGCCAGGGGCTGTGACCGCACTCTCCGGGCTGCAGAACCTACGATCCAGAACGCAATCCCAGAGCACTGTGCTCCACCACACCCGAGGGGAGGTCGCTCCTTCCCGAAGCCCGGGCAGTCAACTCCACAAGACCAGCCCGGAGTTCGGTGGCGGGCTCACCAAGGACGATCGCGCTGATGATCAGCTCCATCATCAGACAGTCGTACTCGTCGCCCATGCTCCGATAGCGCTCCCCATCGGCCTCCACCACAGCAGAGGCGATCCTCTTCCCACCAGCAGTCGAGGGGGCAAAGGATGCCTCATAGACGCCGTGACCGGTCCAACTTCGGTGCATGAAAATGACATCGCCTTCGACGAAGACGTTCCACTTCTCATCCATGTCCCGGGCTCGATATCCGAGCCGGATCCGGTCCCAGTCCTCGTCAGTCCAGACATGATCTGGCAACTGCGACACCGGCCTGGGCGTGTTGATCGGCTGGAGGCGCCGGAACGACTCTCGGGTGAGCGGGGCATCTGCAGTCATGACGTGATCCTACGGATGCACCGCTCCAACAGGACAGCGGATTACCTCCAAGAACCAGCACACTGGGCAAAGGGTGAACCTCAGCCGCCTCCGGACGCGTCCGGAGCGTCCCGAACGGCGACTTTGCCAGAGTTCTTCACCGCTACCCCTGATAAGTGCGGGGGACTTGTCCCGGGGGAAGCCGGCCGCCGTCTTGATCCGCCGTTCCGAACCGAGCCGGGAGCGGTCGTCGCACTCGGCCATCAGCAGCTTGGCGAGGAAGCCGCGGTAGGTCGTCTGGTAGGCGGTTGTACGGCCGCGCTTCCTTCGCTCTCCTGCGGACCCTCATTCTCGCCCAACCACCTTGATCCTCACTCCATCAGACGCGTCGCCCGCCCTTGGTCTTCGCACGCATACGTTCGCGCAGCTGGGCCTGGTAGAAGGCGGCCTTGCCGCCGCCGAGCCCAAAGTACTCACAGATGTCGGCCACTGTTTCAGCGTCTTCCGCACTACCCGTGAGCCCGATCTGGACGAGCCTCCAGAACCCCTCTCGAGCCTGGTGCTTGCATCTGTCGCCCAGACCCGCGCCTTCTGCATCCGGCTCGTAGTCGCTTGAACCCGCGGCCACGAACGACAACGTCTGCAGTAGCACGTCGCGGGCGAGTGCCGAGAGTTCGCCTGCCAGCGCGGCCATGATCACGCCAACCGCGGGCGGAGTGCACTCGAAGATGATCGTGCTGTCCTCGACGTGACCATCGAGGGTGTACCCGATCATGTCCCGGGGTGTCTCAGCAGTGATGATCGCCTCGATCAGAAGAGGCACATGCTCCGCAGTATCGCCGCAGCCGCACTCCAACGAAGCCCAATCGACCCGTCGCAGTTCTGTGCGTACCAGCTCACTGACCACCACCGCAGCCCCCCCAAAAAGCCCTGCCGGACGCGCGCCCCGGCGCTAGCGATCAAGCATGGCCCAGCTGTCGGCCCCACAGGCATCAGGTACTTCACGAAATATCTGCCACAGCCATCTTCTAGGAGCGCCATCACCACAGGGGAATTGGCCGCCTGCCGCGAACAGACCAGTTCGTCGTACCCGTTGGGATCACGGCTGGCAATCACGTCGGGCAAACGTGGGCCCGTCCCCTCCGGGTGTCCCGGAGGGGACGGGCCGCTGGCCAGCGGCCGGGGCTAGCCGGTGGTGCCCAGGGGTGAGGCGAGGCCGGCGGTGTGCCAGCGTTGTGCGTTGGAGTTGTTGCAGTAATTCAGTTCGAGTTGTGTGCCGTTTTCGGTCCTTGCGTTGGGGAGGTCGAGGCAGAGGTTGGACTGTGGGTTGTAGAAGCCGCTGGTGGCGGTGGGGAGCCATTGCTGGGTTCCGGCGCCGTTGCAGGCAGCGATCTGGATGAGTGCGCGGGGCTGGGTGCTGCCGCCGGCGGTGCTCACGCATTTGCCGACCACGCGCATCTCGCCGTTTTCACGGATCTCGAACTGCTGGGCGGCGCCGCCGGCGGGGTCGCAGTCCCAGATCTGGATGGGATTTCCTTCAGCGTTGCTGCCGGTGGCGTCGTCGACGCATTTGGTGCTGCTCAGTGCTGAGGTGAGGGTGGTGCGGGTCGCGGAGGGGACGGTGGAGTGGTTGTAGGCGGCCAGGTTGCTGATGCGGCCGCCGAAGAAGGAGGCTGGCTTGCTCTGGTTCTTGAAGCGGCCCAGGACCAGGGGGCCGGTGGCGTTCCAGGCGTTGGCCTTGGCGTGGTGGGCGGTGCCGGCCAGGGTGCCGTTGACGTACAGAGCAATGAGGCCGGTCTGCTCGTCGTAGGTGGCGGTGAGCTGAGTCCATACGCCGCTCTGGACCTTGGCTGCATCGTTCATGACGGTCGTCTGGTCGTAGTCCCAGTTGTCGTCATCCTTCTTGGACATTCCGAACCGCCAGGTGCCGTCCTGGTCGTGCCAGAGGATGAAGCCGCTGGTGTGCTGCCCGTCCTGGCTGAGGACGACGGAGTTCTTGTTGGACTTGGCCCAGGTGGAGATGGTGAAGCTGCGGGTGGTGTCGACGGCGGGGCCGGCGGCGGTGACGGTGCCGGAGGCGCCGTCGAGGTTGACGACCTTTGTGGCTGTGCTGGCGACGGTGTCGTCGGCCCAGGCGGCACCGCTCGCGCTGAGCGCGGCGTTGTTGCGGCCGCGCAGGTCGGCGGCGGTGGTTCCGGTGCCTTCGTTCAGTTTCCACTGTGAGGTGGAGATGCGGGCGTCGCCCATGGTGTGGCCGGCGCTGAAACCGGTGACCTTGCCGCTGGTAGCGGCGCCGTTCCAGGTCATCAGCCGATGGCGGCTGTCCAGGGCCCACAGGTCGGGAACGCTGTCGGCGCTGGTGTCGCCGGAGGAGCCGATGACGGGATGGGTGGCTGCCGTGAAGCCTGAGCCGATCTTGGTGCGTTTGGTGTGGTCGCCGAGGGCCGCGGGGTTTCCGGCGACGTTGGCGTACTGATAGATGTCGCCGGTGGTGTTGTCGCGGGCCCACAGGTCGGGGAGGCCGTCACCGGTGGCGTCACCGGGGGCGATGAGGGTGAGGCTGTCCCAGCCGGAGGGGCTCAGGACGAGCACGACCGGATCGGCCAGCCAGCCGGTAGTCGCCGTGCCCTGGAAGAGCAGCAGACGGCTTCCGACGCTATCGCTCTCCACCGTGATCAGATCGTTGAACGGGGTGACTCCGGCTTCCGGCTTGGCATCGCCCACGGCGAGGATCTGCTTCACGCCCGACCAGTTCGAGGCGTAGTCGCCGCCGCACGGAGCACCGGTCGCCGCCACCGTGCAGGTCGCGGCAGGCGGGCGCTTGACGGTCAGGGCCTTGGCCGCGCTGTAGTAGAGGCCGCCGTTGGCTTCGAGGCCGCCTTGGGTGAGGGAGTTGCGGTAGAGCTTGAGCTGTCCGTCGCGGTAGGTCCACAGGTCGTCGAAGCGGATGCCGTTGCCGCCGCGGTGGGTGGTCAGGGTGCCGGCGCCCCAGCCTTTGCCGCCCGGGCTGTTGGCCACGTTGGAGGCGATGACGCCTCCGGCGGCCGGGTCGATGGCGGTCGGGTAGACGACGAGGTCGCCGTTGCCTGTGGGGGCGATGAAATCGACGCGTTCGTCGCCGGTGATGTCGCCGAGTGCCGTCTTGGCAGCCGGGTTGTCGGGCACGTAGAAGGCGTAGGTCTGCTGCTGGGAGCGGTTGCCCGCGCGGTCCACGGACTGGACGCGCAGGACGTTGGTGCCCCACGTCGTCGGAGTCAGCGGGATGGCGGCGCTGCCGTCGGCGGCGGGGTCGACGCGGTTCGCGCCGCCCACCGGGATCACCGAGTTGAAGGCCCACTCGTAGTAGAGGACACCGCTGGTGGCGTCGGTGGACTTCACGGTGAAGGTGCCGGGCTGGCCGATGTGCTTCGTAGAGCCGGGCAGGGTGCCCGACGGCGGGTACTCGGCCGAGGTAACGATCGGGACCGAGGGAGGCTGGGTGTCCATGGAGAAGGTGCAGCCGGTCACCCAGGCGGATGCCATGTCGCCGTCGCCGCCGCGCACACGCCAGTAGTACGTGTGGCCGTCCACGAGGTTCTCGGGATACGCGGCGGCAAGGTGGGTACCGGTCGCCTGGTCGCGCCAGCCACCGTCGTAGGCGAGGATGTCGCCAGCGGTGTCGTAGACGTGGAAATTGGCGTCGTTGGGCTGGTTGTCCGGGTCGCCGATCCAGGCACTGATGTTGAAGCCGCCGTAGCCGGCGGCGCCGACCCAGCCGCAGCCATTGCCGTTCGGGTTCTGCGGCGCGGGGACCATGCCGAGCGACCACGGGTTGTACGGGGGCCGGTTGTACTCGATGTAGAGGAACGGCAGGTTGTTCGTGTCACGGGTGAACCGCTTGAAGGAGTTGTTGCTGGTGCTCTTGGCCTCGTTGGAGGCGAAGAGACCGTAGGTGATGCTGCCGCGCCACTGGTTCGCGGCGAGGTGGTCGCGTACGTCCCACTCGCCGCGCGTGGTGGCATCCGGGCAGCTGGGGCCGCCCGCGCTGTTGAGGGAAGTCGTGCCCAGGACTTCCCAGTCGCGGGGCTGGGTGTTCCAGGTGATGTCGGAGAGCAGGGGCTCAGTGGAGTGCAGGTCCACGTCGTACGTCCTGCTGCAGGTGGCATCGGCGGCGTATGACTGGGTCGCGAAAAAGGAGGCCTTCTTGATGCTCTTGTCGCCCAGGTCACTGGTGTCGAGCTGCACGTAGTAGCGCTCCAGCCCGGTTCTGGTCCGCCAGCGCTGGTAGCCGACACCCGGGTCGTAGGTGTCGCCGTAGTCGTCGTAGCTGACAGTGGTGGAGTAGGCCTCCTGGACCCAGGCCCAGTGCTGCGTGCCGCGGCTGGTGGGCTGCCACGCCGGGTCGATGTAGACCGGGTAGGCGGTGGCGGGGTCGGCCAGGAAGGCCTGGTCCGGGGTCAGGGCGAGAGAGTCCTTGCCGAGGTCGGCCTGGATCCGGGCAACCTTGGCGAAGTCCCCCGGGCCGTCACTGCCGGAGACGGACTTGGCCGGCTCTTCGTCCGACCCGGCTGGCGCGCTCCCGGCGCCCATGGCCGCCTGCGAGAACATGGTGGAGCCGGAGGGCTTGGCGAGGGGAGTCTGGACCGGGGCGGTGGAGTCCCACATCGTGGGGGTGGGTGCCTGGAAGACCGTATGGCCCGAGGCGTCGGCGGCCTTCAGGTTGCCGTGGCCGTCGGCGGATACGGTGACGCCCTTGGCCTTGAGGCCTGTGGTCAGCTTGGCGAGCTTCGGATGCCGGGCGGCCTCGGCGGACTTGACCACGAGGACCTGGGAGATCCCGCCGCTCTTGTCGGCCGTGACCTTGAGGTCCGTGCCGGGCACGACTTCGCGGTAGAGGGCGCTGTCACCCTCCAGCACCGGCGTAGGCAGCGGCTCCGGCCAGCTCAGCACGAGCTGCTTGCCGTCTTGGTCCAGGGTGGCAAGCGGCGAGGTGCCGCCGCCGGACAGGGTCAGGCCATTGACCGTGGCCTTCGGACGGAGCGTGCCGTCGGCAGCCTTGACGAGGGTGGCGTCCAAGTCGGCCCACTTGCCGTCCTGCTTGGTACGCAACGGGGCGGCGCTACGGGTCAGCCCCAGGGTGCCGTCCGGGTTGGCCACCACCGTGTCGGTCTCGGTCGTCGCCACCGGCACGGGCACGGGCTTCCCGGTCCGCTTCGCCTCGGCGAGAGCCGCGTCCTCCGCCCGTTCCCGCTCGGTCGTCGGCCGCTCGGGCGGCGTCTGTGCGGCCGGCGCGCTCGGCTTGGAAGCTACCGATGCCGCCGAGGCTCCCGGCGCCGCGCCGACGGATGTGATGGACAGGGCCAGTGTGATCAGCCCTGCCACGGCGACCGGCCGGCCGGCTGGTCGCCGTTGTCTCAGTGTGCCCCCCACGGCAAACTCCCCAGTGTGATTGGTGCCTGTCAACTGGTCGTGAACGCTAACAGCCTCTTTGCTCAGTCCCGACGCGGCTGCTAATTCGGAATCAGCTATTCCTGAGACTTATTCGCGTAATAGTGATCAATTGGCGGATGGGATCAAGCCAATGCAGAGGTGAACGATCTATTTTCGGGCGTTCTCGCGATGCCGGCGAGTCGGCGCGGCATATCTTGTCCGGCTTGCTCTGTATTCTGCGATTTGCTAACAGGCTAGGCTCCCAGGCCAATTGATCCACTCGGCGACCGTGGGGGGCATGCCGTGTCGGCACCAGCTGGACTTCGCGCGACCAGAAAACGCTCGGCGATCCAACAGAGCATTGCAGTTCCACTTTTAGTCACGCTGTCCCTGCTCGCTAGCGTAGGGACAGCCGAGGCCGCGGAGTGGAAGCCGAAGGATTCACGCCGCTGGTCGCCGGGCGCGTTGAAGAAAACAGAGTCGGTAACGGGGAAAAACGCACCAAAGGCGGACGCGAAGACCCCGAAGGGTGACGGAGCCGCCGCCTGGAGTCCGACGGACGTGTACTGGCCGCCCGCCTCTCAGGCCGAGGTGGACCTGGGCGCAGCGCAGCCTGCCGCTTCGCGTGGGTCGCTCTTCACCGCGCCCTCACCCTCAGGCATCCCGGCGGCACCTCCCGCCGATCCGAGCCGTGCCGGCGCCGCGCCCGTCTGGGTTCGTTCAGCCAGCAGCAAGGACGCGCCAAGCACAGGCAAGGCCTCCGTCCAGCTCTTGGACCGGGCTGCCGCCGAGAAGGCCGGCGTCCAGGGCCTGCTGGTCGCCGTCCGTCCGGCCCAAGGCACCCAGGAGGGCGGCCAGGTCAAAGTCTCGGTGGACGTTTCCCACATTGCGGGAGCGTTCGGCGGCGACTGGCTCTCGCGTGCCCGTCTGGTAGCACTTCCCGAGTGCGCGCTGGCCACCCCTGAGCGCGCGGAATGCCGTACGCAGACGCCTGTACCCACCGTCAAGGACGGTGACCGGGCTGGGCTGCTCAGTACGGAAGTGGCTCTGAAAGGCGACTCGGGCGCGGAGGGCATGCGTGTGAACCCTGCTTCGGGCGGGGCCGCCGTGCTCGCGGCTTCAGCGGCGCCCGCCGGCAGTGCGGGCGACTACAGGGCCACCAGCCTGGCACCTTCCGGGACGTGGAGCGGCGGCGGCAGCGCGGGAGGCTTCGCGTGGTCGTACCCGATCAACGTGCCTGACGGGCTGGGTGGCAGCAAGCCCAGCGTCTCGCTCTCCTACAGTTCTCAGTCGGTCGACGGCCGCACTGCCGCCACGAACAACCAGGCCTCGTGGATCGGTGAGGGGTGGGAGTACTCACCCGGCTTCATCGAGCGCCGTTTTAAGGCCTGCGCCAAGGACGGCCAAGCGGACTCGGGCGAGCAATGCCTGGCTGGTCACAACGCCACGCTCTCCCTGAATGGCAAGTCCTCAACGCTCGTACGGGACGACACCTCCGGTGCTTGGCGGCTGGAGAATGACGACGCTTCGAAGGTAGAACGGCTGACCGGCGCGACGAACGGCGACGACAACGGCGAGCACTGGAAGGTCACCACCGCCGACGGCACCCAGTACTACTTCGGCGTCGGCCGCAAGCCTGGCAGCTCCACCGCCCCCGCGACCAACTCGGCCTGGACCACTCCCATCTATGGCAACACCACGGGCGAGGACTGCCACAAGTCCACCTTCGCGGCGTCCTGGTGCCAGCAAGCCTGGCGCTGGAACCTCGACTTCGTCGTCGACCCGCGCGGCGGCGTGATCACCCACTGGTACGACACCGAGACCAACCACTACAGGCGCGGCGCCTCGACCATCACACCCGAGGGAACCCTGACCCCGTACATCCGGGGCGGCAACCTGGCCAAGATCACCTACGGCTCGAAGCTGGCAGACGCGGACACGGTCAAGCCGACCGCTCAGGTGCTCTTTACCACCTCCGAGCGCTGCCTTCCGGATGCCGGATTCGACTGTGCGGCGGCCAAGCTGACCAAGGAGAACGCCGCCACCAAATGGCCGGACGTGCCCTTCGATCAGAATTGCACGGCCACCGGTATCTGCGAGAACTACGCCGCCACCTTCTGGACCACCAAGCGCCTCATCAAGATCACTACCCAGGTTCTGAACGGCACGGGCAGCTACGACAACGTCGACTCCTACGAGTTCAAGCAGGAGTTCCCCAAACCGGCGGACCAGACCGCCGCCGCGCTGTGGCTCTCTTCGGTGACCCGTACCGGCCACGACGGTGCGACGACAGTCGCCACCAAGCCGGTCACTTTCGCGGGCCAGTTTCTGAACAACCGCGTCGACTCCAGCGTCGATAACAGGCCCGCGATGAACCGCCGCCGCATCGTCGGCATCACCTCCGAGACCGGCCAGGTCACCGACATCGGCTATGCCGACCCGGACTGCACGCCGGGTGCCGGTCTGCCTTCATCCCAGGACTCCAACAGCAAGCGCTGCTACCCCGTCTACTGGAACCCGGATTACAAGAGCCCGCTCGACCCAACCTTGGACTGGTTCCACAAGTACGTCGTCACCCGCGTCACCGAAATCGACCCCTTCGGAGGCTCCCGCCCCCAGGAAACGCGGTACGAGTACGTCGGCCCTGCGGCCTGGCACCGTGACGACGAGGAACTGACCGAGGACAAGCGCCGCACCTGGAACCAATTCCGCGGCTACGAACAGGTCATCACCCGCTCCGGTACAGCCCCCGACACCGTCACCAAGTACGCAGCCTTCTACCTGCGCGGCATGGACGGCGACATCAAGGCCGATGGCACCAAGCGCACCGCCACCTTCACCGGGATCACCGGGAACACGGTCAAGGACAGCAACCCACTCGCGGGCACGGTACGAGAGACCCAGACCTTCGCCTCCGACGGGGGTGAACTCCTCTCCATAGCGAAGTCCGAGCCCTGGCTCTCCAAGGAAACCGCCACCCACAGCCGCGGCACCAAGCTCCCGCCACTCAACGCGCAGATGCAGCGCCAAGGGTCCTCCCAGGTCAAGGAGCTCCGCACTGACAAGACCTGGCAGTCAACGTCGAAGACGACCAAGTACGACGACACCTACGGGATGCCCGAGCACGTCCTGGCGCGGGCGGACGGTCTTCCCGACATCTGCACCGTCACCACCTACGCCCGCAACACCGCTGCCTGGATGATCGACCGCATCTCCGAAACCGTCGAGACCCAGAGCAGTGACTGCACAGTCACGGCGACGGAGGCAAACACTCTCGGCCGCAGCCACACGTACTACGACGGCCAGCCCCACGGCACGCTCACCGGCCCTGGCCTGGCCACCAGCACCGAAGAACTCGACCGCTTCGAGTCCGGTCAGCCCAAGTACACAGTCAACTCCACACTCGTTTACGACGCCTATGGCCGGGTTACGAGTACCAGCGACGCAACGGGCGCGACAACCAGGACGGTGTACGAGCCGGTGGCGCCGGCCCGTGCTAACACCATCAAGGTCACCAACCCCAAGAACTGGACGACCACCTCCACCATTGACCCCCTGCGCGGGAGCCCGACCAAAACGGTAGACCAGAACAACCGCACCACCGAGGTGGCCTACGACGCGCTCGGCCGGACCACCGCAGTCTGGCTGCCCGGCCGTACACGCAGCGAAAGCGCGAACACGGTGTTCACATACGACCTCACCAACACGGGCACCAGTTCCGTCACCACCCAGAAACTCCGGTCGGACGAGTCGTACGCAACCTCCATCGCCATCAACGACGCCTTCGGCCAGCAGGTCCAGGTCCAGACGGTCCCCCAGAACGGCGCGGCCACCAGCCGACTGATCACCGACACGTTCTACGACAGCCTCGGCCGGCCCGTCAAAACCAACAACGCGTACGTCAACAGGGATTCCGACCCAGTGAAGACCCGGTTCGTCGCCGACGAGAACACGGTCCCTGCCCAGAGCACCACTCTCTACGACGGCCTCGGGCGTACGGTCGCCAAGGCCTTCTCGTCCAAGGCGATCGAGCAGTGGCGCACCGCCACCGCCTACGCGGGCGTCGACCGCACCGACACCACCCCGCCGTTGGGTGAGACGCCCACCAGCGTGATTACTGACGCCCGTGGCCACACGGTCGAGCGTCGCCAGTACAAGGGAACCAAGCCCGAAGGCACTTACGACACCATCCGCTACACCTACAGCACCACCGGCAAGCTCACCCGGCTCACCGACGCCGCCTCCAACGTCTGGACCTACGAGTACGACCTGCACGGGCGCCAGATTCGGGTCATGGATCCGGACAAGGGAACGTCCACGACCACGTTCGACGCTGCCGACCGCCCGGTCGCAGCGACGGACGCCCGCAGCGTCACCACCGTCACCAGTTACGACATCCTTGGCCGCCCCATTTCACGCAACCTTGGCACGGCCGACGGCACCAAGCTGGCCACGTACGAGTACGACACGCTGCTCCTAGGCCAGGCCACCGCCTCCACCAGCTGGGTGAGCGGCAAGCCCTGGCGCCAGGAGACCACCGGCTACGACAATGGCTACCGGCCGACGGGGACCAAACTGACTGTTCCGGCGGGGGAGGGCGCGCTCAGCACCACCTACTCCACGTCGGTTGCCTACGACCCCATCACGGGTATGCCCGACTACATGGACGTACCCGCGGCCGGAGGCCTGCCCAAGGAAACGCTCTACACCGGCCGGAACGTCAACGGCCTGCCCGTCTCGATGGGCAGCACCACCGTCGACTACGTCAACTTCACCGACTATGACGAGTTCGGAACGGTGCAGCGCACGACCCTCGGCGGCGTCCCGAAGCAGGTCAGTTTCACAAACGTCCACGACCTGGCCACGGGCCGCCTCCTGCGCACCCAATTGGACAAGCAGGACTCGACGCTCCCGGTCGATGTCACCGATTACACCTACACACCAGCAGGCGACATCACCGCAGTTACTACCGCGCAGGGTGTGACACCCGATACGCAGTGCTTCACCTACGACTACTTGCGCCGCCTGACCCAGGCCTGGACCGACACAGGCACTACCACGACCAAACCTGGCCCGTCCGTCCCCGGCATCGGAGGCTGTGCCAACCCTGCACCCCAGCCAGGCAAGATCGGCGGCCCGGCCCCCTACCGTCAAACCTTCATCTACGACGTGACCGGTAACCGCACCTCGGTCACCGACCACGACCCGGCGGGCGACACGGCCAAGACCACAACGACCACGAACGCCTTCCCGGCCCCGGGGGGCGCCCGCCCGCATGCTCCGACCTCCACTACCAAGCAGACCGGTACCGGCCCGTCCGTCACCAGCACCATCACCTACGACGCGACCGGCAACACCCTCACCCGCCCCAACGCCGCAGGCGCCACCCAGACCCTCACTTGGACACCCGAGGGCAAACTCGCATCGGCTGATTCCAGCGCGGGCACCTCCACCTACCTCTACGACGGGGCTGGCAACCGTCTGTTGCGCAAGGACCCAGGCAAGACCACCCTCTACCTCGGCTCCACCGAACTCACCCTCGACACCGCGACCAACACGGTGACCGGGACCCGCTACTACCCAACTCCCGGCGGCCCGACGATCGTCCGCACCTCCGCCGGCAAGCTTTCGTACGTCGCGACCGACCATCACAACACCGGCACCACCGCCATCGACGCCACCACCCTTCAGGTACAGCGCCGAGCGACCAAGCCCTTCGGTGAAGACCGGGGAACCACGCCCGCCGCCTGGCCTGGCGAACGGGGTTTCGTCGACGGAACCAAGGACAAAGCCACTGGCTTCACCCACCTTGGCGCGCGCGAGTATGACCCTCGCACCGGTACGTTCCTCAGCGTCGACCCGATCCTGGCACTCGACTCCCCACAGGGGCTCAACGCCTACAGCTACGCCAACAACAGCCCCGTCACCACTTCGGACCCCAGCGGCCTGTGCCCCGAGATCGACTGTCCCACCCGACCGACGCCCGATCATGAGAACACAACACCAGGACACGTGCCCGGGCCACCGAAACCATCGCAGAACGGTCAGACGAAGAAGCCTGATGGATCAGGATCGGGTGCATCGGACAGCAAGAGTGGTGGTAGCCAGGAAAAGAAGTTTGCCTTGGGCGCTCCCCTGACCTCGGAGCAGTACGAGGCGATGAAGGGCAATGGGTATCAAGGGTCTCAGGACTTCACTGTCGATGAGGCAAAGCTGTGGTCCGCTGTTTCGGATTGTGTAAATAGTGGCGACAGTCTTGAGGAATGCAGGAAAAAGACAGAGAAGAAGGACGGGAATGCACTCGAAGACTATATAGATAAACATAAGGACAACATCACGCTCGCGAACCAGACCGCCGGATCGATCGTCTGGGCAGCCGAAGGTGTTGCCGTAGGGTGCACATTGTGGGGTCAGGTTGAATGTGCTGTTCCAGCCATGGGGGTTTCCAGGATTGCGAGTGGTGCCGCAGTGCTGACGAGAGTCCCAATGGTCATCAACTCGTGTGGATCGTATTCGACGGGGTCGAAGGGATGCACGGAACAGGTAATAGGTCTCGTAGGAGACGTGGTGGCCGCATCATTTGTCGTGTATGGGACGGAAAGGGTCATCGGTAGAGTGGCTGACATGGTCGCCGAAAGATTCGCCTTCAGGTCGTGGCTCTCGTGAATCAATCTATTGGGAAAATTTTGATCGGGCTGCTCTGGATTGTCGGAGTGAATGGCATCCCGGTGGCTGTATCCATCCTTGAAATAACTTCGAATCGTCCGTCGTATTCTACTGTCGCGGCTGGATTGATTGGACTGGGGCCCTGTTTCTGGCTGGCTTGGAGGTTCTATCTTTCTCCTGGAGTTAGGCTGGTGGGCGGCTTCTTAGTCGTTCGCGAATCGCATCATACTGTGTGGATTCCTTGGTCGCGAATATCGAGTGTCGGATGGGAGAGGGTGGGCCTTGCTTACACTCTCGGAATTCGGTTGAACGGGGGTCGGGATGAGGTCCTTCATCCTCGAGCGCTTTCCAGAATTCACTGGGGGCGGAAGCGCAGAGAACTACTCCTTGCTCGCATCGACTCGCTGAAGCTTGCGTACTCAGGTGAGCTGGCGGCAGAAGTGCGGCAAGAGAAAGTCGCATACACGCTTGAGATCGTCTGCTTGGTGGCATTCATCCTCTGTATTGCTGGAATTCTGGCAGGGTGATGAGAACACCTGAAGAGGCGCTGAACTTCCTGGCAAGGCACCTCCTGATTTCCCTGCGGCTGCCCGGGGCCTGTGCCTCGGGCAGCGGGGATGGTTGCTGACGTTGTTTGAGTGGGCGGTATTGATGCGGTGTCGCTGGCCTGGCAAGCGGTCCAGGTTCTGACCGAGCGCGAGGAAAAGAACAGCGTGGGGATCGCCACGAACGAATCGTTCGGCGGCTGGACGAAGACGTTCACTGGCTGCACTGAGGTTGATCCCCGGGCGTGGACACCGGGTTTCATGCGACGAGTGACAGCGTATGTGACGTGCTCAGTTGCTGTTCGAACTCGGCTGGTGTGAGGTAGCCGAGCGCGGAATGCCGGCGGCGCCGGTTGTATTTGATCAGAAACTCAAAGGGTTCTCGTCGAGGACGTAGCGGACGTGTGGGCCGTCGAAGTAGCCGCGGACGATGTGTGGTTGACGCTGGCGTTTGTGGAAGAATCTGCGGGTTTCGGCCGCGAGTTCGGCCTGGTTCCTGGCCCGGTGGGTGTGGGGCAGGCTGCGTTTGAGGTCGGCGTTGACCAGCTCGTCGGGGTTCAGCTCGGGTGAGTACGAGGGCAGGAAGTGCAGCTCGATCTCGTCCTCGTGGCTGGCGAGCCAGTCCCGGACAGTCTTCGAGCGGTGGGCCGAGTGCCGGTCGACGATCAGGTGGATCTTCCGGCCGAAGTGCCCGACGAGCCGGGCGAGGAAGCGGCACATGGCCTTCGCGTCGAACGACTCAGTGAAGACCATGAAGTGCATCCGGCCGCGGGTGCTGATCGCGGACATCGCGTTCACGGAGAACCGGTTCCCGGTCCGGCGGACGATGGGAGTCGTGCCCTTGGCGCCCCAGGTTCGGCCGGTGACCTGGTCCGAGCGGATCCCGACCTGGTCGGCGAAGAGGACTTCGCCGTTCTCCGCCTTCGCCCTGGCCCGGATCGCCGGCCAGGTCTCCTCGTGCCAGAGGCGGACTGCTTCCGGGTCCTGCTCGACCGCCCGCTTGTCCGGACGCTGGAAGGTCAGCCCCCAACGCTTGAGGTACTTGCCCACCCCGGGCTCGGTGAAGCGGACGCCGTACAGCTTGAAGATCAGCTCGCCTATCTGCCCCCGTGCCCACAGCTGACCCGAAGGTCCCAGGCCGGAGGGGATGTGATCGAGGACAGCCTGCCGGACGGCGGCCTGCTCGGCCTCCGACAGGACCTGGTGCTCACCCACGCGACGGCCTCGCGGGCGGGACAGCAGTGCGTCCCGGCCGCCGGCCTGCCACTTCGCCCACCAGTTGTCCACGGCCTTGACCGACACCTTGAACAGGGCGACAACCTCAATCCGGTCCCGACCCTCCACCAGCGCCGACATCGCCAGCAACCGCACAGCCTCCTGCGCGTCCGGCGACCAGGCCCGCGCATCCCCCACCAGATCACTCACACATCATCAACGAGCCTGAACTCAAAGCGTTTCGGATCAATAACAACTAACCGTTCAACCAGTAGGCAATCAACGACGAGGGGAATCCGTTAGAATGAAGGGCAAGGTGACATTTCGAAGTGGCTGGAACGTATTCCTCTGCGCCTTGGGCCTCCTGACTCTGTTTCTGGGGTACGCCACCGCAACCACAGTCGGGTGGAGCGACTCGCTGCTGACCGTATCCATATGCCTACCGGTTGGCCTGTGGGTATCAGTCAGAGCGGCACTCTGTGCGGCATGGGTTGACAACTGGGGGGTCAAGTACCTGGGGATCTTGGTTTGGAAGAGAGTCCCCTGGGATGCGATAGAAGAAATCGCCTGGGAACACCGCGGTGGCACCCTCGTGACGTCCACTGTTCCGGTGATCCGACTGAAGAGCGGCCAGTCCATCTCATTAGACGGGCTGGCCGGTTACACTGCTCCGAGCAGCGGCGAGAACGTCCGCGTTTCCACCCAGGTCCATGCGATGGAGAGCGCTCGCAAGAAGTATCAGCGAAGCGTGCGGTAGGCATTCTGGATCGTTGTCCTCGTTGTGAGTAATCTGGTGTGAATTTCGGCGCCTGGCAGTCGAACAGGGAGGAATTAGGACCCCGATCGCCATGGAGCGGACGGGGCAGGTAATCCTTCCTTCTGTGAAACGCTGCGGCTCCCGCCCGATCAGGGCGGGAGCCGCAGCGAGTGTGGAAAGTGGCGCCGTACGGGCTTGCAGCTGGATCGACAGGGGGCTACTCATGGAGCACAGCTCTGAGCGGGAGACCGGTGACGGCTCGGCTGCAGCTCGGTACACCCGAGATATGCAGGAAGAACGCCGCTCTGTGTGCGAGGCGCTGCGCACAGATCTCCCCGCCGCCCACCTGGGCCTGGGAGTGACAGTCATCGCCTTGATCGTGGTTGCCAGTTTCTCCGGCCTTCGATGGGCCTTGATCGTTGCTGCTGCTTTCACGGCCTGGTTCATTCTTGCGCTGGCAGTGATTCACGTCGGCAGCGGCCGTGGCTGGGACGCCGTCCGACGGGCCTACATCGCCACGTTCGGCTGGGGTAACTGGATTTGAACGACCCGCGCACGCCGTCCACCTGAGCGCGCCGCACCAGTCCCTGGCTCTTACGGCCGCTCGGTGGCTTCTTCCAGGCCCAGGGTCTCTTCGACACACCTGCCCCACCGAAGACACGCAAGATGCCGCCGTGAACGCCGTATCCAGGCCGTCCCGGCCCCGCTGCGCCCCGATGTCCACGGCTTGGCCGAGGTGCTTCTGGCCCAGCGTCAGCGCGCCGAAGATTTGGGGCTACGGCCGAACCGGCTGAAGACCATATTTGCCCCGCTGGATTTGATCCGGCGGGGCAAAACACTGCGTACGGTGTGATGCGATGGTGGCCAGTCATGTGCCAGCGAGTCAGCCGGCTGAGGCGTGTGGTGCCCGGCCGCACGCGCCGCCATCGGGAGCAGGCCGAGGGGGACCAAACTGACGGCCCCAGCGGGAGAGAGTGGGCTCTGCGCCACCTACCACTCGTCGGTCGCCTACGCCCACACGCCACCGAGCAGGCACACGTCCACCGGGCCGGGCGCACTCACAGCTACGCCGCCAACAGGCAACAGCCAGTACGCCGATGGCCGGTTTACCTGGTAGACGAGGCCCAGCCCTGATCAGGCTGCTCCACTGGTGGCTCCGCCAGATGTTCCGGCGCGTCGACACCGGCCGTGCGCCAGTGCAGTTCTCCGGCCGGGACGTCCAGTGACCAGGCAGACAGCACACCGGTGTTACCGAGGCCCTCTACGGCCTCCTTGAGGTGTTCCTCGGACACTGCGCAGATGCGGGTGAGGTCCGCGAGGTCGGCGCTTCCGCAGGTGCCGTCGGGGGAGAGGTGCGCGGTCAGTGCGACGGCGGTCAGCCGCGCTGTGGCCGGCTGCGTGCGGGTGGCGGGGGAGTGTGCCCAGCGCAGGGCCAGCCCGGCTGCCTGTGCGCGTAGGGCACGCCCCGGTGCCTGGGTGAGCACTGTCGCGTCCAGAAGCTGCGCTTGGTGCTCTGCTGAAGGCGTTCGCGTGTGGTGCAGCCAGCGGGCCTCTTCCAGCTCCTGCCATGCCCCGGCTTCCCGGTCGTTCAGGAGCATGCCGCGCAGGAGGCCGGCGGGCAGTCGCACCTGTCCGTGCCGGTCCGTGCGGAGTGCGCATTGCAGGGCGAGCAGGCGGGCCTGCGGGCTGGTGGACGGTGGGAGGGCGGCGGCGAGGTAGGAGAGCATGTCGCGGATCCGCTCCCGGGGGCTGAGGCCGGGTGGTGTGGGGGAGTGGCGTCGTCTGCTCCGTGCGGGCGGGGTGCCGATCGGTGTTTCGGGGACGACGGCGGCGTCGTGGGTGGCTGCGGCGCAGTTGGTGCAGGCATCGGCCAGCCGCCATAGGCGCCCTGCGTGTTCGCGGGTCAGGACCAGGACGACGGGGCCGGCGCAGCCGCGGTGGCGGGGGTGCCAGCGGCAGCCGCGTTCGTGGCACTGGCAGATCCGCAGATGCTGCGGCAAGGCGTCGATCCTTGCGTGCCCGGCCAGGTGGGCGAGTGCGGCCGAGCGGGCTGTCGCGCCGTGCACGTGCGCGGCTGTGGGACCGCATTGGGGGCAGGCGAGTTGAGGGCCGTGGGGCTGCGGGCGCAGTTCCACGGTCCACGTGCGCCGCACCGTCAGGTGGGGCGTGCAGAGCCTTATCGGCCGGCCTTCCTGCTCGACCGCCCGGCCTTGGCCGGGGACGGGCCGCCACCGGGGAGTCGGGGCGACGGCCGCACCGTAGTGCAGACATCTGCACTGTGCGAGGTAGGTGCCACCTGCGGAAATAGGGCAGAGGTCTGCACTGACAGGGCAGGGGTCTGCACCGTCCGATGGTGGGGTGACGATCTTGCCGCCCGAACCGAACCTCGACGCGCTGCGCCTGAAGCTCGCGCGCCTGCGGGGCGAGCGCGGCTGGACCTATGACGAACTGGCCAGCCGGACTGGCTTGTCCAGGCGCACCCTCATCGAAATCGAGCAGGGCCGCACCACCGGCTCCCTGCCGAGCTGGCATGCCCTCGGCCACGCCTTCGACGTTCCCCTCGGCGGCCTCTTCGCCGCACTCTGCGACGGCCACACACCGCCCGGCGGCGAGAGCCGGTAGCTCCGGACTTCCCCTTCCCGCAGATCACCCGAACCGGTGCCGGAGCGGGAATGGGTGCTCGAAGCCCGAAAGTACGCCCACCAGAATTGAGCCGGTCAGGGGACAGTCCGGCGCGCACGCCACACCCACGGCGCGTCGGCTGGAACCTTCACCGCCATGCGCTCCACCCATACCTCCCTGGGCCGCCGCCGGGACAGCAGCCCCGTCCCGCCCCGCCACCGCGGCCTGAGCGTTGCCACGGACAGCCACAGCCGCCTGCTCCGCATCGCCCAGAGCGGCCGGTGCGCCGACTGCGGCAATCAGGTCCACTGGTACCGAGGCATCGAACACCAGCCCGTCGGCCTCCACCCGCACGAACTGCCCACCACGGTCGTTCCCGAAATCCACCGCTGGCACATCGGCGCAGGCGTCGCCTACCAGGCAGGCGACGGAAGCCCCTGGTGCCGCATCGCCCACCCCACCCTGTGTCCCGTACGCGACGCCACCGAGCCGCTGACACGCCATCTCGTCAGCGTGCGTCGGCGCCTCGCCGTGCAGACCCGACGCCTCCTCGACACCGGAACCTTCACCCCACCCCAACAGTCGTCTCCCGCCGGACCTGGCGCCACGTCACCGTGCCGACCCGCCAGGCCGGTCGTCGACCTCCTCTGCGGCCGCTACCTCGCCGCACAGCCCATCGAAGACATCCAATGCGTCGCTCGGACCCGCAGGCGCGCCCGCTGCCTGAACCGCGTCCTCGCAAACCACAGACCGCACGGCATCTGGCGGCTCACCGCCGCCGCACCAGGCCGCCCACCGGGCCTTCCTCCAGTTGAGATCGCCGTCTACGACCTCGGGCACCTGCCCTACGCGGAACATCACCGCTGGCAAGCTCAGCGCTGCCCCACCCACGCCCTGACACCCACAGCGCCAGACATGGCCCTGGCGGACTGGGAGATCTTCGACCCTCTGCTCCACCGCCAGCACACCGCGACCTGGATCCCCGCCGGCGTTCAAGGCCGGCCCCGAGGACGATAGTGAGCGCCATACCCGCAACCACCCGCTACAGACATCAGGTATCGCCCCGACATCCCGACGGCCCCTTCGGAAACGCAGCGCCCCCAGACGCCACGCTCCGACCCGGCACCGCGCCGAACCACTGCCAGCCATGCCGTGCCGCCGGACGCACCCAACTTCGCCCCCCTGCCCACGCCATGGAGCGACCACGTGCTCAACCCCACCGACGAACAGGCCCACGCCGCCGACCGCTTCCACGCCGGCGATCACATGGCCCTCCAAGCAGGAGCAGGCACCGGCAAGACCACCACCCTGGCTCTGCTCGCCACAAGAACCAAACGCCGCGGCCGCTACCTTGCCTTCAACAAGGCCATCGCGCTCGACGCCGCCCGCCGATTCCCACCCCATGTCACCTGCAAAACCGCACACTCCCTCGCCTACGCGGCAGTCGGCCACCGGTACCAGTCCCGTCTGGGCAGCGCGCGTCAGCCCAGCTGGAAAACCGGCATGGCCCTCGGCATCACCAAACCCATCCGCATCGCAGACAACGACGTCTCCGCCAAAGCTCTCTCCCACACCGTCCTGAAGACCGTCACCCGGTTCTGCCACTCGGCAGACACCGTCATCGCAAGCCGCCACATCCCCCGCTTGCGCGGCCTGGAAGCCCCCGACCTGCACAAACGACTCGCCGAAGCCGTCCTGCCGTTCGCCCGTAAGGCCTGGAAGGACCTGCAGCACCCCGAACAGGGCAGCGTCCGCTTCGAACACGACCACTACCTGAAAATCTGGGCCCTGACCGAGCCGAAAATCGACGCCGACTTCCTCCTCCTCGACGAGGCACAGGACACCAACCCCGTCGTCGAGCAGGTCTTCACCGCCCAACGCGGACACGCCCAGCTCGTCATGGTCGGAGACTCCGCCCAAGCCATCTACGGCTGGCGCGGCGCAACCGACGTCATGACCCACTTCGACGGCACCACCCTGGCCCTGACCCAGTCCTTCCGCTTCGGCCCCGACCTCGCCCGCGAAGCAAACCGATGGCTCGCCCTCGCAGGAGCACCCATCCGCCTGAAGGGAACCGAGACCATCCCCACCCGGCTCGACACCGTCGGCACCCCCGACGCCGTCCTGTGCCGTACCAATGTCGGCGCCATGACCCACGTCCTCTCCCACATCCAGGCCGGCCGCCAGGTCGCCCTCGCCGGCGGAGGAGACAGCCTGCGCAGCCTCGCCCTCGCCGCCCGCGACCTCAAAAACGGCCGCCCCACCAGCCACCCCGAACTCCTCCTCTTCTCCTCCTGGGGCGAACTCCAGGACTACGCCACCTACGACCCAGCCGGCGCCGACCTCCAGCCCTTCGTCGACCTGATCGACACCCACACCCCCGACGCACTCCTCGCCGCAGTCAGCCAACTCGTCGACGAACAACATGCGCAGGTGACCGTGTCCACCGCTCACAAAGCCAAGGGCCGGGAGTGGCCCACGGTCCAGATCGCCGACGACTTCAGGCCGCCCAAGGACGCCGAGGAACCCGACGCCCAAGGGCGCCCCGTACCCGGCCCCATCGACGACGCAGAGGCGCGCCTCGCCTACGTTGCAGTGACCCGGGCCAGGGCTTGCCTCGACCTCGGCGGCCTGGCCTGGATCCATGACCACCCCGGCGGCAACCCCGTGTGACATGCCCGCTCGGTCCTCGTGGATCCAAGACCACGTACAGTCGCCCCTCACCGCCCGAACAGGCTGGTCGAGCGGAGACCGAACGAAGGACTGCCGCGCGTTGAACGAGCTTGCCTGGGCCGGTGGGTGGCCATGCTCGGACTGCGGCGCTTCCACCATTCTCGGCACGGCACTCGAACCCGGACAGCACCACCGGTAGTCCCCGCACCATGCGGGTGACGCACGGCGCGGTACGGCGTTGTTCGGGGCATGGACGAGATGCTGGACGTGCTCCTCGACGGACTCACCGAGCCGCGCCTGAAGCTGATCAGCGAGGACGAGGCGAGGGCCTTGATGGTCCTCCTCGGAGTGCTCGACGATGACGCGCAGCCCGAGGAGGTCCGCCATGCCGCCGGAGAGATGCGCTTTCGAATCGGGTCCCGGCTCGCCCTCCCTCAGTAGGAAGGGTGCGTCTACTTGGTGTCGAAGGGGACGGTCTCGTAGGTGACGGTGGCGCCCGGGCAGTCCTCCGCCAGCCCAAGGAGGGCTTCGCGCTCCAGGTCGTCGGCGGCCAGGTCCCAGCGGAGCTTGGTCTCGACCCAGCCGGTCACGTACGTGCAGTGGTAGGTGGCGGTCGGCGGGAGCCATTCGGCCGGGTCCTTGTCGGCCTTGGACCGGTTCGACTTGGCGGTGACCGCGATCAGCGAGGTGGGTGTCGCCTGGTCGTTGGCGTAGGCCTCGCGGCGCTTCGCGGTCCAGGCCGAGGCCCCGGAGTCCCAGGCTTCCGCCAGCGGGACCAAGTGGTCGACGTCGAGGCCGGAGGCCACGCTCACCCAGGTGTCGTCGTACGGGGAGAACCAGCGGCCTCCCGACAGCTTGCAGCCCGCGGCGATCGCAGGCTGTTCGACGGCTTCTTCGAGGATGACCTCAGCGCGGGTGTTGCAGCCGTCATTGGGGAGGCGGCCGGCGTTCCAGTGCTTGAACGCTGTGCGGACGTAGCCGTCTCGGGACTCTGCGGCCGCGCGGATCCGGTCGATGCCGTCGAAGAGCGATGCCGACTCGCGAGCGGCGGAGGTGGTCAGGGTGGAGGTGAAAGCCCCCTGGCCGTCGGCAGCGTGGGCCGGAACGGCGGAGGTGAGCAGGGGCAGGACGGACAGGGCGAGCGCGGGCAGGCCGCGCCGCATCAGGTTCTTGATCACGCACCGGGTTGTAGCCGCACGAACCGGCTGCGGGGGAGGGGAACAGGGTGTGCATCACCCGGGCGGGCGCGACGTTTCACCGGAGAAACGGCACTCCAGAGGGGTGAGCGCTGCGGTGCCGCTGGAACCCAGCGGCACCGCAGTGCTGTGCGGGGTGGGTGAGGTCAGGGGCGAAGGTAGCTCATGAGGTAGCTGCGGGCCGCCGCCTCGCTCGTGCCGAGTGCGGTCGCCACCTGCTCGATGGGTACTTCCTCGGCGGCGAGCTCGTGGGCGGCGTCCTGGCCGGTCTGGGCGGTGACGTACCGGAGGTCGGCGAGCGCCTTCAGTGCGACCAGCGGCTTCTCGGCGGCCAGGCTGTTGAGCCGGCGGACGAGTTCGGTGAGGAGCTCGGTGAGCTCCTTGGGGAGTTGGACGGTGGCATCCCGGATGACCGACAGGTGCGCGTCGTAGTCCTTGATCGGTCCGGACAGGTCGAGGTCCGCCTCGTACAGGGGCTTTTCGTTGGGGAGGGTGGTCCAGTCGAGCGGGTACTCGGCCATGCCTCGCCAGCCGCAGGAGCAGCTGCCTCGCAGGACGGCTGCCCGGGGCCGACCGAACCGGCCGTCGTAGGTGTGCCACTCGGTCGACGTCGGCATGTGCGAACCGCTGCCCACGTCGAAGTAGACCGGGCCCGGCTCGCTGCCGTCGGCCAGCAGTACCCCCACCGACCCGTCGTGCGCGGCCCCCAAAGCCTGCAGCACCCTGTCCATGACCATCAGCCCCTCCCTGCGGTGCGCGACCGGGCCGGCCCACTGGCCGGTCCACGACGTCCAGGCTGCCGTACCGCGCCGTCCACGTATTGGGATCCACCGAAAGCGGTACGAGCGAAGTCCCCGACACCCCGTGCGAGGCGGAAGCCGTGCGTTGCGCCGCCGAGAGGAGGTGGCCGCCGCCAGCGGAACTCCACCTACCTGCATCCCGCACCGCGATGGCCGCCGAGTTCTCGTCCTCCGGCGCCAGGGAGATCACCATCTCGGCCGCGCTCATCACGACCGCCCGCGGCGTGACCTCCTCCACCGCCCGCCACAGCGCCGCCGCGTCCAGATCCGTACCGAGGCTCTCGAACAGCGCCTTCGCCGCCCGCGCCAAGGGCAGCTGCGCCCTCTCGAGCTGCGGCAGCGTCCACGGGCGTTCCCTGTCCGCCGCCCGCTTCACCGTGCTGATCAGCCTCGTCGCCATCAGCACCGAGAACAGGTCCAGCGCCTCGTCGATCGCCTCGGTCTGCCCCTGAGTCAGTGCAGGACGGCCGGGCGGTAGTGCTCAAGGGCCTTGGTGGGGGCCGGGGTTGGGGGCGCGTGATAACCCGGGTCCGGGAACTGCCCCTTTCGCAGCCATGGCTTTACATCACATAAAGCATGGATGTTCGAAGAGTGACGTGAAAACACCTCTCTCGGCATATGCCATTTTCGGTTTGTGTATGCGCGCCCCGGTTTCACTACCGCTGCTTCGGCGGGTGCTCCCCTGTGCGCGATCACGCGCCCCGCGGCGTCGGTGCCCCATCGCCGCACGTCAGCGGCAGCTCCCGGACCGGGCTGCGCCGCATGGCCCCTCGCCAGGCTCTTATTCTGTAACGGAGTTGACGAATGCGGGGCCCCGGAGCAGAGCGGTGGCGCGGCCACGAGCCGGTAGCATTCGAAGTGCCTTCTCCTCAAGGTCACGGCAGGTCGGTCGACGACCGATGGCGGGTCGATCGATTCCGGCCCGGGAGAGGAGGTGGAGTGGAGTGACTGACAACCCGCCTGATGAAGGTGGGTGGCAGAAGCGGATCTGGAAGTACGTCAAGGCCGTACTCGGCTGGCTGACGCTCCAGGGCCTCGCGGCCCTGCTGCGTCGCCTGTTCGACGACGTCCTGTAGACGGCAGGCCCCCCTGATGACACAGGGGGACCCACCAGAGCCGTAGCTCCACCGCCAGCCCTGCGCCCCTCGGAGGCTCATCACCGTAAAGGGGGTGCAGGGCACCTTTAGTGTTCAGTCGGCGGTCGACGGCCAGGGCCGCTTCCGCCGCCTACCACAAAGGGCTCGGCAGTCACCAAGTTCGCGCATTTTGGCTCTCGCGACCAGTGACACGGCCTCTAATTTTACATCGTCGCAGGTGGAATCGGTCCGGTGGGGGATCAGTTCACCCGGCGGAAGGCAGCGAGAGGGTCACTTAAATGACCCGGCGTGAAATGGGGGGCGAAGGTGGCGCGCGGACTCAGCGACTTCGATCCTAGGGCTCTGCAGCGGCTGCGGTGGAACTTCCCCACCGCCACCGGCAACCCGGGTCTGACAGCCTCTGAACTGGCCCGGCGCGTCGGCGCTTCGAAAGCGCAGATCGTGGCCTATGAGAACGGCCGCACCGTCCCCGACCCCAAGCGGGTAGCCGAACTCGCCCGCGTCCTGAACGTCGCCCCCACGCGCCTGATGCGCACCTGGAACAGGGAACAATGGGCGGTGGCCGATCTACGCCGCGCGGCGGCCCTCACCGCGGCCGCAGTCACCAAAACCATCGGCATCTCCGCCAAGGCCTACCGCAAGTTCGAGCAGCAGGGCATCGTGCCCGCCCACCGCAACACCTTCCTCGACGACCTGGCCGACCTGCTTCGCGTGTCCTATTCCACCCTCGACCGGGCCCTGGACAACATTCCCGCGGTCACCGACCGCAAGGACCAGGCCGCGGAGCTGGTGCGCAGCCTCGCCGAGGCCTACGTCCGCCACGACGGCCCCTGGCGCCAGCCACCCGCCCAGGACCCGTTCGTGGCAGCGCTGGCCGGCCTCTACAGCCGCACCCCCCATCGCCTCCAGCCCATCCTCGCCCACTTGCTGGGCGAACTCCGTCAGCGCGTTATCCACATCCAGCGCGAGCACATCGTCGCCAAATACGACACCGACCCCGCTCGCCAGCACCGCGCCCGCGGCGCACTTGCCCAGCACCGACACCGCTACGGCAAGGAGTTGAGCCAGGTCGTCGCCCGCCTCGAATCCTTCCACCGCGCTGGACAGCCCTCCGACGTCTGGCAGGCGTTAGTCGACCTGACCGACCTCAGCGCCGGCCCGTCCGGCACCTGGGTACCCCTCGCCCTGCTCGCCACCCACGACACCACCCGGCTCCTGCCCCGCTTCCTGGTACGCCAGGAACCCTTCGGCGACATCACCGCCGCCCAGCTCACCACGCTGGGCAACAGCCACCAGCGTGCCTTCCGTGACCTGTACGCCGCTCTGTACCCGACCGTGCACCCACCACGCACCAACGGCACCCCCCGCGGCAGCACACCGGCCCGCCCACCAGGCCCCGACCACCACTTCACACTGCCCGGCTTCACCGAGCGATTCGCCGTACCCCAGCGCGTCATGTCCCAACTCCACGAGGACGCCGACCTGCGCGGCACAGCCGAAGTGCCACTGTCCGCCACCGTGGTGCTCACCCTCGGCCCCGCCAACACCGGCTCAGTACCACGCCCGCGCTACCGCCCCGCCCAGATCACCGCGCCCGCGCCCACACCACCGGACTGGTCCAAACTCGCCCCGGGCCGCCCCCACACCGGGACCGCCGCCGAGCAAGCCGCCGAACTCGGCTCACAGCGCGACGCACTGCTCCAGGCCCGCGTCGCCTACACCGTCGTGGAAGCCATCGACCGCCACGCCGTCGGAGCCGAGACCGCCACGATCGCCCACGAGACCGGCATCACCACCGCCCGTCTCACACCCATCCTGGCCATGCTCTGCGAAGAAGACTTCGCCGTCGAAGTCGCCGAAGGCGTCTACACACCCGGACCCGCACTCGACCGCCTCGCCGCCCCCGGCGGCGTCGACCTCCAGCTCCGCCACACACTGTCCCTGGCCTGCGACATCCTCGGCGCCGCCGTCTACTTCTCCCGCTACGTCGAGGGCGAAGTCAAGATTCTTCAGATGGCCGACGGGCCACTCGCCCCCGCAGTCCACGAGTGGGTCGACTTCAAAGCCGCCGCGCACGCGAGCGCAGTCGGCAAATGCCTGCTCACCCAACTGCCCCCCGATCTACGCGCCGACCACCTCTCCCGCCACCGCACCGCCCGCCTCACACGGCGCACCATCACCAACCGCCGCCACCTCATCGACACCCTCGAACGCCTCGCTCCCGGACAGCCCGTCTACGACATCCGCGAGTACGCCAACAAGGTCGTATGCGGCGCCGTGGCCGCCAGCACCGGCAGTGAGATCGGCAGCCTCGCCCTCTCCCTGCCCCTGGCAAACGCCCACCGTCTCAAGGACGCCACCGCGGCCCTGGCCCACAAGGCCGTCCCCGTCCTCCTCGCCCTCCTGATCTCCCAGACCCCGCTGGGCCAGCACCCGGACCTCCCGCCCGGTACAGAGCCCACCCAGAGCACGATCACCCCGGCTGCGCTCCGCCGCCTGCGTGCCGCCTTCCGCACCCCCCTGACCAATGCCCGGGACATCGAGGACACCGCCCTCAACCCCGTCCCCGGCCCCCACCTCGCCACCGACAGCACCAGCACTTCGCTGTACGTCTTCGACGCACCCGCTGACCTGACGGGCGTCAGCGACGGAGTTTTCCTCGCTCTCCCGCACACCTACACCATCAGCCCCGGCGGCCGCACGCAGGCCTTTACCGCAGAGCAGCACAGGAACGTCCATGGCCAATCTGACCGCCTCACGATCTACCGAGCCAACCCGGTAACGCCTCCTACCGGCTAGGCAGTCTCTTTCGGATCTTGTTGCTGTGCTGGTCAAAGTCCGAGTGCCGGCCCGAGCGACGCCGCGCGGGAGTACTGAGCTGACCGCGCCGTCGGCGCAGGAGACGGGCTCAGGAGCCACAGGCACCTCTCGCCGGTACCTGTTCGGGGCGGTCGGCGGTGGGTTGATGCCCGGCGGGCGCCGTCGTGACGGGGATGTGACGTGCGGCCGTTGGCGGCTGCGGCAACCATGACACAGCACCGACACCAAGTTGATAGAGCGTGCCCTGGCACAGGTCAGGTGAGGAGCCGCGCGAGTACGCCGGTGAGGGCGGCCGCGAGGGTGAGGGCGGCGGCGAAGGTGGCGGCGGCGCGGGTGAGGGCGGTGGGGTAGGTGGCGCCGTCAAGGCGGGCGAGTTTGCCTGCGGCGGCGGCCGCCAGCAGTGCGAGGACGATCACGAGGAGGACGGCGAGGAGAAAGATGGCGGCGGTGCTGGACACGGCAGGCTCCCTGGAAGGGCCGGGTGGTTGACGTGTCTGAATGTCGCGGAAGCGGTGTGCGCCGGTGTGCGTTCGGACGAAGATGAACACTGGCGAACACAAGGGCCGGGGGGACGCGTGCACCAAGAGCCGACGGGAGCCAAGACGGCGTTAGCTGAACTGAGGGAGAGGCTCTCCGACGCGCTCGCCCGTAGGGGGCTAACGAAGACCCAGCTGACCATCCAGAGCGGGCTCTGCCGTACCACCGTGCATGCAGCGTTGGGGAATGACAAGCCTGTACCGTCGCCAGCCACGGTCGCCACGCTGGCCCGCGTGTTGCGCCTGCCGGAACAGGAGTTGCTGGACCTGCGGCGCCGGGCGGAGGCTAAGCCTAACCGCGTCCTCGCACCAGCCTGTGACACCAAAGCCCATAGCGCCGAGCCGAGCGCGGGGATGCGACCGGGTCGGCCGATCGGTCAGTGGAGCCCCCACGACCTGGAGGTCCACCTGGCCAGGCCCACGCTCGGGAGCCGGGCGTCTGGCCCAGTGAGACCACAGCTCCCCGGATACGTGCGCCGGGCTCATGACACTGTTCTCGCCGAGGCGGTGCAAGACGCCGCGCAGGGCAACAGTCGGATGGTCGTCCTGGTCGGAACGTCATCGACCGGCAAGACCAGGGCATGCTGGGAGGCCGTTCAGCCACTCGCGGATGTCGGTTGGTGGCTGTGGCATCCCTTCGATCCGACCCGTGCCGACGCTGCGCTTGCAGATCTCGAACGCGTCCAGCCGCGTACGGTGGTGTGGTTGAACGACGCTCACCACTACCTCGGCGATTCCCGAGCGGGCGAGCGCATCGCCGCAGCCGTGCACAGCCTGCTCACCGATCCCGGCCGAAGCCACGTCCTGGTGTTGGGCACCCTGTGGCCCTATTTCGATTACTTGTACGCGGCCCTGCCGATCCGAGATCAGCCGGACACTCACGGCCGGGCCCGGGAGCTCCTGGCCGGCCGCATCCTCACCGTCCCTGACGCGTTCGATGAGACGGCCCTGCGCACCGCAGCCGCCCTCGCCGAAGACGGGGATCAGCTGATCGCCGACGCCCTCACCCGAGCCGCCTCCCATGGGCGTTTGGCACAAGACCTGGCCGGCGTCCCCGAACTCAGGCGCCGCTATGAATGCGGCACACCTGCGGCCCGGGCGGTGCTGGAGGCGGCGATGGATGCCCGCCGCCTTGGCGTTGGGCTTCACCTCCCTCAGAACTTTCTTGCTGACGCCGCAATGGACTACCTTGCCGACGCCGACTATGAGGAGCTCTCCGATGACTGGGCGGAGTCCGCCTTTGCGGAGGTCGCCCGCCCCGTCCACGGCAAGCTGGCCCCACTGCGCTGTGCTGCCGCGCGTCCCGAGTTCCGGCCTCCAAGCACCCCTTCCGCCTCCGTACTCACGGATACGGTGGGCCCCGTCCTCCGGCTGGCCGACTACCTCGAACAACACGGTCGTACCACCCGCAGCCAGTTGTGCCCTCCCGCGTAGTTCTGGCACGCCGCCCATACGCACCTCACCCACCCGGACGAACTCAACCAGCTCGCTGACGCTGCCCTCTTCCGCCATCGGCTCCAGTGGGAACACCACCTTCGCCAGCGGGCTGGTAACGCAGGGAACACCGACGCCCTCCTGCTTCTGGCGGAGAGCCGGAAGGACGACGGGGATTGGGACAGCGCCGAAAACCTCGACCAGCAGGCCATCGACGCCGGCTACACCTACGCCCCGGTTTCTCCTGTGAGGAGAGGGAAGAACGACTGGTACCTGGTCGATGCTGATTCCCTCTACCACAGGGCCATCAAGGCTGACCGGGTCGGCGTCATGGCCATCTTGGAGGAGAGCCGGGGAAGAGCCGGGGATCTGGATGGGGCCCGTGTCCTCCGCCAGCAACTCCTCGACAAAGGCCTCAACTCCGGCTTGATGTTCCGAGCGATGATCCGCGAGAAGGCAGGAGAGCCGATCGACATTGCTGACCTCTACCAGCAAGCCTCCAACATCGACCAGACCGACGCCATGCTCCGCCTCGCGGAGAAACGCAAGCGGATGGGGGACCTGGCCGGTGCCGAGGCCTTCTACTGGCAGGCCGTCGATGCTGGCCGCACCTTGGCCCTGTTCCTCTTGGCGTACATGCGGGAGCAGGCAGGGGATTGGGATGGTGCCCGGGACCACTACCAGCAGGCTATTGAAGCCGGCGACCCGCACGCATTCGTCTGCCTTGCCCACAGCCGGGAAAGGGCCGGGGACCTGGATGGTGCCCGGGACCTCTATCAGCAGGCCATTGACGCCGACTATCCCTACGCGGTGCAGCGTCTAGCACGAAACCGGGAGAGGGCTGGGGACTTGGCCGGTGCCGAGGCCCTCTACCAGCAGGCGATCGATACCGGTCACACCGACGCGCTAGTGGACCTGGCGAGGTGTCGGGAGAACGTCAGGGATTGGGACGGAGCGGAGAGTCTCTATCAGCAGGCCATCCGAGCCGGGCACACCAGTGTGCTGCTGCGTCTCGCCCAGTGCCGGAAGAACGCCGGGGATCAGGCCGGGGCCGAGACGCTGTACCTCCGGGCCGTCAATTCTGGGCATATCCAGTCTCTGGTGGGGTTGAGAAGGAAGCCAGACACCGCAAGGCTGAAGGGCCGGTGGCCGCATGGGTTGGACCCGGACGGCACGCCTTCGAAGCCGTGGCAGTAGAGAAGTCCAGCCCGTCGTCGGCAGCCGTGGCCCGTACGGGCACCTGGCGTTCGATCAACCTGCAGCTGAGGACCTATTGCCGGGGCTGCGTGAGGGTTGAGGCGTTCGCAGGAATGCCTCGATCTCGGCCGTTCCGGGCGTGTAGCTGTCCGATGTGTCCACGACGAAGGTCGGCACATCGAGGCTGATGGCTTTGAAATGTTCGGGGTCGTAGGTGCCGGCCTCCATGTCGGCGAGGAGGGCCTGATCGCCGTGGGCTGCTCGGTGGCTGTCGGTGCGGGCGCGCTCGGTGATGCGTTCGACGATGGTCGGGGTGGTTGTGGTGCACCGGATGATGCGGAGGTCGGCGATGTCCAGGAGGGGCTCCAGGCCGGGGCGCCAGAGCCGGTCCTGGAAGGCTGCTTCTGCGACGAGGGTGACGCCTGCCTGGAGGAGGACGGTGATGGTTTTGAAGAAGACGTCCATTGTGGGGATGTTGAGGGGGTCGTCGCCGGCTGTCTGGTGATTCCGGGTGTTCATCACCATGCCCTGTTTGATCTCGTCGCGGATGACCGCGGGGCAGCCCAGCTGCTGGGCGAGGGCGCGGGCGAGGGTGGTCTTCCCCGTGGCGGGCGGGCCGCTGACTACGACAAGGGTCGGGCGGTTGTGCATGGGCGGCACTCCGATACAGGCAATCGCGACGGGTCAGTGCGGAGCCTAGGGGGCGCCCGGCTGCTTGCGGAGCTGGAAGGCGATGAACCCGGGCTGGGCGGCCAGTTTCTCGTGCTCGGTGGGGTGGTGGCGGGTCATCGAGTGGGCGGGTCGGTGTTCGATGAGGCGGTCGACGGTGAGGCCCGCGGTGGTGAACTCCTCGAACCAGGCCTGGAGGGGCTGGCGCCAGTAGCGGTGGGTCATGCCACCGGACCAGGATTCCTCGACGTGGCGGGCGTCGAAGTAGCTTCCGCCGTCTTCGAGCCAGTCCGCCGTGGGGTGGCTGGTGGAGATGATGATCCTCCCGCCTGGCCGCAGGGTGCGTGCGAGGTCGGTCAGGGTGCGGACGCGGTTGTCGGTGTAGTGGAGGACCAGGGCGAGCAGGACGATGTCGAAGCTGGCGTCGGCAGCCCAGGTGAGGGGCTCGTCGAGGTCATGCTGGCGGACGTGGGCGAGCGAACCGAGGCGCTCGCGTGCGAGGCGGACCATGTCCGCGCTCTGGTCGATGCCGACGGCGTCGGCTCCGCGTGCGGCGAGCTCGGACAGGTACAGGCCGGGGCCGCAGCCAGCGTCCAGGATCCGCAGGCCGTTCACGTCGCCGAGGAGGTCGAGGACGGTGGGGCGGTCGTAGTGCGCGTTGTACGGGCTGATGGCGGCTTCGCGGGCGAAGGTGTCCGCGAAGCCGTCGTACGGTGCGTCAGCGGACTGCATGCACGGCTCCCGCCAACGGGGTGACGGTGCTCCGCCCGGTCTGGGAGGCGAGGCTGTGGGGGAGCAGGCGGTCGAGGAAGGCCGGGTCCGGCGGGCGGTGTGCGGTGAAGGTGGCGTCAAGGCCGCGGACGGCGCGTTCGTAAAGATGGGCCGGGGCGGGCAGGCCCAGGGCGATGCGGGCATCGAGTCGCTGGTCGAAGTGGCGGAACCACTCCCGGTACTCCTGCGCGAGGTCTCCGGCGGCGGGCCACCGTTCGTAGAGGGTGGCGCGGGCGCGGGTGAAGGGGTGGGGCTGGTCCGGTAGGCGGTGGTGACCGCGCCGGGGCGCGGGACCTGGTGGTAGACGCTGGTGATGCTGTCGAGGCGGGCGAAGCGGTGCCCGGCGATGTGGCGAAGGGCGAGGAGAAAGTCCCAGTCCTCACAGTGGTGCAGGGTCTCGTCGAAGCGGACGCCGGTGGTGGCGGGGTTGCGGGTGACGACCGAGCCGGTATGGATGGTGTTGGCGACGGTGAGGAACGCGGGATCGAAAGGGTAGTCCTTGCGCGGCAGGCCGTGCGAGCTGCGGGGCAGGTCTTCGATCCAGGTGGGGCTGATAAGGGCCTGGCCGTAGACGGTGTCGGCCAGGCCGGCGCGCAGGGCGTCGACGGAGGCCTGAAGGTGGTGAGGCAGGAAAACGTCGTCGTCATCGAGGAATGCGACGTTCTCGCCCTGGGCTGCCGCCAGGGCGCGGTTGCGGGCGTGGGACACCCCGTACGGGGTGTCCGCCTCAAGGAGGGTGATGGGCATCTCGCCCTGCCAGCGGGCGATGACCGGTTCGACGGGCATGCCGCCATCACGGGCGACGATGACCTCGAAGCGACGGTAGGTCTGGCGGGCGAGGCTACGCAAGGCGCGGTGCAGCGGCCCGGGCCGGTCCCGGGTCGGGATGATCACGCTGATCACAGGGCGCTCCGTACGCTCTGGACGAGGCGGCAGCTGACCCGGGACTCGGCCAGGCTGCGGGCCGGGCGGTCGCCGTTGCCGAGGAAGCGGGCGGCGGTGTGGGGGATGGCGGACAGGCGGTAGAACTCCGCGCGGGAACGTCCGGCGGCCGTAGCGCTGGTGGAGACCTGCACGCTCCACCGCTCCTGGCCGTCGCGGTCGACGATCAGAGCGCGGCCGCCCTGGGCGTCGCTGATGAGGACGGCGCCGTCCACCAGGCGCTCGCAGCCGCCGGCCATCTCACAGAACAGACCCGGCTCGTGCTGCCAGGTGATGCCCTTGCTGACCGGTTCGACCTCCAGGACGCGGGAGCGGCCGATGCCCCGGCCGTTGTCGAAGACGAGGATCGTGCCGTCGGGCTGCGCGGAGGGCTGGTGCTGGCCGGACAGTTCGCCGGGCCCCCACCACCAGCGCACCGCCCGGGCGTCGAGGTCCAGGACGGCGATGAGATTGAGGTTGCGCAGTGAGACCAGGACGTCGCCGGCCGCCCACAGTCCGACGGGGTGGGCGGTGGTGAGTATCTCGACATTGTTGGCGTGGAGGATGTCACTGGGCGAACCCGGCCGGGCCCGCAGCAGCCGGGAGACGTCGCGACCACGTCTCCAGCCGTTCGCTCCTTCCAGCCGCAGGGCGAGGGCGGCGGTGTCCGCAGTCCGGCCGGCCGCGCGATGCTCGTCGATCGCACCGGCGATCAGCGATCCCAGCCGCGGCTCGGTGGCCAGGATCTCGTACAGGGAGTACGCGGCCCGCAGCTGCCCGTCCGGGCCGAGGACGGTGACGGCATTGTCCAGCAGGACGTGGGAGCCGCCGGTGCAGGGCACGGGGCGGGGTTCCTCGGTCAGGACGTAGATCTCACCGGCGGGGCTGAGGGCGAGGTCGTGGTGGACGGGAAGGTCGGCACGCCAGGTGAGGGTGGAGTCCGGGGCGAGCTTGAGCAGGGCATGCAGCGGCACCATCGCGTACAAGCTGCCGTCGGGCCCGACTTCGACATGGTTCCAGCCGCGCAGATAGGACGGCGGGCTGGTCTCGCTGTCCGGCTGGCCGATGGGACTGGACCAGGCGTGGACGAGCCGCGCCCGGCCGTCGATGACGCACGCGAACGGGCGGGGGTAGGAAGCCGACGGGGAGAACACGTACAGCTGGTCGTCGAAGGACATGGGTATGGCTCTCCTTCTGCGATGTCCCCGGGCACGCCCGGGGCGCGGGGTCAGGACGGAAGGGGTGCGGCGAACTCGCGGCGTACGGCGTCGGCGAGCTGCCGGGCGATCTGGTCGGCGACCCGCTCGCCGAGCTCGGCGCACGCCCCGGCGGTCGTGTAGACGACGCCGCTGCTGGTCGTGGTGTCGGCCGGCTGCGGGTAGAGGTGGTAGCTGATCCGGCGGGGCTGCTCCGTGCCGCCGTCGGCGGGGAGCCGCCCAGTGCGGACGGTGTGCGGGCTGATGTGGATGACGAGGCTGGACTCGACCATCCCAGCGTGATGGTCATCCTGGCGGGGGGTTCCGGTCTCGCGGGCGAGGGCGTCACGGAAGTCCTCGCCGACGACGTCCCACCAGTTCACGATCATCACCCGCGCGCCGGGGACGCGTTCGGTCAGCTCGCGGGCGGCCTCGCACAGGAAGCTGATGTTGTCGATGGCCGAGTTGACCAGGACCAGGCGGCGGTAGCCGTGGCGCGCGAGAGAGGCGAGGACCTCGGTGACCAGGGCCGTGAGGGTGGTGCCGGTGATGCTGATGATGCCGGGGAAGGCGCCGCCGAGCCGCTGGGTGGGGGTGGCCGCGCCGTAGCCGAGGGTGGGGGCGACGTGGCCGCCGATGTCGTGGGCGAGCCGGTGGGCGAAGTGGTCGCTGATCATGGTGTCGGAGCCGAGCGGCAGGTGCGGGCCGTGGGGTTCGAGGGCGCCGACGGGCACGATGGCATGGTCTTCGGGGCCGGGGTGCAGGTCGGGCCAGGTCAGGTCGCTGATGAGCACGAGAGCGGGTTCCTTCCAGAGCAGGGTGGGGAAGTCAGGCGTCGGTCCAGCCGAGGCTGGGTACCGTCTCGGGCCGCAGTGGGGCGGCGATCTGGAGGTTGAGGAAGTCCTCCTTGTTGCCGCAGCCGCCCGCGGCCGCGCACGGCGCCCAGCGGTCGGGGCGCAGCGGGAGCTCGAAGCCGGGGACCAGGACGCTGCCCAGCGGCGGGCGGTCCTGGGCTGAGTAGTTGGAGCAGCGGTAGGCCTGGCCGTGGATGTCGATGAACACCGTGTCGTGTCCGGCCCGGCAGGGCATGTCTTGACAGGACGTCAGTGCGATCAGGGCGGTCTCGGCGAGCGCCCGGTTTCCGCCGAGGCCTGCCAGCGTCTCCAGGGCACTGTCGGCCTTGAGGGCGGGGACCGTGGTGGACGGATCCTGGGAGTCGGTGGGGGCGGTCGGGTCGTAGCCGAGGTCTACGTTGAACCGCAGGCCGGCTGTGCGTGCGGCGTCCCGGGCACGGGCCACGGTGTCGGCGTTGTCCTCGAAGAGCAGGGCGTTGACGACGACGAAACAACCGTATGCCTCCTGGGCGAAGGAGGCGGCGGTGATGAACCTGTCCAGGTCGGCCTGCCCGTCGTGCCAGGTCAGCCACAGGGAGAGCTTGCCCAAGTTGGCCGCTGCCTCCAGCCTGGGCAGCCGGCGGGGCAGCAGGATCGCGTTGGAGAGCAGCTCGACATGCTCCACACCGCTTTGCCGGGTCAGCCACGCCGCCTTCTCCAGGAAGAAGGGGCTCGCGAACGGCTCGCCGAGGGTGCCGAGCCGGACTTTCACCCGGTAGGGGCGCGTCCCGATCCAGTTCACCACCCGCTCGCAGACCTCGCGGTCCTCAGGGTTCTTCCAGTCGTGGCGGCGGCTCTTGGCCCAGTCGCCGATGGACACGCAGTAGTCGCAGGCCAGGTTGCACAGCCGCTGGCCGGCCACGTACCAGATCCGCACCGGATCACGCATGGGAGTCCTCCCCTCCTAGCCGAAGGTCGCGATCGGCCTAAAGTCCCGGCCGGGGAAGTCGGGCAGCTGGTTGTGGCAGCGCCGGCACAGGAAGTCCTCCGGGGCCTCGTCGACGCCGAAGACCTTGCGGCGCAGCGCGACCGCCCGCTCTCCGGACATCAGCTCGTCGATCGACCCGTCCCCGATGTGACCGAACACCTCACGCTGGTAGTAGTCGTTGCAGCACAGGAACAGATCGCCGGCCACCGAGACGTTCACGTGCTGGACCGGCCAGCCGCAGCCAGTCAGCCGCCCCTCCACCCGGACGTCCTGTGCGAACTCGCCGCCCAGCTCACCGGCCCGGTCGCACGCCAGGCTCGGGTACACCTGCGCGCCCAGCGAGACGAAGTGCCGCTCGACCCCGCCAAGGTTGCGCTCCCCACGCTCGCCGACCCCGTTGACAACGACCTGCACCGGCAATCCCGCGCGCAGGGCCGTCTCGGTATTGCCCATCGTGTGGCGGTAGCTGTGCGACCCGGTGAGCTCGGCGAACTCGGCCTCGTCGACCGAAGGGGTGTTCACGATCAGGTCCTTCAGCACCCCGGTCCGCTTCAGGTCCTCGATCTTCGCCGTGGTCAGCGCGGAGGCGTTCGAGTACAGAGCCAGTGGCAGCCCGTGCCGGACCAGGACCTCCAGCCGGTCCGAGAAGTACCGGTCCAGGGTCGGCTCGTTGAAAAACTGGAACGTCACGTACGAGGCGCCGGCCGCGGCGAGCTTGCCGACGATCTTCTCAAACAGGCCCATCGGCATGGTCCGGCGCGGCTTGGGGGCAGTAGCCACCGGGCAGGAGACGCAGCCCCAGTTGCAGTGGGCTGTCACCTCGATCTCTCCGGACTCGATCCGGTACGACCGACACAGCTCCGACGGATCCTGCAACCATCCCCGCGCCACCGCCGCTCCCACCCGGCCGGACCCGAACCGGGCCGAGAGCTCGCCGACGCTCCGGCCACGTTCGGAGGCGTACCGCAGGAGCTGGAGTACCTCGGCGTCGTCCTGCCACACGATCACCCGGTCCAGACCCACGACCCCGAACACGGTGCTCTCCAGGGGCGGGGCGCCCCTGGGGGCCTCGGGCCCCGCGGTATCCGACAGGTACACCAAGTCCGGGCCGGTGCCCGGACGGACGCTGGAGATGTACGGCGAGGTCTGCAGCATCGCGGCCGCCGCCGTTCCGGCGGGACAACCCTCGTGCACGAGTGGCAAGCCGTCTGGACCGGCAACAGGAGAAAACGGCATGGGAGGTCCCTTCATCTGCGAGAAGTCAGGGGACGGGTGCCAAGGTCAGGCACCGGGCCAAGCCGATCGGTCTGGTCGCTCAGCGGATCGAGCTTCGAGCAGATGTGCGTCCAATGCGATGGCCCGGCGGGGGTCCCGCGGGGGTCCCGCCCCCGGAACGGCTCCTCGGCAGCCACGGGGAGTGCTTGACTGATTACGTGACCGAGCACTCGCATCCGCTGGCTTACCGGCGCGCGCTCAAGAACCTGACCCGGGTCGACTTGGCGAACCTCATCGGCGTGGCGGCGCAGCGGCGAGGCCTGCGCTCGGGCACCGACAAGCACCGGGTCCGCAAATGGGAGGTCCTGGGGGTCACCCCGGAAGCCGAAACGCAGGTCTACATCGCGGAAGCGCTGGGGCTGCCCGTCGAGCTGGTCGACCCCGGAAACTGGCCGAACTGGCTGCCCGGCAGCGACGGAGGCGTCGTCCCCCTCGGCCCGTCCAGCACCGTCACAGCCCTGCGAGAGGCCCTCAACACCGCCATGGAACGCCTGGAACGCCGCACCTTCCTCACCATCTCTTGCACCGCCCTCACCACACTGGCCGCCGCCTGGGCCACCAGCGGAGGGATCGCGCTCGCCGCGCAGCCAGAGGGCGGCAGACTCGTCGGCGAGGACACGGTCACCCTGCTGGAGAACACCAGCCGGCAGCTCAACAGTCTGGTCACCGAGCAACGCCAGCACGTATCAGCCCTGCTGGACGCCCACCTCGCCACCGTCACAGACCTGATCGCCCACAGCCGCTACGACCGCACCACAGGCCTGCGCCTCCACACTCTGGCCGCGACCCTCGCCCAGACCGTTGCCTGGCACCGCTTCGACCACGGCCACCACACCGCCGCCAGCAAACTCTGGATCGCAGGACTCCACAGCGCCCACGCCACCGACGCCCCCGACCTCGGCGCCGCCATGCTCGGTGACCTCGCCTACCAGGCCGCATGGCGCAAGGACCACACCACCGCCGCCGGAATCCTCCAGCACGCACTCAAACGCACCCAGCACCCCGCCGCCCGCTCCCTCCTCCACCTCCGCCTAGCCCGCACCCTGGCCGCCCAGCAAGAGAAGCAGCCTGCCCTGCGTGCCCTCGCAGCAGCTGAGCACCACCTCGGAGCATCGTCCGGCCGGCCCCTGCCGGCATGGTGCGCGTGGATGTCCGAAGCCGACCTCGCGGTCGACTCCGGCCAAGCTCTCCTCGACCTAGGAGACGCTGCCCGCGCCCACCAGCTCATCGGCGAGGGCCAAGTCCTCCTGCCGACCTCCCGTGACAAGACCCGAGGCGTCTTCCTCGCCTACCAGGCAGCCAGCCACCTGAAGCTCAAGGAACCCGAACTGGCAGCCCACGCCGCCGGAGAAGCGATCCGACTCTCCCGTCGAATCGGTGCCCCGCGCTGCGAACGACTCGTCCAAGAACTCGTGCCCGAATTCCAGCCCTACCGCACCGCGGCTGGCGTCCCAGAACTCCTGGCCCTCGCCGCGGCCTGAATCCGCTGAACCAAGAGCCCAGAGGCCAGCTGAGCCTGTGGCCCTCAGTCTCGTCGCGCAGCGAAGGGCCGTGCCCGACCAACCCTGGTCCGGCACGGCTCCCCTTGACATCGTGATGAGCCCCAGACCACCACAGCAGCACTCATTAGATAGTGAACTGCCTGATGTAAGAGGCTCCGGGTGGACCTGCGGTGGGGGCCCAGAGACGGCATAGCGCACTTGAATAGCACTCCTCACCAGGTGGTGGCTTCGGTTTGGGGACGCGGCGCACTGTGGAGGCTAAGATCCCCGCATGTCCAGTGATGCGGTGTTCCGCGAGTCAGTGACGGTTGCGATTGACAGGTCCATATTTGGAGTTGACGAGGATCGTTCTCTGGGCGAAGCAGATCGCCCGTACTGGGTTGATCTACCCATGGACAGGGAGGAGCCGGTCCGGGTGGGGCTGAGCACGCTCCGAGTTGTGAGCCTCCTCGGAACCCATGACGCGCGAGTCACGGTTGAGGTTTGCCACCAGCCGAGCTGTGCGGAGGTACCTGACTTCGAGCTTCTTGGCGAGTGGTCATACCAAAGCAGCAGCGGAAGGGCATGCGTGTTCAACATGGACGGGCCCGTTCTCCCGTTCTCGCTGGAGCCGGACTCGGAATACAGACTGCGAGTTTGGCGTAAGGGTGGCGAGACTGCAGTACAGCGGCATTCTGCCCTACTGGGTGTCACATCTCCCATCGGAGAACTTGAGGAGTATTTCATCCAGTTTCGTTCCTGACGGTGCGGGCGATAGCGCTATCCGCTAGCATCCATTAAAACTGCGAACTCATTCTCAGAGAAATGCTTCCCGGGTCCACGAGATATCGGGGACCCGGGAGTTTGTGCCCTTTCAGGGAGACGCCCACAATTGGTTTGGATTGCCTGAGCAGGTGTAAAGTATTACAGGTGTTCCGTTGGCCGTTCCCCAGGCCGGCACATCCATACAGAGACCGCTTGAAATATGGACAATGGCACCCGACATGGTGGGATGTGGGCCCCATTTCTGACTCGAGCCGCCTGTGCATGCCTTCGCAGTCAAATAAGTTCCGCTCGCGCCGTTCTCCGCATCGACGCAGTTGCCGAATACCCGCAATTCCCCGTCATCGTTGAAGTAGAATTCCTGATTTGCTCCACCCCAGTGACTCCAGATCTGGACGGCCGCGCCAGAGCGGAAGCTCTGTGCGTCCATCGCCATCCTGGAAGGTAGGGCATGCTGAATCAGGGCACTTCCGGGAACCAGCTTCATGGCGTTCTCGATGAGGACCTGAAAGCCATCGCCATCGAGAATCCGATCCTGTCCGTACCACTTGGATAGTGCCCCTCCGGCCTTTGAATTATCGGCTTGCGGAACGTAGCGGACCGAGAAATTCCGATCGCCCAAGCCGGCTCCTTCCTTGGTGGAAGCGAAGGGGAACTCGTCGCACTCATAGGTAGAGTTCCCCTTGGGAATGCTTCCGCAGGCCGCTTCTTTTGCCGCGAGATTATTTTTCCGTATTTGTTCGGAATCGGCATTGAATGGCGGATAGTTCCGATGAAGTAGAGTGTCTCCCCATAAGGCCCCTGGTATCTTCTTGGTGGTGCTGATCCAGGGATCGGTGCCGTCAGGATTTACGTATGCGTAGAACACATGCTCGGCTACCCGGCTAATGTCTTTGTTGTTGTAGTCATACGTAAGGTTTGGGATTGCCCTGCTAAAAATGGCCCCCTTGGTCCCGTATGGTGCAAGGTAGGCGGCAGAGTCCATACGCATTTCGATAGGCACGCTATTGCTATAGTCCGTCGCCCCCTTTGTGGACTCCACCTTGTAGGAACTGCGGGCACTACATGAGGCCATCTTGTCGATACGGCTCTGATCGCCGGAGCTCTCAGGGCTGTCAGCCTCGTAGTAGACATAGGTGTCGTTCCAGGTGGCCACAGGCTCCTGGTATACATTCGAGGATCCGAAAGTTGCGTAGCATCCCCCAGCTGCCCCGCTACTGACGGCCATCTTCATGGTGGCGCCTGAGCCCGCCCCGAATATTCCACTGGCGACGACCTCAGTAATTTTGACGTGAATGCGGCCCTTACGTGCATCAATCAAGCCCTGGCCCACTTCCGTCTCCCGGAAACGAACCTGCCCTTCAACGCGTCCCTGACCGTCCAGTTTGGTGGCTGTGTTGTAGCCCCATCGGCAGAAATTGAAGCGATTTAGCACCTTTCCGTAAGGGTCGTGTCCTTCAGGTTCTGCGTTACATGCCGCAAAATTAATCGACCCGTCGGATTGAACGAAGGAAGTGCGGTTCCCATCGGTAATGCTCGATTTATAGATTGCTCCACTTTCGCGGAGCACCTGCTCTCTATTCTCAGAAGCCGGCGGGGATGGCCTAGTGGGCTTTTCTGATGAAGGAACGAGCTTTGCCTGCGGCGGAACCCCTCGATACTGATCCCCAACTGCGGCCAGCGGCAACGCTCTATCGCTACGCGACCAGGCAGTCGTGCTCGGCTTCTGCTCAACTGCCGATGAAGATGGTGAGGCTAGCGACCCAAACAGCAAGGCGAACCCTATTGCGACTGGGGCCGCGCGTTTTATTCTCATTTCCCCCCCATGTGATTCATGTTCCGATCGACCCGCAGAACGCTAGCAAATAGCATGTTGACGGTCGACTGCATTGTCTGAAAATAGTCAACGTTCCTGGCGGGCATACGGGGCAAAATTAGTGAACGATATGGGCTATCGCGTACACACGGTTACATATCCAGGCCTACGGGTTGGCCGAAATCCCCTCGCTTTGGTGGGCCTCCTAAGAGCTCGTAACAGGATCATGGGTTGGGTTTGTTGAGGCGTCGCCAGCAGATGAGGCTGCAGGCGAGGGAGACGAAGGCGTCGTGGAGTTCGGTGCGGCGTTCCCAGCGGACGGCGAGTCGTTTGAACTGATGGAGCAGGGCGAAGGTCTGCTCAACGACGTAGCGGAGCTTGCCCATGCCCTTGATGTTCGGGGCGCCTTTGCGGGAGATGACGGGCAGGATCCGGCGTTTGCGCAGCTCATCCCGGTTGGGGTTGGAGTCGTATCCCTTGTCTCCCAGCAGAGCGTCCGGGCGTCGGCGGGGCCTGCCGGGACGGCCTGCCACTGGCGGGATGCCGTCGACCAGGGCGAGGGTCTGGGTGACGTCGTGACGTTCGCCGCGGTCGTGATGACCCTGAGCGGGGTGCCGCGTCCGTCGCAGATCAGGTGGTGTTTGCTGCCCGTCTTCCGCCGGTCGACCGGCGACGGGCCGGTGTCGGCTCCCCCTTTTTCGCGCGGATGTGGGAGCCGTCCACGCACGCCCTCGACCAGTCGAGCCGGCCGGCCGCGTTCAGCTCGGCGAGCAGGATCCGGTGCAGCTGGTCGAAGACTCCGGCCTGCTGCCACCGCTCCAGGCGGCGCCAGCAGGTCTGCCCGGAGCCGAAGCCCAGCTCAGGTGGCAGGAGTTGCCAGGCAATGTCGTTGTGCAGGACGTACAGGATGCCCTGCAGACACAACCGGTCTGCCACCGGCCGCGGCCCTGGCGACCTCGTCGGCCAGGGCGGCAGCAGCGGCTCAATCAGTGCCCACAAGTCGTCGTCCACGATCCACGGCCGAGTGCTCACACACTCACGAACGGCCGAATCGTCACACTGGTTACGCCCGACAAGGGCATCTCAACAAGATCCTGTTACGAGCTCTAAGCATCCATCGCGTCGCCGTGTCGGCGTACACGTGAACGTCCCAGCTTCGTACTTCTATAACTTCCTGGTTGCTCGGGGACTGGTCGTAGGGGCAGGGGCGGCGGTTCGGCCAGCGCCTCGGCCTCGGCGGCGTGTTCGCATGCGCCCGCGAGGAGTTCGGCGCGGTGGGCGAGTTCCGCCGCGCGACGGGTGGGCAGGACGGCGCTGGCCTCGGTGGCATCGCTAGCCTCCCATCCGATGCGCATCCAGAGTTCCTGTGCCACCGCGGCGCGCCGCAGGGCGGGCCGGGTCAGTTCACGGATCCGGGGGGAGCACCGTCTCGGCCCATGCGGGGGCTGTGGTGCGGGGTGTGGCGGTCCACCGACGGCCGGTCCCTCCAGGGAGGTTCGTACGGCCTGGATGGCCCGTCCGGCGCGGTGGCGCAACGCGTGCGCGTCCGCTGCGGCCTTCCATCCCGCGACGGTCCGACCGTGGTGGCGGCGCCGGTACGGGCGGGATATTGTCCCCTGCGGGTCCGCGGGTACAGGGTCGAGGGTTCGGTGGTTGGCGGCGGCCGTGGCGCGCTCTTCGCGCATCCGGCGGTGAGGGCGTACCAGTGGCGCCCGGATTCGCGGACGCGTCCGGTCACGTGTCCGTCAACGTGCACTGCGCGGCCGCCGAGTTCGCCAGTGGGCAGATCGTAGCGGTAGCGGACCGTCCCCCAGTCGTCGCGGCTGCTGGGGCGGGGGCGCCCCAGCCCGGACCCCTCCACGTGCACCACAGCCTCCGCGGCGCGGTCCGTGGCCTCGGTTGCCACCGTGGCGTGCGCAGCGTGCAGCCGCTCCAGGGCCCGTTACATGCCCTCCCGGTGGCCGTATCGCTGCGCGGACACGTGCGCGGTGCGGCCTCCAGCTGGGCGGCTGACACCCCGGTCGGTGGAGGAGGCGGTGCGCGCCACCGCGAGTACCGAGGACCACCCACGCCGTGGGTCTGGCCATACTCGGCCCGCTGCAGGAGCTCGACCTGGTCGCCTACCTGCGCTTCGCGTCCGTCTACAAAGCGTTCGACACCCTTGAAGACTTCGAGACCGCCATCGCGAAACTGCGCGAGCAGCGCGGCACCCGGAAGCCATGCCGATGGCTTCAGGTGAGTTCACCGCGAGGCGGGTCCTCGCGGCGTGCGGAGGGAGCCGGGCGCAGGCCTGGGATTGTCACTCCTGGCGGGCGTGGTGGTGCTGGCCTGTGTGGGGTCGGGAGCACTTTGTCCGCCGTCGGCCGCCACCCCGCCGCCGGGTTCTACGACGTGGTGGAGGACGGGCCGCAGGCGGACCGCCGACCAGCCTTCGACGGCGGGACCGGCCAGCCGGGGGAGCTGTCGGAGTTCGAGCGGGTCGTGTTCTACGGGGTGGCCGAATTGCCGGACCGCGAGTGCCCGCCTCCCGGCCACGGCTACCCACGCCCGTGAAGGCGGGAGCGGCACGGGCTGCCGGGGCCAGGGGGCGAAGGCGTGGGGGTCCATGAGTGGACTCACGGAGGGCCCTGGTGGCGCCGGGCCGAATGACGACAAGGCCGACCCGGCGGGTGCGGGTCGGCCCTGTCGCGTGCGGCACTCGCGCTGCAACGCGGTGCTGCTGTGTCCCTGTCTGCGCAGCCATCAGCATTCGAGGGGTTCCGCCGGTTGTCCGGTCGGTTCTGCACCCCACGGTGCCTTGCCGCGGTCACGGGAGGCAAGCGGGGCTTGGACGGCTTTGGACGAACCGCGGTGTTGGTGCGCCGTTGCGGGGTGTTTCCCGGAGCCCTGTGGCAAGGATCGTTGGCGCGGGCCACAACGATCGTTTGCGCGGGTCGCTATTTCTGCAGGTCAGCGATCTGCTACCTGAAACTTCAGGTAATGGACGCCAGTGGACGAATAAACGGGCATTTCACGCATTTGGGATGGGGTGTGGCTGGTGAGGCTTAGGCCGTGAGAGCGGGTCCTGGCATCCTGGTGCTCCCGGAAGGCGACTGCAATCGCCGCTGGGGAAGCGCTACTTGGCGCGAAGCCATCAGCACGATGGGGGCGCGGTCCCGCGCCCCCATCGCCGTATCGAGGGGGAGCCGGGCTGTTCCGTGCTCTCCGCAAAGGAGATACACATGGAGCAGAAGATGGGCCGCCCGCGGATGCGCGGCGGCGGGGTGGGTACCCGGCCGGGGTCGGCGGGCGGAATGACGCTGCCGCAGGCGGCGGTCGTGTGCGTGGTGCTCGTGCTGGCCGTCGTGATGCGCCTGTACGGGCGGATGCCGATGGCGGAAATCTTCCAGCTCCTGGGCGGCGCCGCCGGTATCGGCATGCTGATCGTGTTCACCGCGACGCCGGGCGGGCGCGGCGTGGTGGCGGCGGCGGTCCGTGGCGCCCTTCAGGCCGGCCGGTAAGGGGACCCGGGATGGGACGTCCTGAACTTCCCGTGGACCTCACGGTCCCCGCCCGCGGCGAGTTGGCCACGGCTCTGCGGGAGCTGCGCACCGCGGCCGGACTGACCTACGACGAGCTGTCGGCGAAGACCGGCGTATCGCCGGCCACCCTCAAGCGCGCCGCTTCCGGCCGGACGGTGCCCTCCTGGGAGACGGTCACGGCACTCGTCGCCGTCTGCGGCGACCCGGACGGGGCCGTCGGCCACCTGTGGCAGCAGGCCCGCATCGCCGAGCGGGGCCGTCTCGCGCAGCTGCGCCGCCCTGGGGCGCCCGAGCTGATCACCACGCGCGGCGCTCTGTCGGAGGCGCTGGAGTACTTCTACGAGCGAGCGGGTGCCCTGCCGCTGCGACGGCTCCAGGCCCTGGCGGGTGGAGCCCATCTGCTGGCGGTCAGTTTGGCCGCGCGCATCGTGAACCGGGAGGCGCTGCCAGCCAGCCGCCAGCAGTGCGCGGCCTTCCTGACCGCCTGCGGAATCGGCCCGCGGCTCGTGGAACGCTGGGCCGAGGCCTTCGACCGGATCATCGAGCCGCGCCCGGTGGAACGCTGGGCCGAGGACCTTGACCGGTCCATCGTTCCCCGGGCATGGCGGAGCGACGTGGAGCAGGCGGTGACTATCACGCTGCGCAACACCCTCATGCACCGCCAGCGGGGCGTCCCTGTCCTGCGCCGTCAGAGGGCCGTCCAGGCATCTGCCCCGCACCAGCCTGCCGACGGAACCGTCCGCATTCGCGGGACGGAGGACCTAATCCTGGTCGCCGTGGAGCAGGCGCCGGATTACCGGTGGAAGCCGCACACCGAGCGGATTCGCCCGCGGACTCTGCGGGTTCCGCGGGCGGCGTGAGGGCGGCAGGCTCCCACCGTCGCCGAACGACGATCGAAGAACGCTCCCGTGTACCGCGCGGCACACGGGAGCGTGGGAGGTGGCGGGCTTGCTGGCGGTGTTGGGGTCACGGTTCGACGGGTGGGTTTGCCCTCGCGCCCGCCCGGGTCGGGCGGTTCGGTCCCGGAGCTACATCGACCTGCGCGGCTCTCCTCGCGAGGACGAAGCCGCGTGAGTCGACTTACGCGGCCAGGAGCTTTGATCAGGTGGCCCAGTGGATGCCCCATGCCGCGAGTGCGGCGAGCTGCGCCTGTCGAGCCGACCCTGGCGGGCTTTCTGATTCCCGATCCAGGCCGAACCCAGTCCGGTTTCGCTACACAACTACGGTTGCTGAGCTCCGCATCCGGGGGCACCGCCCAGGCCGGCCGCTACCCCGGTACAGAGGCCCACGGCTTCGAGTGACCGGATGAGCTGGGTGATAGCGGTGTCAGATTCCGGGGTACTGCAGCCCGGTGAGGGTGAACTGGCTGAAAGAGGAAGGGGAATTGATCCTCGGGCTCTAATATGACGGTCTGCGGGCTGGCGCATGAGTCGTCCCGTGCAGCGCAGGACTCCTGTGCCACAACTGTGCCCTGTGACGGCACTGGGAGATACGGAGCGGTTCGACGGTGCGTCTCGACAGCTTCTCCACGTTCGGATTTCGCTCGCTGGCGCAGGTCGCCGACATCCCGGTCAGCCGCCCGACCATCCTCGCAGGACGCAATGACGGAGGGAAAAGCGCCGTTCTTACGGCACTGTCCTTCCTCCTCGGCGCTCACCGCCTCACAGACGAGGACCGTACCTACGTCCAGGGCGAAGGGGCCGCTGGCCGCCGCTGCGAGGAAACCTGGGTCGAAGGCGTCTTCACGCTCGACGCAGCCGAACAAGCCACCGCAGACCTCCCCGATCGGGTCAGGATCCGCCGCATCGCCCGGGCTGCGGAGACAGCGTACTGGGAATACTTCGGCCAGCACCCCGCAGACAGTCGGCTGCGCGGCCTGGAGCGCCTCCTGAAAGCACCCCTCGCCGAGCTCGTTACGGAATTCCGGCTCTCTCCGGCCAGTTCACTCAAGGATGACCTCCTCGCCGCCGTCGCCGCCTACGCCCGGACGGCGCCCCAGGTCGAGGAATGGCAGCCGCTGCCCAAGCAGCTCGAGGTCCGCCTGCCCCGCCTGCTGCGCTTCGGTGGCAAGGACGAGAGCCCGGACGACGCCGTGCGCACCGCCCTGAACAGCTGCTACGAGACCCACCTCGAGGACGAGAACCTCCAAGGACAGGTGCGCCAGATCGAATCAGAGATCACCCAGCGACTGGAGAAGGAAGCCGACTCCCTGTGCCAGCACATCCGCCAGCACTGCACAGAATTCGTCGGCGTCCAGGTCAGGCCAGAAGTCTCCTTCAAGGGCGGCTTCAAGAGAGCGCCTTTGGAAGTGTCCCGGGCCGACGGGGAGCCCGTCGACCTCACCCGATCGGGCCAGGGCAGCAAACGCCGCATCGCGCTAGCCGTCTGGGAGTGGACAAGCAGCCTGCTGGAAGACGCCGAACTCTCCGCCGCTGACGCCCCCGACGACGAGGAGCCGACCCAGACCATCGTCGTCTACGACGAACCAGACACCCACCTCGACTACAGCCACCAGCGCACCGTCATGGACATCATCCGCAAGCAGTGCGCCCTGTCACACGTCAGCGTCATCGTGGCCACCCATTCCATGAACCTCATCGACGGCGTAGACATCGCCGACGTCGTTCACCTCAAGCTCAACGGCAGCGGCCGCACCACCGTGGAACGCCTCGTGGACGACTCCCACGACGGCATCGACTTCCACCTCGGCCAGATCGCCGCAGCGCTGGGGCTGCGCAACTCCGTGCTCCTCCACGAACGATGCTTCCTCGCCGTGGAGGGAGAAACCGAGCAGCAGAGCATCCCTCTGCTGTTCCGCCTCTCCCAGGGACTGTCACTCCAGGCAGCAGGCATCGCCTTGTGGGCCTGCGAGAACAACGAAGGCGCCCTGCACCTCGCCCGCTACCTCGTCAAGCACCAGCGAAACGTCATGCTCATGATCGACGCAGACAGTCGCGACAACAAACTCCTCAAGGACGAGCGGCTGCGCCGCGCCGGCCTAGACCTCAAAACGCAGGTCTCGTACGTTGGCGAAGCCCAGGGATACAACGAGCTGGAAGAACTCTTCACCGACGAACAGTGGGCCGCGGCAGCGAACCGGCACTGGCCCCGCCCCGCTCCGCAGACCTGGGGTCCTGATGACTTCGCCTCCCACCGCAACGGCGGGAAATTCAGCGGCAAAGTCCTCACCATGCTCAAGGAACAGGCGGAGCACCGGAGCCCCAGCGGCAAACCCGACATGGTCTACAACCTCACCACCACACTCCGGCATGCACAAGACGTACCGCAGCAGCTACGGGATGCCTTCGCGCAGCTGCAGCAACTGGCTCACTGATCTGCCCGCCGAGCCTTTCGGCGCTCCCGCATGCGTTCTTTGCGCTGCTCGGCCGTGGGTTCGGTCCAGACATGCCAGCCTGTCTCCCGAACCCACTGCCTGGCATGTCCGCGAGCCTCGATGCCACACCACCGGCAGCCGCCAGGCGCTGGCACACATACGGGTTGAGCAGAATGCGGTGAGGACATGTCCTTCTCCCTTCCCCCACTGCTCATCTTCCCTCCTGCCACTGACAATCGCCCGACGTCGCTTCCGCCTGCATGGAGCCGCAGGCCCAGGGGAGAAACCTTCCCTCAATCGCTGCCATACCCGCGTACGCAGTTCTGTCTATCGGAAAACCGTCCGTGATGCCTATCGGCACGGTTACGGTCTGTGCCCATGAGGTTCCTGCACACTTCGGACTGGCACCTGGGCCGCCGGTTCCATGGAGAAGACCTGATCGACGCCCAGCGCAAAGTCCTCGACCACATCTGCGAAACCGTCCGGACCGAGCAGGCGGACGCTCTGCTAGTCGCGGGTGACGTCTACGACCGGGCCATCCCCAGCCTGGACGCGGTGCGCCTGTTCAGCCACGCCCTGCACCAGCTGGCGGACCTGGACATACCAACCATCATGATCAGCGGGAACCACGACTCCGCCCACCGCCTAGGCGTCGGCGCCGGCCTGCTGGCCCGGGCCAGGGTCCACCTGAGGACCGACCCAGCCGACCTCGCCACCCCCATCCTGCTCAAGGACGCCGACGGCCCTGTCGCCGTCTACGCAGTGCCCTACCTCGAGCCCACCCTCGTACACACCCACCTGGACGCCGAGACAGCATCCCACCAGGCCGTACTCACCTCCGCCCTGGACCGCATCCGCGCCGACCTCGCCACCCGCCCCGAAGGCACCCGCTCCGTCGTTCTCGCCCACGCCTTCATCACCGCCGCCGACACCCCCGCCAGTGAAACCGACAGCGAACGAAACATCAGCGTCGGCGGCGTCGCCCACGCCGGAGCCTCCGTCTTCGCCGGCATCGACTACACCGCCCTCGGGCACCTCCACCGCCCCCAACGGGTCACCGACACAGCCCACTACAGCGGCTCCCCGCTGGCCTACTCCTTCTCCGAAACCGGGCACAGCAAGTCACTGACACTGATCGACCTGCCCGCAGGCGCCGCGCCCACCGTCACCCGTACGGCACTGCCCCCAGGCCTGCAGCTTCCCCTGGCACGCCTGACGGGCCGATTGCAAGACCTGCTGACCGACCCGGCCCACGAGACCCTGACCGAGTCCTGGCTGCACGTCACGCTCACCGACATCGCCCACCCCTACGAACCGATGGCCCGCCTCAAACAGCGCTTCCCCCACACCCTGCACATCGAGCACACCCCCGCCGTCATCCCCGCCCAGGCCACCACCTCCTACGGCGCACGACTGCGCGGCCGAGGCGACCTCGACATCACCCACGACTTCATCACCACCGTGCGCGGCACCGAACCCACCGACGAAGAACGCGCCCTCCTGCAGGAAGCGATCGACAACTCCCGCATCAGCGCCCAGGAGAAGGAATCCGTCTGACATGCGCCTGCACACCCTGCACCTGCAGGCATTCGGCCCCTTCGCCGGCACCCACACCGTCGATTTCGACGCCCTGACCCGTGACGGACTGTTCCTCCTCCACGGCGACACCGGAGCGGGGAAGAGCACCCTCTTCGCGGCGATCTGCGTCGCCCTCTACGGAGAGCCCCCCACCGACCGCAAGCTGCAGCTGCGCAGCGACCACGCGCCAGCCGGCCTGCTGACCGAGGTGACACTCGAAGTCACCCTCGCCGGAAAGCGCCTGCGGATCCGACGGGTTCCCGCCCAGCTGAAGCCGAAGGTCCGAGGGGAGGGAACCACCCAGCAGCCAGCCGAGACCTACCTCAGCCAATGGTCCCCCGGCCCCTTCGGGCAAGGCCACTGGGAAGCGCTGAGCAGGTCCCACAGGGAAGCCGCGGACGAGATCAAGGAACTACTGGGCATGAGCCGACAGCAGTTCTGCCAGGTCGTCCTCCTGCCGCAGAACGAGTTCACTAAGTTCCTGCGCGCAAGCGCCTCCGACCGCAAGGACCTGCTCGGCAAGCTCTTCCAAACCCACCGATTCGGATCCATCGAGAACTGGCTGGCAGGGCGGAAGAACGCCCTCGCCAAACAGCGCGACGAAGCCCGCACGTCCGTCGTGCACCTGACCGAACGCATCCAGCAGGAAGCCGGCGACGACCTCGAACCCGAACCGGGCGCCCCTCTCCTCTCCAACCCCGCCACCCTCACGGGCCCCGCCCTGGCCTGGGCAAACACCCTGCACACCAAGGCCGCCGCTCACGAGAACGCCGCAGCCACCGCCGCCGGCCTCGCAGAGGAGGAACTGACCACCTTCCGGGTCAGCGAACGCGCCGTACGCGACCTCGCCTCCAACCAGGAAGCACACCGTCAGGCGCGCCACCGGCTCGAGACGCTAGACGAACAGACGGATCGGCAGGCCGACTTCAGCCGGCAACGACAAGAGGCCCTGCAAGAGCAGAAGGTCGCCCCCCTCCTGAAAGCCGCGACCGCCGCCGCCACTCAGCACGTCCGTGCGCAGGAAGGCGAGCGCCACGCCCGTACCCTCCTGAACTCCGAGCACGCGACACTCGACGCCGCCGAGCTCACCCGCGCCGGACAGCGCCTGCGCGCCGACATCGGCGCACTGCGCGCCCTCTTGCCCGACGAGGCCGCCCTTCAGCAGCACAAGACGGACCTGCAGAAACTGGATGACGAACGCCAGCAACTCGCCCAGGACCTGAGCGATGCCGAAACCTGGCTCAACGACGCACCCCAGCGCCGTACGGAGCTGCGCGCACGCCTCGAAGCCGCACGCGCCGCAGAGGAAACCGGCCGCGAACATGCCGCCGCACTGACCCTGCTAGCCGCCCGCATCGACGCGGCGAAACGCCGTGACGCCCACGTCGAACAGATCGGCAAGGCCGAGCAGACCCTCGTCGCGGCAGAGACCGCGACGAGTGAGGCTGCGCGGGAACACCTCGACATCCGGCGCAGGCGTACGGACGGCATGGCCGCCGAACTCGCCCTCCGACTCACCGACGGCGAACCCTGCGTAGTCTGCGGTTCACCCATCCATCCGAACCCAGCCGCCCCGCACCCCGACCAGCCCACAGCCGCCGACGAAAAAGCTGCCGAAACCCGCCACACCCGAGCCCAAGACACTCAGCGGACTCTCCAGGACGCATTGCAACAACTCCTCGAGCAGGCGGCGGCAGCCCGCGGCGAGGCGGGCGGAGACACTGCCCTGGCTGACCTCACCAGCGAACACACCACGCTTCGAACCCACCTGGCAGCAGCCCTCGACGCCGCAGCCGACGGCGGCCCGGCAACCGAGGAACTCGACGCCCTGGAACGACAGCACACCCAGACCGACAGCGCCCGAACTGCCGCAGCCACCAGGCTCGCCGCAGCCGACGCCGCCTACGACGGTCGCGCCACCCAGCTCCAGGACCTAGACCAAAAGATCGCCAGCGCCCGAGCCGAAGCCCCCACCCTCACCCTTCGCATCGCCCAACTCACGCAGGCAGCCGACCGCCTCACCACCGCAGCCGAACACTCCAGCGCCACCGTGCGCACGGCCGCTGAACACGAAGAGGCGACACAGCAGGCAGAGCACGCCGCCCGTTCGGCCGGCTTCGACTCCCTCGACACCGCCACACAAGCACGGCGCACCGACGACGAGATCCGTACCCTGGAAGAAGAGATCAACCAGTGGCGCGAACAGCGCGCCGTAGCCACCGCACGCCTGCAAGAACCTGACCTCGCCGCGGCCGCGGCTATGCCGCCCGCCAACGTCGAGGAAGCCATTGCGCAACTCGACGCTGCCACCACCCGTCACACCCGTGCCGCCGCCCAGGCCGCACACGCCGCCGAACGCGCCCGTGCCCTCGCGGGCCTCCTCGCCCAGCTCACGACCCACATCAAGACCCTCAAACCCCTCGAACACGCCTACCGCACCGCCGACCACCTCCATGGTCTGGTCAACGGCACCTCGCCCAGCAACCAGCTCCGCATGCAGCTCGAGGCCTACGTCCTGGCTGCCCGCCTCGAAGAAGTCGTCGCCGCGGCCAATACCCGCCTCACCCGCATGTCAGAACACCGCTACACCCTCGTCCACTCCGACGACCGGGCCTCGCACGGCGCCCGCTCCGGCCTCGGCCTGAAGATCACCGACGCCTGGACAGGGAAGGACCGCGACACCGATACCCTCTCCGGCGGCGAATCCTTCTTCGCCTCCCTCTCCCTCGCCCTCGGCCTGGCCGACGTCGTCACCGCAGAATCAGGCAGCCAAGCCCTCGACACCCTCTTCATCGACGAAGGGTTCGGCACCCTCGACGAGGACACCCTCCACAAGGTCCTCGACGTCCTGGACTCCCTGCGCGCCCACGACCGCACAGTCGGCGTCATCAGCCACGTCCCCGAACTACGCCGACGCATCACCCACCGCCTCCACGTCCGCAAAACCACCACCGGCTCAACCCTCGTCCAGTTGACCGAAGCAGCACAATGACACCCTCCGCCCGGTGCGAGAATGACACCGCCCCACCCGCCCTGCTGAGAGCGCACTCTCATGGCCACTGCTGACATCGAACTGCGCCCGCATCAAAGGGAAGCGGTCACCGCGGCCGTCCGAACGCTGCGCACCCACGCGCGCGCCAGCGTGGTGGCGGCTTGCGGCACGGGCAAAACCCTGATCGCCGCCCGGACCGCCAGCCGCCTCGCCGCCCGCGGCCGCGTCCTCGTGCTCGTCCCGACGCTGGACCTGCTCTCCCAGACCGTCAGATCCTGGCATGCAGCGGGACGCGCAGGCCGTACGGTCGCAGTCTGCTCCGCCCGCCAGGCCATCGATCACGCCTCGGCCGGCGACCTCCCCATGACCACCTCCCCGGCCGAACTCACCGCACTCACCCCCGCCGGGGACGGACCGGTCACCGTCTACGCCACCTACGCCTCCCTGCCCACCCTCCTGGCAGCCCACCACAGCCACCACCTGCCCGGCTGGGACCTGATCGTGGTCGACGAGGCCCACCGCACCGCCGGCCGCCTCGGCAAAGCCTGGGCCGCGATCCACCACAACGACCAGATCCCCGCCGCCCGCCGCCTCTACCTCACCGCAACCCCCCGCGTCTGGGACCCCGACAACGACCGTGCCGAGGACCCCGTCGCCTCCATGGACGACGAGAACCTCTTCGGCCCCGTCGCCTACCGGCTCACCCTCTCCGACGCTATCGACCTCGGCCTCCTCGCCGACTACCAGATCCTCGTCCCCGTCGTCGACGACACCGACCTGCGCAACTGGCTCGCCACCGGCCCCGGCGCCGGCGTCGACGGCCTGCGCCTGGCAGGCCGCCAGGTCGCCGTCCTCAGAGCCATCCACGACCACCAGCTCCGCCGCGTCCTGACCTTCCACCACCGCGTCGCCGACGCCCGCGCCTTCGCCGCTACCCTCCCCGACACCGCCACAGCCCTCCCCACCCACCTCCAGCCCCCAGGCCTGTGGTCCCAGTGGATCAGCGGCACACACCCGCCCCGCATCCGCCGCCGCATCCTCCTCGACTTCGCCGCCCACACCCATCCCGACCAGCCCGCCGTCCTCGCCAACGCCCGCGTCCTGGGAGAAGGCATCGACGTCCCCACCATCGACGCCGTCGTCTTCGCCGACCCCAAGAACAGCCCCATCGATACCGTCCAAGCCGTCGGCCGCGCCCTGCGCCAACCCCCCGGAGCAGGCAAGAAAGCCACCCTGATCGTCCCCGTCTACCTCACCCCAGACGAAGACCCCGACGACCTCCTGGGCGCCGACGCCTACACACCCCTGTGGCGCACCATCCAAGCCTTGCGCGCCCACGACGCCCGCCTCACCGCCCGCCTCGCCGACCCCCGCACCCACCGCCCCACCCTCGGCAACGACGACCCCGGCGCCTGGCTCCGCTTCGACCGCCCCAACCGCGAAGAAGAAGTCGCTCTCGCCCTCACCCTGCGCGTCCTCAACCCAAAGAGCGCCGAATGGCGCCGCGGCCTCACCGCAGCCCGCCGCTACCACCGCACCCACCACCACCTCGACATCCCCCAGACCCACGAAGACGACACCGGCTACCCGCTGGGCCGCTGGCTCACCTGGCAACGCCACCTCCACACCACCGGCGCCCTCGACATCGCCCGCACCGCCGCCCTAGACCGCCTCGACATCATCTGGAACCCCCGCCAACAGACCTGGGACCGCGGCTACGCCCACGCCGCCGCCTACGCGGCACTTCACGGCCACCTCGCCGTCCCCGTCGACCACCATGACTCCGGCTTCGCCCTCGGCCGCTGGCTCGCCACCCAGCGCAAACGAGCCGACCAGCTCACGCCCGCCCGCACCAAAGCCCTCGAGGACCTCGATCCCCACTGGAACCCGTCCTGGCCCCTTACCTGGCAACGCACCTACGACGCTGCCCGCCGCCATCACGAGGCCGGCCACACCCTCGCCCATATCCCGCGCGCCTATGTGACCGACGACGGGATCCGCCTGGGGGAGTGGCTTACAACCCAGAAGAACAGGCCGCCCGCCCACCCCGACCAGCTCCGACTGCTGGCCGGCCTGGGCCTACACACCGCTGGCGCGCCAGCTCCGCCAGCGCAAGAGTCTCCGCTCTCCGCCCGAGAACAGGGCTTCCAACACGGACTTGATGCAGCGAAATCCTTCCTGGCGCGAGAAGGCCACCTCAACGTTCCCCAGCGCCACATCGAGGACCTCCCGACCGAAGCGGTACGCCTCGGACAATGGCTCAGCAACATCCGACGCCGGTGGAGCCGTCTTACCCCTGAACGCCAGCACACGTTGACAGCCATGGGGATTCAACCGCCCCGGCCACCCCGAGCAGTCGGCCGCGAATAGCCACGGCACGTCGGCAAACGATGCCGCTCAAGTGAGACCCCCATCGCGCCCCATCCCGATACGACGAAGGGGTTTCTGGCTTCGTTCACTTCAACCGACAGCGTTTGTTCCGGGGTTCCGGCGGCGTTCAGTGTTGGCGTGGTTGCCCGGCACCAGCTCCTGCACGAGCTAGGCGACGGGCGGCCCAGCCTCCGCCCACTCGGCCGCGGAGACCAGGGCCGGGCGCCCGTAGGTCAGCCGCCCGCCCGGGAGTGCGGGGCGTGCCCGCCGTGCCGGGCAACCAGGAGCGCGTCCAAGCTGCCCTTGGGCGCCGGCCACATCACGCCCGGCGCCTCCAGGAGCCGTGCATGTTGTGCTCCGTCGTCTCCCACGCCTTCCTCCACCGCTCCACCAGGCGCCACACCACGGCGCTGGCCTCGACCTCATGCCAGGCGGACGGGTAGTGTCGTCAGCGACCACGGCGGCCGCGTACGCGTCCAACTGGGGCTTGACCTCCCGCCACCACCGCTCGGAGTCCTTCGTGAGCAGCCGGGCCGCAGCCCGGTTCAACGGCTCCATGGCTGCGTCGACCGCCTCCAGGTCGTCCGCCTCGACCGCGGCCCGCAGCCGCGCCGGGTCGGGGCGCAGCTCCGGCCGCTGGGCGGTCAACATCGCGTACACCAGGGCCAGCAGCCACCGCGCCTCCCACCCGTGGAAGTGACCCCACCGCGCCGAGTTCGACGTCCGGACCTCGGGGTCCTTGGCCCGCTGTGCCACCTGCTTCGCGCGGCCGTCCGGGAGGTCGGCGGAGCGCAGCACCGCCTACCGCGCCATGTTCCGGGAGTCCTCCGGCCGCCAGGACCAGCACACGGTCCCCGGGTGGCCCGACCCGTCGCAGCCCGCCGGGCATGGGTGGCTGGTGATCCTGACGACGCGCGGCGGCTCCGGCTCCTGGCGGTCCTCGGCCTCGCCGAGGCGCCGGCGCGCAGCGGTGTACGAGATGCCCTCTCGGGCGGCGAGGTCGCGGGCGGCGCGCTTCGCGAGCTTGTCGGCGGTCATCGTGGTCTCCCGACCGGCGGGGTGTCCCCCATGCCTCCCCGCCACGGGCAACAGGCCACGGATGGAAGGGTGCTGCTGCGCGCGAGGCGGTGCCCCTTGTCCTCAGTCGCCGTCCCCGGCATGGGCGGGGCGCGGCTTGGAGTCAGGCCGACGCGGCGGCCGGGGGCTACCGTACCGCCGCCGGGAGGCGCGCGGCAGGCCGCTCGATCACGTGCTCCTGGTTCTCGCCGTCGTACGTCATCGGCGTACAACGGCCGCCGGATTGTGCGACATTCCGCGAGTTCCCCTGAGCCCTGCTGATTCCTTGTCCCCGTGGCCAGGGCGTTCTGTCTCCTTGGGGTGCTTTTCAAGCCGGTGACGTAACTTCAGGATTCTTGAAGCGTTCTCACTTCGTCCGATCGATCCGTGATCGGGGTGAAGGCGAGGAGGCTCGGGTTGGCGCTGGCGGCAGTACGCGACCTGCGCGAGTTCCGCGATCCGGTCTCGGCGGAGGAACTGGAGCAGTTCGAGACCGACGTGCTCGCCGGGTTCGTCCTCGCGCGGGCTTCGGCGGGGCTTGCGGACGGCACCATCCGTGGGGACGTCGGGCACCTGGACCAGATACGGGCCTGGTTGGGCCGGCCGCTGTGGGACATGGAACCGGCCGACGCCGACGGGTACTTCGGGAAGGTACTGCGGGGCTCGCCGAGCGGCACCCGGCTGGCCCGCGCGCAGGCGCTGACCACGTACTTCCTGTTCCTGGAGCTGCGGCACAAGGTCGAGATCCATCGGATGACCGGGCGTGTCGTCGAGTGGCCGATCGACGAGATGAACCGGCCGCGGGGATCCAAGGACGCGGCTTTGCGGATCCCGCCGACCGAGCCGGAAATCAAGATACTGTTCACCGGCTGGGGCGGCGGGCTGGCGACCTGCCGCAAGTTCGCCCCGACCGCGCGGAACTACACCGCATCGAAACTGATGTCCCAGGTCGGACTCAGGGTGAGCGAGGCATGCAAGCTCGACCTGACCGACATCAAGTGGGAGCTGGGCCGCTTCGGCAAGCTCCACGTGCGCCACGGCAAGGGCACCCGCGGCTCGGGCCCACGCGAACGGATGGTGCCGCTGATCAACGGCGCCGACCGCACGCTGCGCTGGTTCATTGAGGACGTCTGGGGCCAGTTCGACGACGACCACACCCGACCCGGCGCCCCACTGTTCCCGTCCGAGCGCAAGAACACCGACGGCTCCTCGCGCCGCGTCGGCGACGACGCCTTGCGCAACGGCCTGGCGGCCGCAGCGAAAGCCCATCTGCCCGGCTGGGCCGACACGCTCACGCCGCACGTCCTGCGGCACTTCTGCGCGTCCGAGCTCTACCTCGGGGGTCTTGATCTGCTCGGTATCCAGGAGGTCCTCAGACACTCCTGGATCGCCACCACGATGCGGTACATCCACGTCCAGCAGACCCGGGTCGAGGACGCCTGGGTGTCCGGGCAGCAGCGGGCCGCGAAGCGGCTGGAAGGACTGATGGGATGAAGTGGAACCTGCGGCTGACTGCCGCGAACAAAGGCATCTGGAAGGCGTCCGAACTCCAGCGGAGCCTGGCCGAACACGGCTTGGTGATCTCGGCCGGGAAGATGTCCGGCCTGTGGTCCGGCCAGCCGATCTCCCTCAAGCTGGAGGACCTGGACGTGATCTGCGTCGTGCTCGGCTGTGAGGTCGGCGATCTGCTGATTCCCGAGCCCGGGAAGGTCCGGCTCCCAGGTCAGCAGGCTGGCGTCCAGGAGGCCACGACTGGCTCGGTGGTGGTCCCGGCCGTCGTGCCCAAGCGCCGCGACGGCCGTTCGCTGCCTCCGATGTGACCTGGTCACCACCACCATGGGGAAGATCAGCGACAGCAAGCCGGCAGCCTCCTGCTCAGGCTGCTTCGCCTGGGGGCAGCTGCCCGGCCGGTTCTGCCGCGGCTGCTACACATACGGCCAGCAACACGCCGTCGGCGAATGCGTCGGCTGCCGACGGCAGGTCCCGGCCGATGGCAAATACGGCTACTGCCGTCTCTGCCGGGCTCAGGCGACCTGGGCGATCAAAGCCAGCGGCAAAGCTTCGGTGATCGAGCCGTACCTGCGGCAGGTGACCTGCCAGCAACTCTTCTTTGCGAACCTCCAGCGGCCCAAAAGCGGCGGGCCGCGGGTCGGCAAGGCCGGGCGACGCGTGCTGAAGATGCCGCGGCTTCCCGAACCGCATCGCGTGACCACGGCATCGACGCAGCTGACGTTGTTCACCGTCACTCGGGACTTCCGCCGGTTCGACCGGGAACTCCATGCCGACCTGGCCAATCCGTGGCTGGTCCGGGCCCGGCAGGCTGCCCGGGCGCTGGGAGAGGCCCGCGGCTGGAGCCGCTGGATCACCAGTGACGTGAACCGAGCCCTGGTCATCGTGCTGTCCGGCTTCCGCGAAGGTGAGTCGATCCGGTACTCCGAGCTTTTCCCGGCCCTGCGCGTCCGTGGGCTTCCCGTCGTGCGGACCGCCGAAGTTCTCGACCGTCTCGGCCTGTTCGCCGACGACAGGGCCCCCGCAGTCGAGCGATGGTTGGAGCGAAAACTCGGCGGGACGCCTCCGGGCATCCATCGCGCCGTCGAAGCCTGGGTTCGCACTCTCCTCGACGGTGGCCCGCGGTCCGAGCCTCGCTCCCGGCACACGGCATGGGCCTACCTGGGTGAGATCCAGCCCGTGCTGCTGGAGTGGTCCAGCCGCTACGACCACCTGCGAGAGGTCACCCGGGAGGACATCATCGCGGCCCGGGACGCTGTCACCGGCAAACAGCGCGAGAGCCGGATCGTCGCGCTGCGGTCACTGTTCCGGCACGCGAAGAAGAACGGCCAGATCTTCCGCAACCCCACGATCCGCATCCGTGTCCCCCGACAGACCGGTGGCGTCCTCCAAGCCCTCGCCCAGGCGGACATCGACGAGGCCATCGCCACGGCCACCACCCCGGATATCCGGCTCATCGTCGCCTTGGCCGCCGTCCACGCGGCACGGCCGAAGACGATCCGCACCATGCAGTTGGAGGACGTCGACCTGGGCAACAGGCGCATCACCGTCGGCGGCCACGTCCGCCCGCTCGATGACCTCACCCACCGTGCCGTCCTGGACTGGCTCGACCACCGCCGCAACCGCTGGCCGAACACAGCCAACCCCCACCTGCTGATCACCCAGAAGACCGCCGTCGAACTCGGCCCGGCCGGCAAGCTCTGGACCACTAGGGCCACCCGCAACCTCACAGCCACGCTCGAACGGCTCCGTGTCGACCGCCAGCTCGAAGAGGCCCTCACCCACGGTGCCGACCTGCTCCACCTCGCCCTCGTCTTCGGCATGGACGAGAAGACCGCCATCCGCTACGCGGACTCAGCACGGCAACTTCTTGAGGCCGACGCGTGTCCCTCATGAGCCTGCCGGGCAGTGCGCTGAGTCGACACCTCGCCGCCCCGCCTTCCCCGAATTCCCCGAAACGTGGAAGGACAGGTTGGCCGTCGCAGCCGGTACCGCAGGCGGATACTGATCGACTCGGATCACAGGGCGGTCGGCGACGCCTTCAGTCACTGCTGGCCACAACCGGGCGGCGGGGGCATTGTGGTGCAGATAGGCGAGCGTCCACACCCCCGGATGCTGCCTGAACAACTGCCTTGCTGCTTCTCTCGCCACTCCGCGGCGGCGATGACCGCGCACGACGAAGAACTCGCTGACGTTCCAAACCCCCTCATCGTTCTCGACGTCAGAACGGATCATGGCGAAGCCCGCGAGCTGGCCCGCGGAGGTGATCAGGTAAGCCTCGCGTTCCGGAGCGTTGAAGTAGCTGTTCAGCCAGGGGTAGTCGAATGTGCCGTCCGAGGACAGCTCCGCCGGTCGAATCTCGGAGAAGTCGTGCAAGTGCAGCTGCAGCAGGTTCGTCAGCACGTGCTTGTGATCGACGGTGACAGCTATGAGTTCCACGTCCATGGAGCCACCCTGCCGGGTCTCGGCACACTGCGGCGACAAGATTTTCACAGGCGGATGGCCCTGGCCAGCACCGGCACTGCAACGCCTCCGAGGTTTCGCCAGCTCAGCCGGTTCACAGCGAACCCACGGGTCGATCGCGGAGAACGGTGGCAGTGAGCCTCGGGTTCCCGCCGGGAACCCTTCAGTTTCCGCGAACTCGCGGGGATCACGGCCCTGTTCTCGTATAGCTACGCCCAACGGACATGTAGCGCTGCGTGACGCTTGGGCCGTGGTAGTAGCAAGAGCCAGCGGTATAGCGGTTATCGGTAGCAATGGTTCCGCTTCGAGGTCGGCTTATCGGGCACTCCTGACGCCTGGCAGCCCGTCACCATCAGGATGGGCCGCAGTAAATGCCGGATCTACTACGGAGCGACGATGCGGGCTAACCGGTGCCAATGCCGGGAGCCTTCGATCGTCGCGGGATGGAGGTGCGGACAGCGCCGAATGCCTCCCGGGTCGCCTGCGGTGCGCGCTGGCACGCTATGCGGTCCCGCCTGTCGGTGTCGCGGCGGCCGCAGTCGGCTGCATACCGACCAGTTCCCGAAAGTGTGTGTTCGACTGGAGCTCCGCGAAGCATGGGTCGCCTTGAGCGTCCGCTTTGTCGTCTTCGGTGACGAGGGCGCACCGAAGGTCCTCGATTGCGTACTCGTGCTGCTGCCGGCGGGCTTCTTCCCCTAGATTCCCACGCCGCGCGGTGAACATGTGCAGGCAGGCGTGGTCGTAGGCCAAGCGTGGTGTAGCAGGCGAACCCTCGTGGGAGTGCTGTGCCGTGGTCTCCCCGGACTCGGTGCTCTCCTGCAGTGTGTCAAGGCATGCCAGGAGATTACGGGCGTGGGGGTGCATCGCTGCTTGCTGGCGCTGTAGCTCCTTCCCCTTCCAGGAGACTACTTCTGCATCGCACAGACGGTCGAGTTCAATCGTGGACTTCCGGGCACTCTTCATCATTGCGGCGCGCTCTGCGTCATTGGCGCCGCCGTGCACGTAGGCGTTGAGCCACTGCGTGGCGCTGCTGTAGAGGATCCGAATCTTCAGCGGCATCCATGCCTCTTGGTCGTCGGAGACCTTCGAGATCTGGAAACGGTCGTACTGGTCATCGAGGGTGCGGGCGAACGCGCCAAAATCCGTGTTCTCGTAGGGCTTGTGCCCGTAGGCAGCCCACAGGTACTCGAACCGCGCCAGTTCGTTGTCGGGGTCCTCATTGACGGCTCTGGCAAGGAGACGCACCTGCGTGGCCATTCGCTTTTCGTCATCGGCGAGCAGCGACTTGCTGCTCGCGATCACCTGCAGGGCGACGCTTCGCCACTGGCGGGCGCCGTAGAGGCCGTCCCGGAGCTCTTCGTGAACCGCGCTCAGCTGCACCAGGATGAAGGCGGCGGCGCCGGTGAGCATCTGTGCCTTGACTCGGTCCTTGTCGTCGTCATCCTCGGGGAGCCTCAGGTCCGGTCGGCTGAATACCTGACTGGCAGCATGCTGTCCGTTGCGGGAGAGGGTGATGGCGAGGCGGTTTTCATCCACGAGTGTGGCCCTGGCACGCCAGGTGAGATCGGGTCTGAGTGCGAAGAACAAGCGGGTCAGGGTTCCTACGACCTTTCCCGCTGGTAGGACGCTGAGCTCTTCGACGGGGATTTGACTGAGCGGTGTGTTCCCTGGTGTGGACGTGGTCTTGTGCAGGGACTGCGGGGTCTCGGTGCCGAGGCCCTTCATCCTGGCCAGCAGGTAGTCGGAGGACGAGGCGTTCACGCTTCCGTCGGACTGTTGGACCTCGACTTGGAGGCGCAGGTTTTGGCCGAACGCCGCCGCCGTCAGGAGCACACCGATCGCTGTGAGGGCGATGTGCACGAACATGAGCCGTACGTCGTAACTGAGCGCGGAGGCCAGCAGGACCGAGAGGAGCCCGGCCACCGTGACGATGCCCAGGGCGAGGAGAAGCGCGCGCCACCGCTCCCACGCATCCCTGCGTGCGCCCAGGAACACGAGACCTGCTGCCCCCAAGCCGACCACCGCGAGCACCACCACTCCGATCCAGCACTGCGTCCAGGTCGGTTTGAAAGGGCTGAACATGGCGAACAGCGGCGCCATGACCGCTGCCGCGAACAACAGAAATGCGCCGAGGCTGCCGGTGGTGCGCCGGATCCACACCGGCCAGGCGACCGCTTCCACCTTCACCAACCATCGTGAGGACAGGCCGGCTAGGGCGTAGAAGACCAACAACCCGATCACAGCGAGCACGACAAGGCGTCCAAGGGGGAGCGCCCAGTCCCTGTAGAAACGATCGCCGTTCGAAACCGCCGTAGGCAGAGGGCGGCTCATAAGGTCCGAGACGCGCGCGATTCCGGCGCCCGCGGCGACGTTCGCAGCATCAAGACGAAGGGCGGCGTTGAACTTGCCCGCGGCCCCCGTGAGGTCTCCGGAGCGGATCAGGAGCTGACCGGCCGTGACGAGCTTCACCGCGTCCTGGCGGGCCTTGGCCAGCAGCTGGAGGCCGTTCACTGCACACTGCTGGTCGCCGTCGCTCGCCTTCACCGACTCGTACAAGTTTTTCGCCCGGTCCAGAGAGCCCGCCCGTAGGTGGCCGTCGGCCGCCTTGCACGTCTGCTGCGCGACTGTGTCGGCGGGCACCGCCGCGAGAGTGGCGGCCAGGAGGAATAGCACGAGGGCGAGGGCTCGGACGAGACGTCTCCACATAAGTGACAATCAAGCCCGGCGACCAACCCCATCGCACGCAGGCGCACCGCCGACGCCAGTGGAACCGCGCCTTTGCGTAGGAGCGGAGGGCCACCCGGCCGTACGAGCGTTCCCGGGGACCGGGGTCGCCTTCCATGACCGTCACGACCCGTCCCCGCTGAGCTCGTTCGATAGACCAGGCGGCCCACCACATGAGGCCGCCGATCGGACCCTCCCAGCATCCGGATCTTGAGGTCACACGGCACTACATGCCAGGTCGCCGTAGCTATACGAGAACAGGGCCGGCAATGAGGGTGGCGCCTGGGGGGGGCTACGAGAGGCCAGCCTCTTTGGACGCCTGGCGATTCACCCAGCTCCGCCCTGGGCTGCGTACGAAGCCGAGTACGGAGACATCTTGGCCGTCCTTGGGATGTCGCCAAGGTGAGGCCAAAAGCCGCCAAGAGTTGATCTTGGGGTTGGTGGTGTTTCCGGTGGGCGGCGGGGCCGCGTTCGGTGGCATGCTGCGCGACCGCGTCGACGCCGGGGCGGGCATACCGTTCGAAGGACCGTACGGAGGCGTGCCGGGAGCGGGCCAGCGACATCGGTGTTGAGGTGGGTCCCAGCGGCACGGGGGGAAGCCGCCAGGACGGCTCCGCTGAGAGTAGAACCTGCGGGCCTACGGGCCCACCGGCTTGAGCATGTTCAGGGCTTCAAGATCATCTCATTGCCCCTTTGGTGCCTTTCTCCGGCTATGCCCCAGTACGTGGATGAGGGCGAGGCCGGGGACCGTTGGGTGTCGGCGGCGTTCACCGTCGGCCCGATGGGCACAGGTCCCTACACCCCCGCTCCCAGGGTGCGGGTACGGCCCGCGCCGTACCCACGACCTGCGGGGTCGGCGCCCGCCTCGTACTTTACGGAACAGACAGGCCGTCCTCAGCCCCCACCGGCCGCAGGTCGCGGGGCCCCGCGCCGTGCTCCGCACTTCTCCTCCGGACCCCGGCTCACCCAGGCATCCACGGAAGGCCCCTTCTCTGTTCCGTAAGACTGCGCTCAGCTGCCGAACGAGCCCTCGCAGAAGGTGGAGTCGTCGGCCAGGCTGCGGTAGGTGACGCCGATCCAGCTGTTGGGGCGGTTCTTCAGAGCGCCTTCCGCGCCGGCGCGGAGGTGTGCGCGGACGACGTTCGCTCCGTCGGCGGAGGCCAGGAGGGGTGGGAGCTGGCCGCGGATCTCGCCGATGAACCAGCTTGCCTGGAGGGCGTAGGTCGTTCGGAGGTCGTACAGCTTGAAGTGGTGGCGGGCGCGGGCGGTGAGTAGGCGGTCCCAGCTGGGGGGAGGGGAGACGTAGAAGTTCAATCGTACGGAGCCCTCCTCGTGGATCACTTTCGCGGCGAGCCACGCTTCCCCGTCTATGTTGTCGAGGTAAGGGTGCAGGGGGGTCTGTTCCGCGGTGACGGCCTGCGTGTCGCCCTTCGTTTTGTTGCAGTCCGAGCAGGCTGGGACGAGGTTGAGCGGGTCCACGCACAGGGCGGGGAAGTGGGCCTTGGGCATGAAGTGGTCGAGCTGTTTGACTCTGCCGGCCCCGCACAGGGGGCAGCGTTCGTTGTCGGGGGCTCTCATCAGTGCGTTGTAGATGTCGCGGCCGGGGCCGAGCATGCCGTAGTCGTAGAGCCAGGTGACGACCTTCTCGCCCTTTGCGATGCCGGGCACCTGGAAGTTCTCGGACTTCAGGGTGTGCAGGGTCTTGGCGTCGGCGGCTTGCCGGAACTGCCTTCCGGCTTCTTCGATGCCGTCAGTGGCTTCGGTCAGGCGGGTACGCCGCTTCTCAGCGCCCATTTCCCTTGTCAGGGAGATGCAGGTCTCGTAGCTGGCGCGGGCGCCGTGGCCGGGCCGGGGCAGGGGCCACATCAGTCGCTCTCCTCCTCGTCCGCAGCCTTGTTGGCCAGCAGGATGCGGACGAGGGCTTTGGCCTCGCTGCCGAGCTGTTGGTCGAAGTGCTCCAGGACTTCCTGGTAGGTGTCTAGTCCGGAGACCGCCTGCTGGATGGCGGCGTGGAAGCTGGACTCTCGTACTTCCAGGCCGAAGATCTCGTGGGTGAGGACGCCGACGTTCTCCCCGTAGGTCTCGATGCTGGGCCGTTCAGCCTGCAGGCGGCCCCACCTGCTGAGCTTCAGCACGCAGGCGCGGGGGACTTCCTGGAGCACGACAGGGGAGTGGGTGGCGATCAAGGCGACGCCGTTGCGGCTGGTGAGGAGGAACGACAGCGTCTGGATGAACGAGGCGAGCAGGGGCGGGTGTAGGTGGGATTCGGGCTCGTCGATGAGGACGAGAGACTGCTCCGCGACGTGCTGGACGAGCTTGGTGATGGTCAGGAGGACGATCGCGTGGCCCGAGCTGAGCTCGTCAAAGACTCTGAGGAGCTCCTGCTCCTTTTCTTCGGTGGGCGCGCTCATCAGGTGCCCGGCGAGTTCGCGGATGGGGAGGTTGGCGATGTGCGGATCGCGGCTCAGCAGAGTAAGGCAGCGAAACCAGAGAACTGCCTGCTGGGACGCCAGCACTTCCCGGAGCGAGTCCTTGAACTCTTCTGCCAGGCGCCGGTCGGACTTGGGGCTGGGGGTGCTTCCGGCGTTGTTGAGGCCGATGTAGACGTGGCTGGCGGCTCCCTGTGTGACGTCGCCTGTTGTGCCGACGAACCGGTCGAATGCGCTGAAGGTGACGGACGCGACGTTGACGAAGCCTTTCTCGTCCGCGGGGTTGTCTGCGGGGACGAGGAGGATTGACCCGACGGTGCCCGGGTGATCTGGGTCGACCACAGCCTGTGCCAGGTTGCGTAGCAACGTGGTTTTGCCGACTCCGTTGCGCCCGATGAGCACGTGGATGTTGCTGGGCGGGTTGGAGCCGGGGCGGACTCTGAACTCCAGCGGATCTGCCTCGGGGCCGGGGGTGTAGTCGAACTGGTAGGCCGTCAGTCGGGGGCCGCCCATGGCAATGCGATGGAACTGACCCCGGACGCTCTGTTCCTCGACGGTACGGAGCAGGGAGACGGTCGTCACCTCGTAGCGGAGGGCGGTGTCGAGTGTTTCTCCGACCCAGCCGGGGGTGGCCTCGGGGTCGCAAGAGAAGGCGAGGTCGTTCAGTAGGCCGTGGATGCTGGCGGCGTAAGGGCTGAACTTCCTGACGTTGTCGTAGTACACGTCGTCCTGGCCGAGCGAGAACCATCGTCCGTCGCCCACATAGAGGAGGGAATCGAAGGTCCCGGAAGGCAAGGGGCTGGGGCCGGATTCCTGGTCGGCGTGTGCGATCTTGACCCGGCCGAGGAGTCGGGCGCCTTCGTGGTCGCGGTACCAGAGGTCGTAGCTGGTGCGGTAGCCGTAGTCGTTCCAGTTGTCGGGGACGAGGATGTAGCCGGGCGGGCCATCCCCGGTCGGGATGTGCCAGTCGGACTGGGACAGCACCTCGAAACGCAACGGGTCCCCCCTGGAACCGTGGACCGGTGCCCTGCGCGCCGCGCCCCCCGAACCCTATCCCGCACCCTCTCACCATTAAGTTATCTGTAACAGACAGCCCTACCACCCACTCATCCCGGCGGCCCCGGCCCCGCCCCGCGCCGTACCCCTGGGCACCGGACCTTGGTATACCGCGGGCAGGGGAGGGGGGGCTGGTCTGTTACAAGTAACCTAGATCTAGGCAGGGGCCAGGCCGAGGGAATGGCATCCGCTCGGCCTGGTGGTTCCGGCCCGGTTCTCGTATAGCTACGGCCAGGTGTCTGTACCTGAGAGTGATGCCCTGGGGTATCCCGTGGTGGGCTCTGCCCCCGATAGCGTGCCCGCCTGAAGTACGAGACGTGAAGAACCGGGCCTAGCAGGACGCCTCGGCAGGCCGCGGACGGATCCCACCGTCCGGGCCCTGCCTGCTGCGTGCCCTCAGCCGTGGATGGGCGCGGCCCCGTGGCGGTACTGCCTACAGGCGGGTGAGGACCTCGGCGGCGGCGCACTCCTGGCAGGCGCGGGCGCCGGGGCGGGTGAGGGCGGCGAGGGCCTCGTCGAGGTCGAGTTCCGGGCCGCCGGCGGGGGCAGCCTTGCACCCCTCTTCGTGGACGACGGCCCCGGTTGCCGGATTGCCCGGCCCGCCGGCCCGAGTCTGCTCGACGGCCCAGCGGTTGGGGGGCGGCGGGCGTGCGTCGTCGACGGTCAGGGGCACAGGTTCGAGGTTTACGTTGTCCTGAGTGAGATAGTCGTGAAGCCTGCGCGGGCCTTTGCGCGGTTGGTAGGACGCATCTTCGTCGTAACGGTCGTTGGCGGTTTGTGAGAGGTATTCGCATCCGTCGAGAAGACGTTGTTTGTTCGCGGCCTTTCCGATGGGCCGGTGCAACCGCGGGGCCAGTCGGTAGAAGCCCTTGCGTGACTTGTGGATCTCGCCCCTGCTGTCGGGCTCGGGCGGCACCTGGAAGGTGCTGCTTTCCGGGGGCATCTCGCGCAGCTCGCCCTCCCTGGGGCCGAACCGCAGCCCGTATCTGTGGGCCTGGTGGATCATCCACAGCAGTGTGATATCGGACAGTCCCTTCTCCGGGTAGCCGCCGCCGACGTCTGTGTGCACTCCAGCGAACCACACCTGCTTGAGTTCCTGGCCCTTCTCGGCGGCACCGGGCTGCTGATGCCACAGCGTAGGACGGAACCGTCGCCGCTGCTCATCGATGGCCAGCGCGTGGAAGGCTCCCTTCACCGTGCTGCTCAGCTTGGTGTCATGGAAGGCGTGCCGGCGCGGCAGCCACCGGGGACCCGGGATCCCAAGGGCACCGACCGTGTCCCACACCCCGATGAAATGAATCCCCGTCTCCTGTGCGCCGTATGTCTGGCGGAACAAGATGGAGGCCGCGCCGGTCGGCTTCTTTTTCTTCCTCCCGCTGCGGTACAGGTCCCACGCTTCCTCGATCCTGCTGGTGTGCTCTTGGGGCAGGATGCCGCAGTTGCGCACCAGGCCGGCCAGGCTGCGTACAGTGAACGCTCCCCTGCTGAAGCCGAACAGGTACAGCTTGTCGCCGGGCTTGTAGGTGCGGACGAGCCAGTCGTAGGCGTGCAGGACATTGGCGGACAGTCCCCTGCCGACCGCGCCGCCCCGCAGGCGCGTTCCTCGGCTTGCGCCGACACCTTGGCGGTAGTACACGCGCTGCTCTACCCCGGCGGCGTTCTTGGGGATGGACATGGCGACCTTGGTGACGTTCGTAGCGTTGGGCTGGTCGGCGATGTTCCATGTGCCGTCACAGCAGACGATCAGACGTCTAAAAGGTTCGGCCTCGGCCATGGCATCCCTTCCGGGGGAGTCGTTCGTGATCGCCCGCGCTGATTGTGCTCGGCACTGGGGTGCCCCCGTCATCCCGGGCACCCGGACGGTCGGGGGTCAGCACGGTTGGTGCCTCTGCTGGCCCGCATGCGTACGTAACCCAGGTGATCAGAGAGCGCGCCCGTGCGCATCCGGGGCCTCCGCACAGCTCCGCCACCTGGTGCAAGCGGGCCGCCCGAAGCCCGCTACCGAAGGAATCTCATACGGCTGATGAGCAGCGTGAACGCCGTTCCTCACTTGGAGTGGTCGGGAACTACGCATTCCGACGCGGTGCTGACCGGCGCATTCGCGCGCTCAAGATCCACTCATGACCCCTTGCGATATCCCTTGGCCCTGTCGTCGTATGGCTACGGCCAGTGTCGTGTAGCGCTTGCCCACGTCGCCCTCCGTGGTCGGTGCCCCTGCCAACCCGCAGCGTGGTCAGCGAAGTGCCGTGCGGCGTAGCCGCCTCGTTCGGCGGGAGTCCGAGTGAGGTAGGACGGGCAGGGAACCAGGCTGTCCTCATACGACCTGCACGAGGAGGTTCGTTCATGGATTCCGTCTGGGCAACCGTCGCCGTCGCCAGCATCGCAGCGGCGGCAGCGATCGCTGGCGCCCTCCTCTCCGCTTAGACGAACAGGCGTACCGTGCAGAAACAGATTGTGCACTGATATCAGCCCCCGTCGGAAGCGCTGCAATATGAGGCGTCTGCCATGCGGGTTTGGCTTCGGAAGGGCGCTATGGACGGCGAACTGATTGCCGCGATCGCCACCGCTGTCGTGAGTGTCGGGGCCGCTGCAGTCGCGTACGGAGAGGCTCGCACGGCCAAGGCCGCAGCTCGGTCAGCCGAGGAGCAGGCTGCGTTGATGCGACGGCAGATCGAAGGTGAGGAAGAGGAACGCAGGGAAGCCCGCGGTCCGCAGTTCGCCGTGGAGGACGTGCGGGTCAACGACAGAAGGGACGCGGGTGGCATCACGTTGCGACAAGTGCACGGATCTGCGCTGAGCTCCGTCACAGCCACGGTGTCTGGTGATGGGGTGCAGGGGCTGCCAACTGTCATCTGGTTCCAGGACGGAGAACTGCAAACGGAACAACCGGAAAGCATTGAGATCGGTCCCTTAGCAGTCGGCGCCACCGCGCTTGTAGGTTTCGAAATTGAGCGCAGATCTGCCCCTACCAAGATCCTCGTGCAGCTGGGCTGCCGTAGCTCCGACGGCACGGACTGGTGGCAGCGTTCCATCGCCACAGTGATCGATCCGTTGGCTGAGTACCGATACAGGTAGCGCTAGAAGGCGGCTGACCTGCATCGCAGGCAGCGGCAACTTCGCCGTGGGCCTGCCAGGCCGTGAGCTCCTCACCCCCGACCAGTGCCGCTGGCTCGCCCAGGCCGCCGACCGCTACTCCGGCACCCGCCGCGAAGGCCCTCACCGCGCCCGCGCCTTGGTCTACCTCTGCCTCAACCACTACCTCTGGGGCCGGCACAGCGAAGACGACATCCTGCGCCCGGCCAGATCACCGCCATGGGCCTGAACGGCCGAACACCACCCACCGCTGCGCCAGCGGCCCCTCAACCTCCCCGCGAGGGTAGGACACCCAATCAAATCACTGCCCAATAAACCCACATGACATCAAGGCGCCGGCAGGCCCACACAAACAACCCGTCCCGTCAGGGACGGAGCGCAGCGTCAACACGCGGTCATGCCACCAGGCATGACACATCACCACCCTCCAGCCACTAAGCCGGAGTTGAAAGACAGCAATGTTGGGGCCGTCAGGCCCAACCCTTTTCGCCCCAGGGCACCCGTCAGGGCGCCAGCCCTCGCCAACACCCCCGTCATGCCGCCAGGCATGACGCTGCACCATCCTCCCGCCGTCAGGCGGGAGTTGGGCCGTCAGGCCCAACTCAAGAGCCGCCAGGCTCTCCGCC